>NZ_BAAGXT010000004.1:0-248908 GCF_054779695.1 Nocardiopsis coralliicola | reverse complement strand
GCCGCAGGGCGGCGCGCCGCCGCGCAGGCGGCGCAGCAGGCGGCCGGGCGCCGTCAGCGGCCATCGGCCGGCGCGTGCTCGCGGTGCCGCTCGGTCCCGGTGCCGGGCCGGGGCGCGTCCGGGAAGCTGTAGTCCGGCAGCAGCGCACCGACCTTGTCGGGGCCGGCGAACCGGAATCCCAGCCGCGCGCCGAGGCTGACCACCGGCAGCGAGACGCGCATCGCCTGGTCGCGCAGCCAGAGTCCGGCCGGGCCGGTGCGGGGGGCCAGCAGGGCGGTGCCGGTCTCGCCCACCCCCTGGGCCGCCTTGACCACCTCGCGCATCACCCGCTCGTAGGCGGGGAACGCCCAGGCCGGGTCCCCGTCGGCCTGGACGAGTTCGCCGGCGAGGACGTAGGCCCCGGCGAGCGCGAGCGTGGTGCCCTCGCCGCTCATCGGGTCCGGGCAGTAGGCGGCGTCGCCCACCAGCGCGACCCGACCCGCCGTCCAGGCGGGCATCCGGATCTGCACGCTGGGGGCGACGTGGAGGCTGCCGCCGTCCGCCGCGCGGATGCGGCGCAGCACCTCGGGGACCTCCCAGTCGGCGCCGGCGAAGGTGCGCTCCACGTAGTCCAGGAGCTCGCTGCGGCTCTGCCCGCGGGCGTCCGCCGGCGTGTGCTCCCGGACCAGGAACGTGGCCTCCAGCTCGGTGTTGCCGGGGAATGTGGTGAGCGCGATGCCGCGCTGCGGCCAGGTGCGGACCATCATCCGGTCGTGCAGTCCGAGGTAGTTGCCGATGGCGGTGATGGCGAGGTTGGTGCCGAGGAAGCGGGCGTAGCGCTCGCGCGGCCCGAAGGCGAGTGAGCGCACCATGGAGTTGATGCCGTCGGCGCCCACCACGAGGTCGAAGTCGCGCGGGCGGCTGCGCTCGAAGGACACCCGGGTGCCGCCGGCCCGCTGCTCGATGGCGGTGACGCTGTCGTCGAAGATGTACTCGGCGGAGTCGGCGGCCAGGCTGTCCACCGCGGCGTAGATGTCGCCGCGGCGCACCGCCAGCGTCGCACCGGCCGCGTCGGGCTGGGCGGGGAGGGTCGCCTCGCGGCCGTGCTGCCCGACGAGCAGGGTCGGGTTGGGCAGCGGGCCGCCGGCCTGCCGGATCCGCTGGCCCACCCCCATGCGGTCGAGCATGTCGACGCCGGTGCGCCCGAGTTCGATCCGGTGGCCGGCCTCGCGCTTGGCGGGGGCGCGCTCCACGATGGTGGGCGCGAACCCAGCGCGCAGCAGCCAGTGGGCCAGGGCGGGGCCGGCGATCCCGCCGCCGGAGATGAGTACGGTTCGCTGTGCGGTGTTCATGCGCCCAGCGTGCGCGGGCCCGCTGACGGTCGGCGTACCCGCCGCTGACGGGCGGTGCGGGAAGGAGCTAGGCGGTGGCCGGGCGCCGTTCCCGTACGTCGACCAGCAGGCCGCCGCGCGGGCGCATGGCGGCGAAGCTGGTCGGCCGGATGCTCTGCGCGGGGAGGTGCAGCACGGTGCGGGAGAGCAGCCGGGCCAGCATCACGGTGAGCTCTGTGGTCGCGAAGGCGGCGCCGATACAGCGGTGCGGGCCGGCCGAGAAGGGCAGGTACTCGCTGGGCCGCGGCGCGCGGCTCCCCTCGGACGGAAGCCAGCGCTCGGGGCGGAACTCCAGCGGGTCCTGCCACAGCTCGGGGAGGCGGTGCGTGACGTAGGGGCTGTAGAGGAGCATCCGGCCGGCGGGCACCCGGCGTCCGGCGAACGTGAAGTCCGCGATGACCTTGCGCGCCGAGACCACGGCCGGCGGGTAGAGGCGGAGGGTCTCCCGGACCACCCCGTTCAGGTAGGGCAGGCGCGGCAGGTCCTCTGCGCCGGGCCGCCGGCCGCCGAGCACCTCCTGCACCTCCGCGGCCGCACGCTCCCACACCCCAGCGGTGCTGAGCAGTGCATACACCGCCCAGGCGGCCGCGGCGCTGGTCGTCTCGAATCCGGCGGCGATCAGGGTGACCGCCTGGTCGCGGGCTTCGGCGTCGGTCAGGCCCCGGCCGTCGCCGTCGCGGCCGTGTACCAGTGCGGCGAGCACGTGGTCGTCGGCGCCGGCGCCACCGGTCCGCACCCGGGCGATCTCCTCGGCGATCCGTGCGTCCACCCGGGACCGGGCCGCCATCGCGCGCCGCCAGTGCGGGGTCCGCAGCCGCCGCTTCCACTCCACGCCCTGCGGCAGGCCGTCGACCAGGTCCAGCAGCACCTGGAGCTGGGCGCCGAAGAAGTCGGCGTCGGCGGCGAGCCGCGCACCGAACAGCGCGCGCACCGTGCTGCGCCGGATCGCCGCGCGCAGCTCCTGGTAGACGTCGACCCGCTGCCCCGGGCGCCACCGGTCGAGGGCGGCGTCGGCGCTGGCGGCCATGGTGTCGACGTAGCCGCCGATCCGGCGGTGGTGCAGGGCCGGCTGGACCAGGCGGCGCCGGCGCTTGTGCTCCGCCCCGTCGCTCACGATGAGCGACGTCGGGCCGTCCACCGGCACCAGCCCCGCGAACGCCTCCCGCCAGCGGAACAGGTCGGAGTTGGCGAAGACGAAGGCGTTCGCCTCGGGACCGAGCAGATAGACGTATCCGCCCGCGCGCAGCACCGGGCCGCGGCGGCGGTAGCCGGCCAGGAGGAGTTCGCCCGGGCGGTAGTGCACCGTGCGGCCATGCCACTGCGGTGCTGCGGGCGGGGGCGGGGTGCTGCGGCGGACCGTGCTCATGGACCTCTCCCAGATCGCTACACCTGTAGCGTACTACGGTCCGGTGCGGGCGGTCAGCCCGCGGGGACGGCGCCGTCCACCGCCGCTTGCACCGCCCGCCGCAGCCAGTCCCGGCCCTCCCCGAGGAACGGCCGGGCGAGGGCGTCGTAGAGAACGCCGTCCAACTGTGCGAGCAGCAGCCGGGCGGTCTCCTCCGGATCGGGCGTGCCGGAGCCGCGCATCGCCGCCGCCGCGCGGTCGAGGAAGCGGCGGTTGGCCGCCTCCAGCGCGCCGGCCAGCTCCGGCCGCCGCGCCGCGTCCAGGTACAGCTCCAGCCGGGCCCGCGTCCGGGTCCGCGCCGGCCCGAGCCAGTAGGCGAGCAGGTCGGTGAGCCCGTCGACGAGGAGTGCGCGGTGCGCTGCCGAGCCGCGGTCCCAGCTGTGGGCCGGCAGCTGCCCGAGTGCCGCCTCGTCGAGCTCGACCAGGCGGTCGAGGACCCCGCCGAGCAGGGCGATCCGCGTCCGGAAGCAGCTGCTGGTGCTGCCGGACGGCAGCTCGGCGGCGGCGTCCACCGCGCGGTGCGTCAGCCCGCGCAGCCCCTCGTCAGCGATGATCCCGATCGCCGCATCGGCGGCCCGCTGCTGGCGGGGCGTACGCCCGCTTCCCCCGGTCTGCATGGCGCTCAATCTCGCCGATCCGCGCGCCGCGTGCAAGCTGCCCGGGTATCCGGGGCCGCCGGACCTGCGCGGATCTGCACCGTCAGTGCGGCTGCCGTGCGCGGGCCGGTGCGGTCCACAGGCCCAGGGGCCGGGCGAGGAGCACCAGGGCGACGCAGAGTGCGGCGCAGCCCAGGCCGAGCCAGAGGTTGCCGTACTCCGCCGCGATGAGCGGGAACGAGGCCGTCACCAGCCCGCCCCCGATGAAGGGGCTGACGAACGGCGCGCGTAGCGCGAAGGCGCGGTAGGCGTTGGTCTTCATCTGCGGGTCGGCCACCCTGAGCAGCATCATCCCGATCGCGACGACGCCGGTCTGCGTGCCGAACTGGGCGATCGAGTTCTCGGCCCAGTCCTCGCGGAAGACGCGCGGCCCCACGTAGGAGTAGATCAGCACGCTCACCACCGCCATTGCGGCCATCACGATGGTCAGCGGAAGCCAGTTGGCGAGCATGACCGGCACCGAGAGCGACGCGATGGCGGAGACGACGAGGAAGTCCAGGGCGATTCCGGCGATCGAGTTGAGGGTGGGCTTGTCGACCAGCGCGTAGAGCCGGGTCCGGGAGATGGCGGCCTGGACGACGAGGCCGCCGAGCATCGCCAGCGGGAACAGCGGGACCCCGGTGACGACGCGGTCGAGCAGCTCCTTGGCGACATAGCCGATCAGGATCGCCAGCGCGATGAGGCAGGCGTGGAACGCCAGGTTGCTCAGGGCGGAGGTGTGCAGCCGGCTGCGGGCCGTCTGGGCGTCGTCCGCCTCCTCCAGGATGTCGGAGCGGCTCTCCTGCGGTGCCGCTGCGGCGCCGGCCAGGTGCCCCCTCCGTGCGGCGATGTTGAGGAGCACGGTCCCCATCACGACGCCGTACACGAGGCTGACCGTGGCCGCGAACAGCGCCAGCGAGCTTCCGTCGGCCCAGCCCAGGCCGCTCCACACCTCCTTCATTCCGGCGGCGGTGCCGTGCCCGCCCGACCAGGACGCCTCGAAGATGGTGGAGAAGAGCGGGTCGGTGCCGAACACCGGGCCGAGGAGGAAGTAGACCAGCAGCGCCGGGATCGCCACCTGCACGAAGCTGCTGAAGTAGGACATCCAGATCTGCGGGCCGGCCTCCTGCGCCGCCTGCCGCAGCGAGGGGATCCGCTGTCCGAGCAGCATCGGCGCGAACACCACCGCGATGAGCACCCCGGCCATGGCCGACCACGTCGCCGACATCTCCGCGGGGACGATCCCCAGGAAGTACTGGCCGCTGAGGAGCCCGAGAATGCCGCCGACCAGGGCGGCCGGCAGGAAGAGCCGCTTCACCGCGGGGACGAGCATCCGCACCAGCATGCCCAGCACGAGGAACACGCTCAGGCAGAGGGCGGAGAAGAGCAGTGCGTTCAGTGCGGCGTCATCGAATTCCATGAGCTCCGGCATCGGAGGACTCCCTTCGGGGGGCTGCTCGGGGTTAGGGAGTGTTTTTGAAGGCTTCCGTCAGGCGAGCGGCCGTCCAGGCAATCTCTCGCAAGTCCGCTGTGCGAAGTTAAGCCTGGTTTGGCTTTTCGAGTGCAGCGGCGCAGCGAGAGGCAGCCTGGTGGTCGCGCAGCCAGGAATGGTTCAAAAAACACGACCTAGGGGATGCGGCTGAGCGAGAACGGCGTGAGGGCCGGCGGCGCCGCGCCCGAGCGCAGCAGCTCCGCGATGGCGCGCGACGCGGCGGGGAGCAGGGCCCAGCCGTGGCCGGTCCACCCGGTGGCGAGGTAGAAGCCCGGTGCGCCGGGCACCGCGTCGATGAACGGGATCTGGTCCACGGCCGCGGTCTCGGGGCGGGACACGTGCACCGAGACGCGCTCGAGTGCGCCGGCCCCGGGAAGGACCGCTTCGAGTTGGGCGATGTTGCCCCGGACGTTCTGCTCCACCGGTTCTGCGCGCCCCGTCGCGGGGTCGAACCTGCCCCGCCAGCCGCCGCTGAGCTGGATGAGGCCGCCGTCCATCGCCTTGGCCGACAGGAGCCGGCTGTCGTGGCCCAGCAGCACGGGCAGGTCGACCGGATGCTCGGGCCGGAGGAGGACGACCTGCGGGTAGACGGTCCAGGCCGGCAGGGCGACGCCGAAGCTCTCCCGGAGCATTCCCGGCACGGCCGCGTTCGCTGCCAGCAGGACAGCCCGCTCCGCCTCGAACACCTGCCCGTCGGCCGCGGTCACCGCGGCGCGGCGGCCGGCCTCCCGCGGCCGCAGCCCCACCGCCCGGGTGCCTTCGCGGACCGCGGCGCCGTGCTTCTCCGCGGCCGCAGCATAGGCGCGGGTGGTCGCGTACTGGGCGGCGACGCCGTCATCGGCGACGTAGAGCCCGGCCCGCACGTTCTCCGAGATCCCCGGAACGGCCGAGCGCACCTCTTCCGCCGACCACAGCTCCGTGGCGAGTCCGAACCGGGTCTGCGCCTGTGCGTGCGCCTCGGCCGCGACCAGCCCGCCCTTGCCGCCCACCACCTCGTTCTCGATGGCGGACAGCGATCCGGTCCGGACGTAGCCGGTCGGGGCTCCGAGCTCCTCCGCCAGGCCCGGCCACAGCGTGTGGGCCTCACGCAGGAGCGGCAGCTCCCTTAGGTCGCGCCGGTTGCCCCGCACGCCCCGCTTGCCCGGACCGCCGGAGGCGCCCCCGCCGATCTCGCCGGCCTCGAGTACCGCGGCGGAATGGCCCCGCGAGGCGAGGTGGTAGGCGACCGCGCAGCCGTAGGCGCCGCCCCCGACGATGACGAACTCGAAGCTCATGTCCCTGCCTTCCGCTGCCGTCTCCGGCGTTGCTGTGATGCGGAGCACTGTAGGAGAGCTTTCATTGTTCGTCAATGTGTTGGAAAATTTTCACGCGGCGCCGGGGCTGCGTCGACGCGCCGCGCCGGCGGTGCTTGAATGGCGCCAGCGCGGCGCGCGGCGGGGACCTCCGGGCCGCAGCCGACCGGGATTGGGGAGTGGAGGGCGGAGTGGCCTCGGTGGATGAAACGCGCCCGGCGCAGGAACGGGGCGAACTCACGCCCGGCGAGCGCGACGTCGCGGCCCTCGCCGAGCAGGACCCTCTCCGCTTTGCCACCAGCACCGCAGCCGACATCGCGCGGCGCGCCGGAACGAGCGAGGCGACGGTGACCCGGGCGGCCTACAAGCTCGGCTTCGAGGGGATCAAGGACTTCAAGCAGCACTGCGCGAGCCGGGCGGAGCGGGGGCGGGGGCTGGGCGCCGTGATCCGGTCGCGGCTGGACTCGCTCGGCGAGCGCGAGGGGGAGCAGCCGCACCGCAGCACCGCCGAGACCGTGCTCACCGCTTCGGCTGAACTGCTGCTGCACTTCGCCCAGACGCTGGACGCCGGCGAGTTCGCGGCCGTCGCCGACCTGGTCGATGCGGCGCCGCGCACGGTGGTCCACGGCCTCGGCACCGGGTTCCACGTGGCCGACTACCTGCGTCTGGGGCTGGAGCGGATCGGTCGCCGGGCCTGGTCCATGTCGGGCAGCGGCCACGCACTGGCCGACGACGTCAACCGCCTGGACAGCGGCGACCTGCTGGTCATCGTGGCCCCGCGGGTCCTGCTCGCCGACACCGAGAACCTCATCGGGGAGGCGGCCGGCCGCGTTGCGCACACCGTGCTGCTGTCCCAGGTGCGGCCCCCGCGGCGGCTCCTCGGCAGCGTCCGCCACCTCGCGCTGCCCGGCACCGCCGACTCGCCGGCCTCGGAGGTCACCGGGGCGTGGGCCCTCGCCGACGCGCTCGTCGCCGAGTTGGCCCGGCGGGACCCTGCCGCGGCCATAGCCGCCAGGAACGACGTGCAGCGGCTCCGGGACGCCTTCTCGCCCGGAGCCCGGGCGCGGCAGCGCAGGTGATGCCGGCGGACCCCGCCCCCGCGAGGGGTCCGCCGGCAGGCCGCGCGTTCAGCGCGTTGCGGGCAGTTCGGCGGCAGAGTCCTGTCCGCAGTCGCCGTCGCCGTCGCCGTCGCCGTGGCCGTGGCTGTCGCCGTCAGCGCCGCCGCCGGGCGGCCCGTCCGGGCCATCGCCGGCGTGGGGGAGGGGAGCCGCCGGTGGTGCAGCGGCGGTGGCGCGCTCGTGCTCGCGCAGCCAGCGCACCAGGGAGGCCGCGACCAGGGCCAGAACGGCGATGAGCGGGAACGCGGTCACCACGGACAGGGTCTGCAGCGCCTCGACGCCGCCGGCCGACATGACCGACACCGACACGGCGGCCAGTACCAGCGCCCAGAGCATGCGGTTGGCGCGGGCGGGCTCGACCTCGTTCGGCAGGTCCTTGGAGGTGGCCGAGCCCATGATGTAGGAGGCCGAGTCCAGGGTGGTGGCCAGGAAGATCATCAGCAGCGCCAGGAACAGCGCGGTGATGAGGCCGCTGAGCGGGAAGGCCTCCAGCGTCACGAAGATCGCTTGGACGGCGCCCTCGGCCTCCAGAGTGTCGGCGATGGGGGCCCCGCCCAGTTCGAAGGCCATGCCGGCGTTGCCGAGCAGGGCGAACGCCAGCCAGCAGCCGAGGCTGCCGAACCCGCACATGCCGATGATGATCTGGCGGACCGTCCGGCCCTTGGAGATCTTGGCGCAGAACATGCCGACGAAGGGGCCGTAGGAGATCCACCAGCCCCAGTAGAAGACGGTCCAGACCTCCTCGAAGCCCGAGCCGCCGACCGGGTCGGTGTAGGTGCTCATGCGCAGGATGTTCTGTGCGAGCATGCCGAGGCTGTTGGTGAAGGTGTCGAGGATGAACACCGCGGGGCCCAGCACGAGGATGAGCAGCCCCAGCGCCGCGGCCAGATACAGGTTCAGGTTGGCCAGCCGCTTGAGGCCGCGGTGCAGGCCGAAGAAGACGCTGGCGCCGAACAGCAGCGTCCACAGTCCGATCACCGCCGTGTTCAGGGCGGTGGTCGCCTCGACTCCGAGCATGCGGGAGGCGCCCTCGGAGACGGCGGGGACGGCCAGCCCGAGCGAGGTGCCGGCGGCGCCGATCATGCCGAGGACGAAGAGGACGTCGATGAGCCGGCCCGCCCAGCCGTCGACCCGGTCGCCGAGGACGCCCCGGCACGCCTCGCTGAGCCGCAGCCGGCGCACCTTGCGCACGTGGTAGGCGTAGGCCAGCGCAAGCGAGGGGACGCAGAAGACCGCCCACGCGGTCAGGCCCCAGTGGAAGAGCGGGTAGGTGGCGGCCCATTCGGCGGCCTCGGTGCTGCGGGCCTCAAGGCCGTAGGGCGGCTCCGTGTAGTAGTGCGCCCACTCGATGATGCCCCAGTACATGAGGCCGCCGCCGATCGCGGCGGTGAAGAGCATGGCCAGCCACGTGGGCGTGGAGAACTCGGGGCGGTCCTCGGCGGCACCCATCTTGACGGAGCCGAAGCGGCTGCACGCCAGCCAGACGAGGAGGGCGGCCAGCCCCAGGACGAACCAGATGTAGACCCATCCGAAGTCCGACTCCAGGCGCTCCAGCACGCTGCCCAGGACGCGCTCGCCCGTTGCCGGGGCGACCACGAAGGGCGCGGTGAAGCCCACTACGAGGATCAGGGACGGCCAGAAGACTTTGGGATCGATGTTCCAGCGGATGACGCGCATCACCTCCGATGTCGGGATCACAACCTCCCCAGTGCTACTCCGTTGCGATTGACTAATCAAACAGTCAGAAATCGCAACACGGTGGACCGGGGTGTCCTAGGGCACTCGTTCTCCGGGGGGTAACCGCACGTCAAGAGGTGTTTTGCGCATCTGTGTGCTGGTGTTTTGCTCCTTCTATAACGAAGTCGCAACCCGTGTATCCGTTGCGATAATCGCTAGACCGACCGCTCGGCCACCACGGCCGGGCCGGCGGTGGGCGGGTCGTTGCCGGCGGCCCTGCGGCTGCGGCGCTGAGGCCGGAGCTCCGCCCCGGGCTCGCGCTCCGCTGTGCCGCGGCCGCGCCGGTGCGGGATCCGGTCAGGCATCCTCGGTTCCGGCGGAGACCAGGTCCAGGCCGATCTCGCGCTCCCGGATCGCGCGGGCGGAGGACTCCGGGAGGCGGTCGTCGGTGATTACCCGGGAGAAGCCCTCCAGCGGCGCGACCTTGAACGTCCCGAAGGTGCCGAACTTGTCGGCGCCGGCCACCAGCAGGGACATGGATGCGGCGGCCATTGCGGCGCGCTTGACCGCGACCTTCTCCCGGGAGGGCGTCGTCGATCCGCGGTGCAGGTCCCAGGAGCTGGTGGACATGAAGGCGATGTCGATGTTGAACTCCGCGATGGCCTGGGCGGCGATGTCGCCGACCGCCGAGCGGTTCTCCCGGTCGATCCGCCCGCCCACCAGGAACAGGTCCACGCCGGGATGGTCGGTCATCGACGCCGCCGTGGTGAGGTCGTTGGTGATGACCGTGAGCCCCGGAACCTCCCACAGGCAGGGCACGAGCTGGCCCAAGGTGGTACCCGCGTCGAGGTAGAGCGTCTGGCCCTCGCCGACCAGTGCGGCCGCCGCGCCGGCCATCGCCCGCTTCTCAGCCAGGTCCACCCGCGACTTGTCGCGGTAGGAGGGCTCGGAGCGGACCTGCGCCGCGAGCGCGACCCCGCCGGGGACCGAGCGCACCCGGCCCTCCTCCTCCAGCGTGGTGATGTCGCGGCGCACCGTCATGTGCGAGACGCCGAGGATGTCGCACAGCTCTTTGACGCTGAGCACGTTCGCGCCGCGCAGCTCCCTCAGCAGGAGTTCGCGCCGTTGTGCCGGGATCATGGCCCTCCTTCGTGCTCTGGCCGGAGCAATGGTAGCGAGTGTTACCGAATGATACCAAGCGTGATAATAGTTGACTCGCGTGTTCCGCTGTTGTTAAACAGGGCGGGTCGCTGCCGTGATGCGGCGCACACGCGCTCCCTGCGGCGCGAGAGAGGAAGAACCATGCACCCCACCACTGCGGAGCCCCCGCCGGCTCCGGTGCGCTACGCACTCACCGGAGCGCGCGGCGGCTTCGCCCGCACGCTGCTCGCCCAGACCCTGCACATCCCCGGGATGCGCCCGGCCGTCCTGTGCGACCTCGACCCCGAGGGTGCCGCCGCCCTCTGCGCCGAGCTCGGCTACCCGCCCGAGTCCCTGCGGATCTGCACCGACCCGGCCGACCTGGCGGCCCTGGACAGCGGAGAGACCGCTGTCGTCGGCGACACCGCCCTGCTCGGCGCCGCCGCCTTCGACGTGCTCGTCGAAGCCACCGGCAACCCGCGCGCCGGCGCTGCCGCCGCACGGGCGGCCATCGAGTCCGGACGGCACGTCGTGATGGTTTCCAAGGAGGTCGACTCCGTGGCCGGAGTCGCCCTGGCGGCCCTGGCGCAGCAGCGCGGCGTCGTCTACACCCCCGGCCTCGGCGACCAGCCGGCCAACCTCATCGAATGGGCCGAGCGCGCCCGCTTCCTGGGCCTCGACATCGTGGCGATCGGCAAGTCCGGTGAGTACGACCTGGTCTACGACCCAGCCGACGGGCACGTGTCCTACCTCGACCAGCGGATCGAGGCCCCGGAGCTGGGTGCGCTCCTCGCGCTCGGCGACGACGTGCCCGCCACGCTGGCCGCCCGGGCGCAGGCCGTCTCCGGCATCCGGCGCGCGGCAGCCGCCGACTACTGCGAAATGGCCGTGGTGGCGAACTGGACCGGACTGCCCCCGGACACTGAATCGCTGCACTACCCGGTCGTGCGCACGGCCGAGCTGGCCGACGTCTACACGCCGGCGTCCGGCGGGGGCATCCTCGGCCGCACCGGGGTGGTCGACGTCTTCACCGTGCTGCGCACGCCCGACGAGGCGTCCTTCGCCGGAGGGGTCTTCGCCGTCGTCCGCACCGGCGATCGGGCCTCCTGGGAGATCCTCGCCCAGAAGGGCCACGTGGTCTCCCGCTCGGGCGAGTACGCCTGCCTCTACCTGCCCTACCACCTGATGGGGGTCGAGACCCCGCTGAGCATCTACCGGGCCGTCCACGGCGCAGCGGCGGGCGCCCGGCCGCCGCGCCTCCGCGCCGTGCTCGCCGGGCGCGCCGCCGAGCCGCTCCGCGCCGGCACGGTGCTGGACATGGGCGGGCACCACCACGAAGTGGCCGGGGTGCGCCCGGTGCTGCTGGACGCCGCCGACGCGCCGCCCGGCGCCGCGCCGCTCTACCTCGCCGCCCACGCCACGCTGGCCCGCGACGTGGCCCCGGGCGCACTACTGCGCGTGGACGACCTGGACGCCCCCGACGGCGACCTGCTCGCCCTCTGGCGCGCGGGCGCCGAAGACTCCCCCCTGGACCGGAGAAGGGCCTGACATGCCCGAGATCTACACCCTGCTGGCGTTCCTCTGCGCCGTCGTCCTGCTAGTGCTGCTCATCGCCCGGTTCAAGGTCCATCCGGTGGCCACGCTGTTCATCGTGGTCATCGCGCTGGGCCTGGTGCTCGGGATGGGCGGGACCGGCGCAGTGGAACTGGTCAAGGAAGGCTTCGGCAGCACGCTGGCCGACGTCGGCCTGCTCATCATCTTCGGCTGCGTGCTCGGCAAGCTGCTGGAGCTGAGCGGCGCGGCCATGAAGATCACCGAGACCGCGCTGCGCATGTTCTCGGAGAACAAGGTGCCGTGGGCGATCGCCCTCGCCTCCACCGTGCTCGGCATCCCGCTCATCGCGGACACCGCGGTCGTCATGCTCATCCCGATCGTCTCCGCCCTGGCCTACCGCACGGGCATCTCGATGATGAAGCTCGGCCCCATCCTCTACCTCGGCGCCTATGTGATGACCTCGGTCGTCCCGCCCGGCCCCGGCCCGCTCGCCTCGGCGTCCCTGCTGGAGGTCAGCATGGGCGAGGCGATCCTCTACGGCCTCGCCGTCGGGGTCCCCGGGGTGGTCGCCGCCACCCTGTACCTGTCCCGCATCAAGACCCACGTCGAGCCCAAGCCGGAGTTCGTCACCCACCTGGCCGGCGGGGCGGGAAGCGGCGCGGAGGATGGCGGCGGCCCCGCGGCCGAAGGCCGGGACGAGGCGCCGCGCGTCTCCCTCTTCGGCGCCCTCGCCCCGATCCTGGCCCCCATCGTCTTCATCGTCTCGGCGTCGCTGCTGGCACCGGTTCTGCCCGAAGGGTCCTGGGTCACCGGGACCGTGCTGTTCCTCGGCGAACCCACCACGGCGCTCTTCCTCGCCTGCCTGCTGGCCCTGCCGCTGTTCCGCGGGCGCTGGAAGGACAAGGCCACGCTGAACGACCTCTTCGAGACGGGGCTGCGCATCGCCGCGATGCCGCTGGCGCTCACCGGCGTCGGCGGGGCACTGGCCACCATCATCCGGGAGACCGGCGTGGCCGAGGGCGTGGCCGGCGCGATCGAGAGCACCGGACTCTCGCCGGTCGTCATCCCGTTCCTCGTCGCGGCGGCCGTGTGCACGATCACCGGCTCCAACATCCTGGGCGTGATGACCTCGGCCGCCATCATGCAGCCCCTCCTGCCGACGCTCGACCTGCAGCCGCTCGTGGTCTACCTCGCGTGCGCCACCGGTGCGCAGATCATGAAGCATGCGAACTCGTCGGGCTTCTGGGTCACCACGACCCTGTCGAACCTGACGGTGGGCCAGGGCATCCGCTCGATCGGCATCGCCTCGGCCCTCTCCGGCGTCACCGGCTTCGCCGTCCTGAACATCCTCATCGCGACCGGAGCCCTCTGACCGGCAGGGCGGCGGACGGCCTCCCGGCCCCCAGCCGGGGCGGGAGGCCCGCGGCTCCCTGCACGACTGACCACCCTGGAGCACACATGGCCGTTCTCGGCGCCATCGCCGACGACCTCACGGGCGCCACCGACCTGGCGATCACCCTCACCTCTGCCGGATTCAGGACCACCGTGGTCCTCGGCGCGGACGCGGCGGCCGGCGCCGTTCCCGCGGAGGCGGACGCCGTGGTCGTGGCCCTGAAATCGCGCACCGCTCCCGCCGCCGAGGCGGTCGGCGCTTCGCTGCGAGCGCTGGAGCGACTGCAGAGCGCGGGGTGCGAGCGGTTCTACGTGAAGTACTGCTCCACCTTCGACTCGACGCCGCAGGGCAACATCGGGCCGGTGGCCGAAGCGGTGCTGGACGCGCTCGGCGAGCAGACCACCGTCGTCGCGCCGGCCTTCCCGGCCAACGGGCGGACCGTCTACCGCGGGCACCTGTTCGTGGGCGACGACCCGCTCGACGAGTCGCCGATGCGGCACCACCCGCTCACCCCCATGGCGGATTCGAGCCTGCCCCGGCTGCTCGCGCCGCAGATCAGCGGGGGAGCGGCCGCCATCGCCCTGATCCCGTGGCCGGCCGTCGCACAGGGGCCCGAAGCCGTCCGCGCGGCCATCGACCGGGCCCGGGAGGGCGGCGCGCGGTTCGTCATCGCCGACGCCCTGACGGACGCTGACCTCCAAACCCTGGCCGAGGCCGCCTCCTCCCTGCGTGTCCTGACCGGAGGGAGCGCCCTGGCCCAGGGGCTGACCGGCCCCCGGGGGCCGGGCGGTGCCGCCTGGCAGCTGCCCGAAGGGCCGCGGGTGGTGCTCTCCGGCAGCGCGTCCCGGGCCACCCAGGGCCAGGTGCGCCACGCCCTCGGCGAGGGCGCGGGCCGCCACCTGCGCGCCGCGGACCTGCGCGCCGACTTCGACGGAGCGGTCTCCGCTGCCGTCGCGGCCGCGCTCGGATCACACGCCCGGCCCTTCGTCGTGTACGCGACAGCATCCCCGGACGACGTCACCGACGCCGCGGACGCCCCGCTCATCGAGGAAGCACTCGCGTCGGTCGCGGAGCGCCTGGTGGCGGCGGGGGTCCGGGCGCTGCTGGTGGCCGGGGGCGAGACCAGCGGAGCGGTCGTCCAGCGGCTCGGGGTCGAAGCGCTCACCCTGGGGCGGGAGGTGGATCCGGGCGTCGCGTGGACCCGCGGCCACCGGACCGGCGGCGACATCCACCTGATGCTGAAGTCCGGCAACTTCGGCGCCGAAGACCTCTTCACCCGAGCGTGGCAGGGCGCCCTGTGAGCGCGCAGGCCAGCGAGGCAGCCCGGCGCCTCTGCGCAGCCGGCGCCCGCGCAGTGGAGCTCGGACTCAGCCCCGGCGCCTCCGGAAACGTCTCCGTGCGCGCCGGCGGACGGACGCTGATGAGCCCGACCGGGGTGCCGCTGGGTGAGCTGGAGCCCGGCCAGCTGGCCGTCCTCGACGCGGACGGCGCGCACATCGGCGGCCCTCCGCCCTCCAAGGAGTACCCGCTGCACCTGGCGCTCTACGGCCGGGTGGAAGAGGCGGGCGCCGTGATCCACCTGCACTCCCCGCAGGCGACCGCGGCGTCCTGCCTGCCCGCCTGGTCGGCCGCCTCGGCCCTGCCGCCGATCACCCCGTACCTGGTGATGCGCGTCGGCCAGGTGCCGCTGATCCCCTACGCGGCCCCGGGCAGCGACCGGCTCGCCCGGGCGGTGGCCGACCGGCCGGGGCCCTTCCGCGCCGCGCTCCTGGCCAACCACGGCTCCCTGGTGGCGGGGGCCGGTCCGGACGCCGCCCTCGCGGGTGCGATCGAAGTGGAGGAGGCCGCTCGGCTGGCCGTCACCCTCCGCGGCCAGGACTTCGCGGTCCTTGCTCCGGAAGACGTCCGCGAGCTGACCGAGCGGTACGGGACCGACTGGCAGGACTGAAGCGCTCTGCGCCGGGACCCGTGCGCGGTCCGTGTGCGCGGCAGCCGGCCGGCCGCCGCGCACACGGACCGCCCAGCGGTGCGCCGATCAGTTCCGCGGACACGTGCGGTCGGTACTGTTGACGGGCTCTCGGGAAGGGGCGGACGCCATGGCGCAGGGCGCATACGCATCGGTGAACGGCATCGACCTCTACTACGAGGTGCACGGCCCGGAGTCGGCGGGGCCGTCGCTGGTCCTGCTGCACGGGGGCGCGCACACGTTCCGCCTGAGCTTCCGCGCGCTGCTGCCCGCGCTGTCCGCCGACCGCCGGGTGATCGGCGTCGAGCTGCAGGGCCACGGCCACACCGCGGACGGGGAGCGCCCGTTCAGCATCCGCCAGTGCGCCCAGGACGTGCTGGCGCTCCTGGATGAGCTGGGCCTGGAGCAGGCCGACCTCTTCGGCTACAGCCTGGGCGGCCTGGTCTCGATCGACGCAGCGGTCCTGCGGCCGGAGCGGGTCGGCCGGCTGGTGCTGGCCGCGGCGCATTTCCGGCCGGACGCCTACTATCCCGAGATCACCGCGCCGGAACAGGACTCGCCCCGGCTGCCGACCGGCGCCGACTTCGCTGAGATGCAGCGGGCCTACGCCGAGACTGCTCCCGACCCGGACCACTTCCTGCCCTTCCTGGAGAAGATCCAGCCGGCCGTCCACGACTTCACGCCCTGGACGGAGTCCGAGCTGGACCGGCTGGCCATGCCGGTCCTGTTGATCATCGGCGATACCGACTTCGTCCGGCTGGAGCACGCGGTCGCCATGCAGAACCGCCTGCCCGACTCGCAGCTGGCCATCCTGCCCGGCACCAAGCACACCGAGGTCGCGAGCCGGGCCGACCTGGTACTGCCCATGGTGAAGGCCTTCCTGCGCCGCTGAGGCGGGCCGACCGGGGCGGCATATCCGGTGCCCGGCGCGGACCCGCACGGGACGTGCCGGGCCGTGGCGCGCAGTGGGCGGTTCAGGGGGCCGGTCAGCGGGCCGGCGGGCCGGCCCCGGAGGCGGACCGGAGGTGGCTGCGGACCGCCTGCAGGTCGAACAGGACGAGCAGCTCGACGGCGCCGCCGTCGGCGCTGCCCAGCCAGTGCGGCGCGGAGGTGTCGAACTCGGCGGCCTCGCCCGGCGGGAGGGTCAGGTCGCGCTCACCGAGCACGAGGCGCAGGCGCCCGCTGAGGACGTAGAGCCACTCGAAGCCCTCGTGGGTCTGCGGCTCCGGTTCGCGCGGCTCCGGCGCGGCCGGGATGAGCATCTTGAACGCCTGCGGTCCGCCCGCGCGGCGGGAGAGCGGGAGGAAGACCATCCCGAACCGCCGGATCGGCTTCGGATGGATCCGCGGGTCGCCGGTGTGCGGGGCGCCGACGAGGTCGTCCAGCGGAACTCCGTAGGTGCGGGCCAGCGGCAGCAGCAGCTCCAGCGTCGCCCGGCGCTGGCCGCCCTCCAGCCGGGACAGCGTGCTCTCCGAGACGCCGGTCGCCGCCGCGAGGCCGGCCAGGGTGATGCCGCGGGCCCGGCGCAGCGCCCGCAGCCGGGGGCCCACTGCGCCGAGTACCTCCTCCGTGCCGCCGCCCATACCGGCATCTTGCCACAACGGCAAGATTGCGTGCCAGGGCGCGCAGGCCCGGTGAGACTGGGCGCATCCGACCCGAGGAGCCCGATGAGCACTGCAGATGCCGCCGCATTCTGGAACGGCGTCTACGCCGCCCGGCCCGCACCCGCCGAGCCCGCGCCGAACACCCGGCTCACCGAGGCGGCCGCGGAGCTGCCCCCCGGCCGAGCGCTGGACCTCGGCTGCGGCGGGGGCGGCGACACGCTGTGGCTCGCCCGCCGCGGGTGGCACGTCACCGCCGTCGACATCGCCGCCACCGCAGTCGAGCGGACCGCCGGCCTCGTCCGGGCGCTGGGCCTGGGCGGGCAGGTCGCCGCCGAGCAGCACGACCTGCACGCCTCCTTCCCGGCTGGCCGGTTCGACCTGGTCTCCGCCCACTACCTGCACACCTCCTTCGCCCTCGACCGGCCGGCCGTGCTGCGGGCGGCCGCGCACGCGCTGAACCCGGGCGGGCGGCTGCTGGTCGTCGACCACGGCTCGACCGCCCCCTGGTCGTGGAACCAGGACCCGGACGCCGGTTACTCGTCCCCGCAGGAGGTCGCCGCCGGTATCGCCGCGGACCCGGAGATCTGGACGGTCGAGCAGGCGGACGCGCTCCGGCGGATCGCGACCGGCCCCGGCGGCCGCACCGCCGAAGTCACCGACCACGTCCTGCTCATCCGCCGCACCGCCAGATCCGCCCACCGCACCGCAGAGGAGCCCGCCATGCCCACCGACAACCGCCGCACCGACGCGCCGCCGCCGCGGACCGGCGCCGGGGAGGCCGCGACCCTGCGCGGCTTCCTCGACTACCTCCGGGACTCGATGGCCGCGAAGGTCGTCGGCGTGCCCGAACCGCAGGTCCGGACGGCGGGGGTGCCCTCCGGCACCAACCTGCTCGGACTGCTCGCCCACCTGGAGGCCGTGGAGCGCGCGGTCTTCCTCGGCGAGGCGGCCGCCGACTGGCAGGCGACGTTCCAGGCCGCGCCGGACGCCACCGCGGCCGGCGTCGCCGCCCGCTACCGCGACGCGGTCCGGCGCGCGAACGCGGTCCTCGACGGCTGCCCCGACCTGGGCGCGCCCGTGCCCCGCCCGCCTTCGGCGCGCCCCGCCCCCAGCGTCCGCTGGGCCCTCGTGCACATGATCGAGGAGACCGGCCGCCACGCCGGCCACGCCGACATCCTGCGCGAGCAGATCGACGGCGCCACCGGGCGCTGACGCCGGGACCCGGACCCGCGGCGGCCGGGCCATCCGGCGGGGGCCTACGCGGCGTCCGACTGTTCCGACCGCCACCGGTCCTGCTGGCCGGCGGCATCCTGGTCGGCCGCACCGCCTTCATGCTGCCCGGGCCGCCGGCGGCCGCGGCCCCCGGCCCCAGCGGCGCAGGGGGGCCGGCGCACGGGAGCGGCGCCCTGCCGCTCCCGCCGCGCCGCCGCCCTGGCGCGTCAGCGCAGTCCCGGCGGCGGGGTGCGCGTGGCCGGGCCCTCGTATCCGGCGAGGACCCGGCGGGGGAGTGGGCCCTTGATCCGCGCTCCGCTGCCGCTCTCCTCCCAGGCGTGGGCGAGGATGCCGACCGAGCGGGAGAGCACGAAGAGCCCGCGGGCGAGCTCCGCATCGAACCCCAGCGACGCATAGACCACGGCCGTGGCGCCGTCGATGTTCATCGGGACCGGACGGCGGCGCCCTGCGCCCAGCGCGGCCTCCAGCGCGAGCGCGGACTCCAGCGGGCCCGGGTCCACGAGCTCGGCGCCGGCCGCCGCGCGCACCCGTTCCAGCAGCGGGTCGCGCCGCGGATCGCGCGGGTGGAACCGGTGCCCGAACCCGGGCACGTAGGCGCCGCGCTCCCGGTATTCGGCCGCGATTCCGGCGGCGGCATCCGCCGGCGCGGTACCGCCGGCGCGGAGTCCGGCCATCCTGCCCAGGAGCGCCACGCACTGCTGGCCCGCGCCGCCGTGCACGTCACCGAGGAGGTTGGCCCCCGTGGCCACCGCGCTGTTGAGGCCGACGCCGCAGGTGGCGGCCATCCGCGCGGCCGCGATCGACGGCGCCTGCGGCCCGTGGTCCACCCCGGCCACCAGTGCGGCCTCCAGCAGCCGCGCGTGCTCCGGATCGGGGAGCTCGCCGCGGAGCAGCAGCCAGATCACCGAGATGAAGTCGGTGCCGCCGATGAGGTCCTGTACCGGATAGCCGCGCAGCTCGATTTCGCCCGGCGCGATCCGGGTGATCGCCGTCGACCACCATGCGCCGACCTCTTCGGGGGCCATCCGCTCGTCGGAGAGGGTCACAGCGCATCGGCCTTTCGCAGATCATCGACGTCCTCGGGCCCGTAGCCCGCCTCCTGCAGCACCTGGTCGGTGTGCTCGCCGAGCAGCGGGGGAGCACGGTGCGGGCGCAGCGGTGCGCCGTCGACGTGCACCCCGCTGCCGAGTACCCGCAGCTCGCGGTCCTCGGCGCCGGGGAAGGGCAGCGTGTGCACCAGCCGGCGGTGGGCGACCTGGTCCAGCTCCAGGGCCTCGCGCACGCCCAGCACCCGCGCGGCCGGGACCCCGGCGGCGGCCAGCCGCTCCTCCCAGGCCAGGGCAGTGCCGTCGCGCAGCCGCTCCTCGATGGCGCCGCGCAGCTCCGCGCGGTTGGCCTTGCGGTCCTCGCGCCGGGCGAACCGCGGGTCCTCGGCCAGTTCGGGAGCGCCGATCACCCGGCAGAGCGCAGTGAACTGCTCCTGCTTGTTGGCCGCGATGTTCAGCGGCCCGTCCCCGGTCTGGAACGTGCCCGAAGGGGCGGCGGTGGCGTTCTCGTTGCCGATCCGCTCCGGCTCCACGCCCGCCGAGAGGAGGTTGGAGGCGCCCCACCCCATCGCGGTCACCGCGGTGTCCAGCATGGAGACGTCGAGATAGGCGCCGGCGCCGGTGCGGCCGCGCCGGACCAGCGCGCTGCTGACCGCGAAGGCCGCGGCCATCCCGCCCAGCACGTCGGCGACCGGGAAGCCGGCGCGCAGCGGCCCGGTCCCGTCGGTGCCGGTGGCCTCCATCATGCCGGACAGGCCCTGGATGATCTGGTCGTAGGCCGGGCGCTCGCTGAGCGGCCCCTCGGCGCCGAACCCCGACACCGCGCAGTAGACGAGGCCGGGGTTGGCGGAGCTCAGGTCCTCCCACCCCACCCCCAGGCGCTCCATCACACCGGGGCGGAAGTTCTCCAGGAGCACGTCGGACTCGGCGGCCAGCCGGCGGAGCACGTCGCGGCCCTGCGGTGCCTTCAGGTTGACCGCCACCGAGCGCTTGCCGCCGTTCTGCGCGAGGAAGGAGGCGCCGAGCCGCTCGTCGTTGAGCTCCGCCGAGGCACCGAGCCGCCGGGCCAGGTCGCCGGAGCCGGGGAGCTCGACCTTGACCACGTCGGCGCCCATCAGGGCGAGCTGGTATCCGGCGTAGGGGCCGGCCAGGACATTGGTCAGGTCCAGCACCCGGATGCCGGACAGCGGCAGGGGCGGCGTTCCGGCGCTCATCGGGCCTCCCCGGTGCGTGCCGCGCCGGCGCCGGGGCCGGGGTCGAAGCCGATCGCGGCGATGCGCTCGGCGGCGGCGGACACCGCAGGGCCGAAGCTGCGCACCGCGGCGTCGGTGAAGCGCGCGGTCGGGCCGCCGAGCGCCAGGGCGGCCACCGGTGCGTCCGCGGTGCCGCCGAAGACCGGCGCGGCCACGCCGGAGACCCCCTGCTCGCGCTCGCCGTGGCTGACGGCGAACCCGCGGCTGCGGGCCTCTTCCGCCTCGTCCCGCAGCCGCCCCAGGTGCGGCGGGCCGTGCGGGGAGGCCGCGGCCACCCGGCGCAGGACCGCGTCCGGCGCCCCGATCAGCAGCACCTTGCTGGCTGCGCCGCCCCAGAGCACCATCTCGTCGCCGGTCTTGACGATGTGCCGGAGCCGGTGCGGGCCCTCCTCCTGGGCCACGCACACCCGCACCGCGTCGGCCCGCACGTAGAGGTTCACGGTCTCGGAGGTGTCTGCCGTCAGCTCGCGCATGACGGCCCGCACCGCGTCGGGGACCTGCCAGACCGCGTGCGCCAGGCGCGCCCACCGCAGCAGGCCCGGCCCGGCGCCGATCCGGCCGTCCGAACCGGTCCACAGCAGGCCGCGCTGCTCCAGCGTCTGGACCAGGCGGATCACCGTGGTCTTGGCCAGGCCGGTCAGCTCTACCAGTTCGCGAGTGGAGTACCGCTGGTTCCGCTCGTCGAAGAGGTCCAGCATGTCGAGCGCGCGCACCACGCTGCGGACCCCGCCTCCCGTCTCCGCCGCCATCGCCACCCCTCTTGAGGTCCATCTAGTGGACCCATTGTCCTACTCAGTGGTTCGGTGGGCAGCGTAATGCATCGCGAATCCCCGCGCCAGGGCGGGCTGCCGGCGGGCGGCGACCACCGCGGTTGCCCGCGGTCGGCAGCTTCGACCTCGGAGACTGCCCCTGTTTGGCCACCCTTTCCGTATATGAAGAAAAGATGTCGCCGCAGGATTGACACGGCGCGGAGTGATTCGCATCATTCTCTGAGCCGACTGGCGGCCCTTTGGGTCCGCCTGGTGGACCACGAGGGTGAAGGAGGCTTATGGAGAGCAAGCGCGCGCTCCGCGCAGCCGGTGCCGCGGCCGCAGCGTGCACCGTCGCAGCCGCCGCGGTCAACGCGGCCCAGGCGGGGACCGACGAGTCGGAGGCCCGGGCCCGCGTGGACATCGTGGTGCCCGCCGACCCCGGCGGCGGATGGGACCTGGTCGCCCGGGAAGCCCAGCACGCGATGCGCGTCAACGGCATCGTGGACAACACCCAGGTGACCAACCTGCCCGGCGCCGGCGGCACCATCGGCCTCGCCCAGACCGTGCGCCGGGAGGGCGAGGCGACCACGCTGATGGCCACCGGGACCGTGATGATCGGCGGCATCATCGTCAACGACTCCGCCCAGACTCTGGACGACACGGTCCCCATCGCCCGGGTCGCCGACGACTACGAGGTATTCGTGGTCCGCGACGACTCCCCGCTGCAGGACATGGGCGACCTGATCAGTGCCTGGCAGGACGACCCGGGCGCGGTGCCGGTCGGCGGCGGGTCGCTCGGCGGTACCGACCACATCCTCGCCGGGCTCGCGGCCCAGACCGGCGGCGTCGACCCGGGCGCGGTCAACTACATCCCCTTCGCCGGCGGAGCGCAGGCCCTCACCTCGCTGCTCTCCGGCGAGATCGCCGTCGGCGTCTCCGGCTACAACGAGTTCAGCGACCAGATCGAGGCCGGGAACCTCCGCGTCCTCGGCGTCTCGGCCGACGAGCGCGTCGACGGACTGGAGGAGTTCCCGACCCTTCCCGAGCAGGGCGTCGACGCCGTGCTGCCGAACTGGCGCGGCTTCATGGCGCCGCCGGGGATCACCGAAGCCGAGCGGCAGGAGCTGACCGCCATCGTCGAGGAGATGGTGGCCACCCCGGAGTGGCGCGACACCCTCGCACGCAACCGCTGGGACGACACCTTCCAGGCCGGCGAGGAGTTCGACGCCTTCCTGCTGGAGGAGACCGACCGCATCACCGACGTCACCGAAAGTCTGGGGCTGGCATGAACCCGCCGACCACCGCACCCCCGGCCGCGCCGCCGGACACCGGGACCGCGGCGCCGCGCTCCTGGTGGACCGGGCGCAGCGAGCTCTTCGTGGGCCTGCTCGTCATCGGCATCGGCGCCTTCACCGCCGTGCAGACGGCCGCCATGCACGTTCCCGACACCAGCACCGGGCCCGGGCCGCGCCTGTTCCCGTCCCTGGTCAGCGGACTCATGATCGTGCTCGGAGTCCTCCTGGCCGCCCAGGTCGTGCGCCGGCCCGCGGCCCCCGCCGGCGACGCTCCGGCCGACGCCGCCGACCCCGTCTCCGCACCCGCAGAGCGCAGCGACTGGCGGGCCGTGGGCACCGTGCTCGGCGCCGTCACCGCCTTCACCCTGCTGCTGCAGCCGGTGGGCTGGCTGCTCTCCGGGGCACTGCTGTTCTTCGGGGTGAGCCGCGCCTTCCCCGGCGGGCGGCCGCTCTTCGAGGCGGGCGTGGCCCTCGTCTACTCCGCCGTCGTCCAACTCGTCTTCGTCGCCGGCCTCGGGCTGAACCTGCCCTCCGGAATCCTGGGAGGCCTGCTCTGACATGGAGACCCTCGCGCTCCTCGGCAGCGGCTTCGCCGATGCCCTGACCCCCGCCAACCTGCTCTGGGCCTTCCTCGGCGTCCTGCTCGGGACCGCCGTGGGCGTCCTGCCCGGCCTCGGCTCCGCCATGGCCGTCGCGCTGCTGCTGCCGGTCACCTTTAAGCTCGACCCCACGGGCGCCTTCATCATGTTCGCCGGCGTCTACTACGGCGGACTGTTCGGCGACTCCACCACCTCGATCCTGATGAACACCCCGGGCAACAGCTCCGCGATCGCCACGGCCATCGAGGGCCACCGGATGGCGCTGCGCGGCAAGGCGTCCCAAGCCCTGGCCACCTCGGCCATCGGGGCGTTCACCGGCGCCGTGGTCGCCACCGCGGCCGTGGCGTTCTTCTCCGGGGTCATCGTCGACATCGCGCTGCGCTTCGGCCCCGCCGAGTTCTTCGCGCTCGCCGTCTTCGCCTTCACCGCGACCTCCGCGGTCGTTGCCCGCTCCATGGTCCGCGGCCTGATCGCGCTGTCGATCGGCCTGGCCATCGCCATGGTGGGCATCGACGCCCAGAGCGGCGCCGAACGCTTCACGCTCGGCGTCCCCTCGCTCTTCGAGGGCATCGGCATCGTGACCGTGACCGTCGGGCTGCTCGCCCTCGGCGAAGTGCTCCACGTCGCCGCGCGCGCCCGCCGCGGCGGGCAGCCCTCGGCAACCGCGGCGCTGGGCGGGTCGCTCTGGCTCACGCCGGCCGACCTGCGCCGCGCGGCCCCCGCCTGGCTCCGCGGCCTCGGCTTCGGCCTGCCGTTCGGCACCATCCCGGCGGGCGGATCGGAGATCCCCACGTTCCTCGCCTACGGCACCGAGCGCCGCCTCGCCCGGCTCCGGGCCCGGCGCGGAAAGGGCGACGACGAGTTCGGCCGCGGCGCCATCGAGGGCGTGGCCGCTCCGGAGGCGGCGGCCAGCGCGACCGCCGGGACCGCCATGGGCGCCCTGCTCGGCCTGGGCCTGCCCACCTCGGCCACCGCCGCCATCATGCTCGCCGCGTTCCAGCAGTACGGCATGCAGCCCGGCCCGCTGCTGTTCGAGCGCAACGCCGACCTGGTGTGGGCGCTGCTGGCAAGCCTGTTCATCGGCAGCGTCATGCTGCTGATCCTCAACCTGCCGTTCGCCCCGCTGTGGGCCAAGCTCCTGCTGATCCCGCGGCGCTACCTCTACGCCGGCATCACCGGCTTCGCCGCGCTGGGCGTCTACGCCTCCTCCTACTCGGTCACCGACCTGTGGCTGCTCATCCTCCTCGGCCTGCTCGGGTTCCTGATGCGCCGCTACGCGATCCCGGTGGCGCCGGTGCTCATCGCGGTCATCCTCGGCCCCCTCGCCGAGTCCGAGCTGCGCCGCGCCCTCGCCATCGGGCAGGGCGACGTCGGCGTCCTGTTCACCGGGCCGATCACCCTGGGCATCTACGCCGTGGTCCTGGCCGCGGTAGCGGTGGTCGCCGTCGGGCGCTTCCGGGCCCGCCGCCTCCCGGCCGCCGAGGCCCCGGAACCAGCGGCGCACTGACCGTCCGGTGCGGCCGGGCGGTCAGGGAAGGCGCGGCGCGCCTCCGGGGGCAGAGGGCCGGGCGGACTGATCCGCCCGGCCCTCCGGCGCGGGGGACGGCGTTCGGCGGGCGTGCAGCGGGGCGGCTATCCGCCGGACGCGCCCGCGTCGCGGACCGACGCCGCGACGATGTCGGCGGCCTGGGCGCTGATCACCGCGCGGTCGTCCTCGAACTCGGGGTCGGTGACGGCGCTGTCGGAGCCGAAGTGCAGGATCGGGGTGTGCACGTGGCCGGCGGGGACGGAGCTGCCGGTGGCGTCGCGCAGCAGGGTGTTGCGGTAGGCGATCTCGTTGGACAGGTAGTTGCCCCCGCCGCCCTGGCGCGCGGTGGAGCCGGGGGTGGGGCCGTCGGGGCGGACCACGGGCTCGGTGCCGCCGGCCGGGATCTCCTCCACCTCGGTGTTGTCGATGACGGGGAAGGGCGCCCCGGAGGTCTCCTCGGCGACCGCCGCGCGGTCCACCGTGGAGTCGGACCACTGGGGCTGGGGGTCGACGGTGGGAACGCCCTCGGGGATCGGGACCGTCTCCGGCGTGCCCGCATTCTCGTTGTCGGCGGTGCCGCCGCGCCAGGCGCCGTTGTGGGCCTCCAGGTCGAAGCGGCCGTCCCGGCCCTGGCTGAGGGTGAGGACGGCGTCGGCCGGGCGCTCGCCGGTGTAGTGCGGAAGCAGGGCCTCCTCGACCATGCCGTCGGCGAAGTCGCGCCAGCGGACCGGGAAGAGCATCGCCTCGACGGCCGCGGGGCCCTGCTCCGTCTCGATCACCGCGCCGTCGAGGGCGAGCGCGGCCGCACCGGAGGGGTTGGCCTGGCGGATGTCGTTGTCCAGTTGGAACGGGTCGAACCCGGTGACGACGACGCGCAGGTCGGCGTCCCCGCCGGCGGCGGAGAAGTCGGCGTCGCCGTGGCCGCGCGAGCGCCGGTCCAGGTCGGCGACGAGCGCCGCGCGCGCGTCAGCGTCCAGCGCGAACCCGGGCTCCCACCGGTTGAGGGCCGAGGCCATGCCGAGCCGCGCCCAGTAGAGCGGCCGGTCGTCGCCGGCGCTCAGTTCGCCGGCCGCGCCGGATCCGCGGACGCGGTCCACGGCCGCCCGCCACAGCTGGTCCCCGTGCCGGCTGACCACCGCCTCGGCGGCGCCGGCGTCCGGTGCTGAGCAGAGCGCGCGGACGAAGCGCTCCACCCGGGCGTCGAACCCGGATCTGCGCAGGATCTCCTGCGGCACCTCCCCGGTCGCGCGGGCCTCCTCCACGGTGGCGCCGTCCTCCGCGAGGCAGCCGCCCGCTGCGTCGGCCCGGGCCGGCCCCGCCAGAGCCAGTCCGGGCGCCAGAACGAGCGCGGCCGCCGCGACGCGCGCGGCGGCCCGGGGGAGGGTGCGGCCTTCCCGCTGTTCAGCCTTCATCGATCGGCCCCTTCTCTGTGTGGTCGCGCCAGCACTGCGCGCACCACGCTAGAGGGCGGGCCCGCACCGGCCGCGCACGGGGGCGGCGCCGGGCCTACCTCCGGTCCATCCGGTAGTGCAGGTGCAGCGCGCGGAGGCGGCCGAGGCGCAGGTCGTGGTCGGCGCGGACGGTGCCGCCCCCGTCGGGGTAGACGTCGAAGCGCTCCACGACGGGGATCCGCCGCGCCCACGCCGTGCTGCCGCCGCTGCGGACCACCAGGTAGGCGCCGTCGCCGCCGAAGGGGCCGAGAGGGGAGACCAGCGCCAGATGCCCCTCGGCGTTCACACTGGGCCGCAGGAACACGGTGACGCTGCCGTTGGGCAGCGGGAACACCACGCGGATGCTGGGGCGGCTGCGCCCGGGAAGCGCGACGGCGCTGTACCAGCCGCTGTAGACGGTCTGCCCGGTGGCCCGGAGCCGCCGCACCCACGCCGCGCCGAGCAGACTCCCGCCGGCGCCGCGGACGGCCGTGACCTCGCTGTCCATTCCGCGGGCGGTGTCCATCGGATCCAGCGGCAGGGCGAGCTGCTGCAGGCGCCGGCTGAACACGCCGGAAATGAGCGCCCCGGCGGGGCGGGCGAGCGGGCGCCACGCCGACCACGCCTCCATCCGCCACTGCGCGGTCGACTCGTAGAAGCCGCGGACGTCGGGGTGTACCGCCGACGGGTCGAAGCCCTCCCCGGCCAGCTGGCCGAGGCTGTCGAGGAGGCCGCCGTCCGGAGCGGTCGCGGCCGTGCCGCCGAGCCGGGCGGCTTCGGCACCGATCCACCGGTCGGCGATCAGGCCGGCGCGCCCCACCGGGCCGTCCAGCCACGGCGCGGCGCGCAGATCCACCCGCCGGCCGGACCGCCGCACCCAGCGCTGGGTCAGCCGGTCCAGTCCGCTTCCCTCGCGCATGCGCGCCACGCCCCTCCCGCAGTGGCCGGGCGACCGGGCCGCGTCCAGGCTAGCCGCGGCGGATGCGCGCCGCACGGGCCGTTCCCGCCCGGCCGCCGCCGCGCGGCGTATGCTGCCGTCGTCCGAGCCCCGGGGCCGGAGCGCGTGCGGCGCGCCCGGACCCCCGCACCGCGCGTCCGCAGGAGGAGTTCCATGGCCAGCGTGCACAGCAGCACCGTCGACATCACCACCGAGGACGGGACCTGCGACGCCGACCTCCTGTACCCCGATGACGGCGCGCCCCATCCCGGAGTACTGCTCTACATGGACGCCTTCGGCCCGCGCCCCGCGCTCCGGACGATGGCGGCCCGCCTGGCCGGCGCGGGCTACACCGTCCTGGTGCCCAACGTGTTCTACCGCAGCGGCCCCGCGCCGGTCGCCGACCTGCCCGACTTCATCGACCCCGCGGCGCGGCCGGAGATCTTCGCGGTCCTCGGTCCCAAGATGCAGGCGCTCACCCCCGACCTGGCGGTCCGCGACGCAGGGGCCTACCTCGGCTTCCTTGCCGCGCTGCCGCAGACCGCCGAGGGGCCGGCCGGCACGGTCGGCTACTGCATGGGTGCGGCCCTGGCGCTGCGCACGGCCGCCGCCTTCCCCGACGGAGTGGCCGCAGCGGCCGGCTTCCACGGCGGCAACCTCGCCACCGAGGACCCGGACAGCCCGCACCGTGCCGCCGTCGGCATCGGAGCTGGGGCCGAGCTCTACTTCGGCCACGCCGACGCCGACCCGGCGCTGCCCCCTGAGCAGATCGAGCGCCTCGACGCGGCGCTCACCGCCGCCGGGGTCCGCTTCGCCGCCGAGGTCTACGCCGGCGCCGGACACGGCTACACCCAGGCCGACACCGCCAGCTACCACCCCGACGCCGCCGAACGCCACTGGAAGGCGCTGCTCGACCTGTTCGGCCGCACCCTCTGACGACCGGCGCACGCGCCGGCCCGGCCCGCTGCCATCGCCCGGCGGCGGGCAGCGGCAGCGCCCCGCCGCCGGCTCAGCGCGGTGCGTCTCCGCAGCATCGGAACGAAAAGACCGGTCCATCTGAGTGCGCAGCGCACCCGGCTCGCCCGGGCACGTGAGTGCTGAACTGCGCGGCGCGGGCTGCGGTTGAGGAACCGGACCGGTAACTGCCGCAGGCCGCGGATCCGCGTCTGGGCACCCAGCGGCGCCCCGCCAATGCCGTACAGCGAGCAGACCGGGTCCGCAGTGCACCCGGCTCGACCTGGCGGGTGAGCGCGGCGGACTGCGGGCGCATGGTGCCGCTGGAGTAGCGGACCTGGAGCGGGCGCAGGCCGCGGCGCCGCTCCGGCGGGAGTGCCGCGTACTCCAGGTCGGAGGCGACCGCGGCCATTCGCCTGCTCAGGCGAGCGGCCGACTGGGGGAGGACGACCGGCCCTAGGCCGTCACGTCGATGACGAACTTGCCGCGCACGCCGCCGGCTTCGAGCGCCCGGTGCGCGCCCGCGGCGTCGGAGAGGGGGAAGACCCGGTCCACCAGGGGGCGCAGGGCGCCGGTCTCGGTGAGGCGGGTGAGCTCTTCGAACGCGGCGCGGCGCGGGTTGCCGCTGAAGAAGCGGATGCGGGAGCGGCCGCGGAGTGCCGAGGCGGCGATCGTGCCCAGCGACCGCCCCATGCGGTCCAGGTCGAAGGAGACCGCCACCATCCGCCCGCCCGGCGCGAGCAGCCGGCGGTAGGCGGCCAGGTCGGTGCCCGCGGTGTCCACCACCACGTCGAACCGCCCGAGCTGCTCGGGGGAAGTAGTGCGGTAGTCGTACGCCTCGTCGGCGCCGAGCTCCTTGGCCAGGGCGAGGTTGTCGGCCCGGGCCAGCGCGGTGACGTGCGCGCCCCAGGCGCGGCCCAGCTGCACCGCACCGAAGCCGACCCCGCCGGTGGCGCCGCGCACCAGCAGGCGCTCGCCGGGCTGCAGCCGCGCCTTGTCGCGCAGGGCTGTGACCGCCGTCGTCGCCACCGGCAGCGTGACCGCCTCCACCGGGTCGAGCCCGGACGGGGCGGGGGCGAAGCGGTCCCGCGGGACCGCGATGTATTCGGCCATGGTGCCGAACCCGCGCAGCAGCCCCCACACGCGCTCGCCGGCCTGCACACCCGTGACCCGGGCGCCCACCGCGGCCACGTCGCCGACGAAGTCGATCCCGGTCTGCTTGGGCCACTTCGACCCCAGGATCGCCTTCCCGAGCAGGCCGAGCCGCCCCGAGCGGCCAGCGAGCTCGCCCCCGTTCACGCTCGCCGCCAGCACCCGCACCAGGACCTCGTCCGGTCCGTGGGCGGGCACCGGGATCCTCCCTTCACGCAGGACCTCCGGCGGCCCGTACCGGTCGTACAGCGCGGCGCGCATCTCCTGTGCCATCGCCGCCTCCTCTCGTTGCCGTCGGCACCCGGCGGGGCGCCCCGTCCTCGAAAGCTAGGCAGCAGCGCGGAGCCCGGCCGCGCGCAGCGGCTAATCTGAGAGATATGCGCGCGGATTCGTCTCAGCTGGCCTCCGAGGGCGCCCCGCAGCGCGCCGACGCCGTGCGCAACCGGGAGCGCATCCTCGCTGCCGCCCGCGCGGTCTTCACCGAGCGCGGCATCGACGCGCCCATGGCCGCAGTGGCGCGCAGCGCCGGCCTCGGCACCGCGACGCTCTACCGGCACTTCGCCACCCGCGACGCCCTCATCGTCGCCGCGTTCGAGCAGCAGATCCGCGCCTGCACCGGCGTCGTCGACGACGCGCTCGCCGACCCGCGCCCGTGGCACTCCTTCGCCGCCGCCGTGGAGAAGGTCGCCGTGATGGGCGCCGTCGACCGCGGATTCAGCGCCGCCGTGCTGCACGCCTTCCCGCGCGCCTTCGACCTGGAGGACCTGCGCACGCGTACCGAGCTGGGCATCGAGCGGCTGATCGCGCGCGCCAAGGCCGCCGGTGTGCTGCGCGCCGACTTCGACCGCACCGACCTCACCCTGCTGTTCATGGCCGTCGACGGCGTGCGCGGCGCGGCCCCCGGCGAGTCGGCCGCCGGCGCCCGCCGCCTCGCCTCCCACCTGCTCCGCTCCTCGGCCACGGTCGCCGCCCCCGTGCCGCCGCTGCCGCCGCCCGCGCCGGTGGGGACCTCGCCGCACTGACCGTGCGGATGGCAGAGGCCCCGTCCGCCCGGATAGGCCAGCGCCGATGTGGGGAGCACGGCGGCCAGCGCACCCGGTCGCCCATGCCGGTGCCCCAGTCCGCGCCGATTTCGACCGCACCGGTCTCGCTCTGCTTTTCGCGGCTGCTGAGGCCGCCGGGTCAGGCTGCCGTGCTGCCCGCGCGGCGGCACCGGGCTGCACAGTGTGACGCCGCGTCATGGTTGGTCCGTGGAGATGTCACTGCGCTCCAGTGACGCGGCCGCACTGCCGGCCCGGCGCCGTCCGCGATGGGCTTGGGGCAGTGACGACCCGAGGAGACACCGCCATGCAGCCCGACAGCGCTACCCGCCCGGACCACGGCAGCAACGGAACCGCCCACCCGCGCGCGGACACCGGGGGGACCGGCGCCCGAACCGGATCCGCGCGGCCGGGGTGGCCGGAGATCGGCGCCGGCCTCTTGGCGCTGGTGGCCGCCACCGCGGTCCTGCTGCTGTTCGGCCCGCTGGGCCTGGACCTCGGCCCGGTGCCCTTCGGGCTGGTGGTCGCCGCCTGGTCCGGCGTTGCCGGACTGGCCGGCTTCGCGGCGGCCGCGCTTCTGCGCATCCGCTCCTTCGCCGCCTTCAGCGTGCGCCGCACCACCTGGCGGTGGATGCTGGCCGGCGTGGCCGGGGGAGTGGCCGCCCTGGCGGTGAAGGGCCTGCTCATCGCGGGGCTGACCGCCCTGACAGGCTTCGACTCCGACCCGCAGTCGATGTACTACGACGCCGCGGGCGGCGGCCTGGTGCCGCTGCTGCTCACCCTGCTGTTCCTGGCGGTGCTCACCCCGATCGGCGAGGAGTTCCTCTTCCGCGGCGTGGTCGCCAACGCGCTGCTGCGCTACGGCCCGGTCACCGGCGTGCTGTCCAGCTCGGTGGTGTTCGCGCTCTTCCACGGCATCAACGTCATCCTGCCCGCAGCCGTCGTGGTGGGCATCGTCGCCGCCGAGCTGATGCGCCGCAGCGGCTCCATCTGGCCCGCGGTCGCGGTGCACGCCGTCAACAACGCGGCGCTGCCGCTCCTGGTCCTCGCCACCGGCTACGCGGGCCCGGCCTGATCCGGCTCCCCGGAACCGGGGGCGAGCGCCTCCGCGAAGAGTCCGGCGTTGCCGGTCATCCAGTGCACCGTGAGCCGCACCGCGGCGATCCGCCAGCCCTGCGGCGTGCGCTCGAAGCGGTTGGTGTAGGTGCCGTGCACGACCGCCTCGCTGCCGCCCGGCCCGCCCGGCCGGTGGTGGGCGGCCTGGACGTAGGAGGTGCAGATGGCGCGGTCGTCGCCGTCGAACACGACCACCGGGTTGGTGATCATGTGCTGCGTGGCGGTGAAGGACTCCATCCGCGGCGCGGTTGCGGCGACCCACGCGTCGGCGGGCATCCGCGCGGGAGGCTGGCCGAAGCTGTCGCTGAAGTCGATCTCCACCTCGTCGGTGAAGCAGGAGCGGAACAGCGCCCAGTCCCGCGTGTCGGTGCCGGTCGCGTAGCGCAGCTGGACGCCGACGATGTCGGCGCGGTCGAGCAGACGGGCCAGCCGGGCGCTGTCGGCGCTGCTTTCGTTCGCGCCGCCGCTCCGCGGGTGCACCTGGGCATTTTCATGTGACGTAGTCATGTGAATAAGGGTGCGTCATCCATGTGACAGTGTCAAATGAAGCCCCTTCGCGCCTGACCGATACGGTGATCCCGTGGCGACGAGGGCTGAATCTGCTGCGGAGACCCGCCGCGCGCTCATCCGCGCGGCAACCGGACTGCTGGACGAAGGGGGTCCCGGCGCGGTGACGCTGCGCGCCGTCGGCGCCCGCGCCGGCGTGTCCCGTGGTGCGCCCTACGGGCATTTCGCGGGAAAGGACGACCTGCTGCGGCAGCTGGCCGTGGACTTCTGGGACGCGCTGGCCGGCGAGGTGGAGCGGTTGCGCGAGGCGGACGCCAGCCCCGGCGTCCACCTGGAGCGGGCGCTCGGCGCGCTCATCGCGCTCGGCCGCCGCTACCCGCACCGCTACGCGCTGATGTTCGCGACCCCCGCCGACGCGCCCGAGGCCGCCGAAGCCGCGCACCGCCTCGAAGGGCGGTTCCTCGACATCGTCGCCGACCTCGCCGGCCCCGACAGCGCCCGCCGCTGGGGTGCGCTGCTCATGGCGAGCGCCCACGGCATCGTCGGACTGGACCTGAGCGGCCACCTCGCCGAGGAGAAGTGGGGCGTGGGCACCGATGAGCTGGTGCGCACCTTGATCGCGGCCATCCCCGAGCGGCCGCTCTGAAGGCCGCCCGCACCGGCGGCGGAGAATGCGCCCGGCGCGGACGCGCAGAGCCCCGGCACGCGGTTGCCGCATGCCGGTGCTCTGCGCGGTGGCGGGGCCGGTCCGTCCCCCCGGCCTCCGCGCCGCCGCATTACACGGTGTTGCCGGCCGGAGCGCCCGCGCCGTGCAGCGCGTGTTCGTAGTCGGCCAGTGCCGCAGGCGCGACCTCGGTCATCTGCGCGAAGACCTCCTCCGGGATGTTCGCGGACAGCAGCGCGTACTGCTCCTCGGTCGCGACCCGGAACATCATGCCGAAGACGAGCGGCACCTGCGCCGGGGTCAGCTGGGGGAGGCCGTGCTCGCCGACCGAGGCCCACTCGGCGTTGGTGCAGTAGCGGTCGATCAGCGGGAGCACGTCCCGCTCCTCGGCCGCGAGGTGCTCGTGCAGCGAGCCGAGCACGTCCTCGACCGCCCGGGCGAGGTCCTCGCGCTCGGCGGCGCCCGACTCAGTGCCGTAGGCGTCCGACCGATCCGCCACGGTGTCGAGCAGGGAGTGCAGCACCTGGTGCTGCTCCTCCATGGCGGCCACCAGCGGTGCGAGCTCGTCGGGGCACCGCTCCGACAGGATCGGCCACAGGACGGTGTCTTCGGCCTCGTGGTGCGTGCTCAGGATCGCCACGAGCAGGCGCGCGTGGTCGGCGACGGCCCCGGCGCGCTCCGGATCCCCCTCCGTTCCGCGGATGAGATCCGGCAGCTCCCCGAAGGCCCGCCGGAGCATGTTGTGCACGACGTACATGTCCCGGCTGTCGGCCGGCGCCTGGTCCGCCATAGGTGTCCCTCCTCGCTGCGTCGGCGACCGCTCATTCCCGGTAGTGGATCGCCAGATCGGTGCGCCCGGGGTGGACATCCTCGCGCAGTGCGCGGGACTGGCGCCCATAGTCGCCGTCCAGCAGCCGGCGGAAGGGGCGGGGGCGTTCGGAGGACAGGCCGGCGATCCGCTTGGCCAGGCGCTCCGCCTGCTCCTCCCGCCCCTGCGGGCCGATGCCGTCCGCGTCGTAGACCACGTGCAGGTCCAGCGTCTCGATCCCCACGTACCACAGCGCCCCGTGCGTCAGCGGGAACAGCAGCGATTCGATGTCGCCGCTGACGCCCCGCGGCCCCAGGGTGCGGGGATCGTCGCCGGCGGTGACGATGACCAGTGCCTTCCGGCCCAGCAGCCGTCCGTCGCCGTACCGGCGCGGAAGCCCCGTGGCCTCGTCGAGGTCGCCCTGGGCGAACCCGGTCTGCAGCACCCGGTCGATCCAGCCCTTCAGCATCGCCGGCGGCCCGTACCACCAGAGCGGGAACTGCAGCACAAGCAGCTCGGCGGCAGCCAGCCGCTCCTGCTCGCGGCGCACCTCGGGCAGCACTTCCCCGCGGGCGTAGGCGTCGCCGGTCAGCTCGGCGAGGTTGCCGGGAGTGCCGCCGAGGCTGCCCAGATCCCGGTCGCTGAGCGCCGGGTCGAAGCCGTCGGCGTAGAGGTCGGAGACGGTCACCGCGTACTGCTCGGACAGCGCGGAGCTGCCGGCCTGGAGCAGGTGCTGGTTGAGCGAGTCGCGCCGCGGGTGCGTGTAGACCCAGTGGGCGGTGCCCGGTGTCGGTTCATGGCGGAAGTTCATGCCTCCATCAGACCGGGTTGCGGCGAGACGGAGAATCATCAGAAGTCTCATGAGGATAATCCAGCGTCTAAGCTGGCGCCGTGGATACCTTGACCGACGTCCTCAACCACATCCGGTCGTCCGGAGCGCTGCTGGGCCGGACGCTGGCGAATCCGCCGTGGACCGCCGCGTTCGCGGAACGCGCCTCGCTGTCCCTGGTCACCATGCTGCGCGGCGCGGCGTGGATCGCGGACGGTGGTGCGGCGTACCGGCTCGCGCCCCGCGACATCGCCGTCGTCGTGGGGCCGGAGCCCTTCGAGGTGACCAGCGACCCCGAAGCGCGCCCCGTGCCCCTGTACATCCAGCTGGAGGACGGCGTCTGCGTCGACGGCGCCGGGCACGCCGGTGACAGCATCGCGCTGGGCACCCGCACCTGCGGCGAAGAGCTGGACGCCGACGACGCGATGCTCACCGGGTCCTTCACCGTCACCGGACGCGTCGCCGACCGCCTGCTGAGCGCGCTGCCGCGCGTGCTCGTGGTTCCGGCCGCCGCCCAGCGCACCGCCGCGCTGCAGCTCCTGGAGGCCGAGGTGCTCCGCGAGGAGCCCGGGCAGCAGGCCATCCTGGACCGGCTGCTGGACCTGGTGCTGATCGGCGCGCTGCGGGACTGGTTCGCCCTGCCCGATGTGCGGGCCCCCGGGTGGTACCGGGCGAGCTCGGACCCGGTGGTGGGGACCGCCCTCGCGGCGATCCACAACGCGCCGCACCACCCGTGGACGATCGAGCTGCTGGCCCGGCAGGCCCACGTCTCGCGCGCCACCCTGGCCCGCCGGTTCACCGGGCTGCTGGGTGAGCCGCCGATGTCCTACCTGGCCAGCTGGCGGCTGTGCGTGGCCGCCGACCTCTTCGAACGCGACGACAGCACCAGCACCGTCGAATCCGTCGCCCGCCAGGTCGGCTATTCCAGCGGCTACGCCCTGAGCGCGGCGTTCCAACGCGAATACGGCATCCGCCCCAGCCAGTACCGCCGCGCCACCGCGGCCGGGCGTCCCGCTCCCCGCGCAGCGGCCGCCCCCGCCCGATAGCGGCCGCCACCCAGCGGGCGCGCCGCGGTCAGCGGGACAGGGCCGCGGGATCGAGGCGGAGGTCCCTGGGCGCGGGGGACTAGCGCTTGCGGATCCCGTCCAGCAGGTAGGCGGTACGGCGGTCGTAGTCCTCGCGGGGCGGCCGCCCGCCGTGCTTGAGGGCGAGGGCGCCGTCTTCGAAGAGCGCCTGCAGGTCGCCCGCAGTGAACTCCGGCCGCAGTGCGCCGGAGGCGCGCGCCGCGGCGACGAACTCGTCGTTGGCCGCGCTGCCGGCCCGGCAGATCTCCATGAGCTGCGCCGCGTCCGGATACGCCTGCACCAGCACGTCGTTGACGGCGGGCTGGCGGTACTGGAGGTCGCGGAGCGCGGTGACGTAGTAGGCGATCCGCTCGCCGGCGTCGCCGACGGCCCGGGCGCGGGCGATGACGGCGAACAGCTCCGCCGCCACGACCTCCTCGATGACCGCCTCGATCAGGCCGATCCGGCCGCCGAAGCGGTTGAAGACGGTGGCTTTGCTGACCCCCGCCGCCTCGGCGACCTCCTCCAGCGGCACCGTCAGGCCCCGCCCCTGGAAGGCGCCGATCGCGGCGGAGCGGATCTGCTCGGAGTTGCGCCGGGCGTCGGCGCGCAGACCGGCCTCCGGCGGCACTGCACTGGCCAAGGTACCCACTCCTTCTGCCCGCCCGGAATTTGACTCTCTTGGTCAGGTTACCTACCGTTGCCGCCAGGCAGGAAGTTGACCTAATTGGTCAGTTTATATACCCGCCCGCCACCAGCACTGATGCGGTGCGGGCGACAGGAAAGGATGCGGACATGATCGTTGTCGCTGGCGCCACCGGTGCCCTGAACGGAGCCACCGTCGACCACCTCCTCGCGCGCCTGCCCGCCGGCCAGATCGGCGTCAGCGTCCGCGACCCCGCCAAGGCGCGGCGCTTCGCCGACCGCGGCGTCCGGGTGCGGCGGGGCTCCTACGAGGACCCGGCCGCGCTGCGCGACTCCTTCGCCGGCGCCGAACAGGTACTCCTGGTGTCCGGCAACGACCCCGCCGCCGACGTGGCGGGGCTGCACCGCAACGCCGTCGAGGCCGCCGTCGACGCGGGTGCGCAGCGGATCCTCTACACGAGCCAGCAGGGCGCCGTCCCCGGCAGCCCGTACCGGCCCACCGAGATCCACGTCGCCACCGAGGCCTACCTCGCCGAGTCCGGAGTCGCGTGGACCGCACTGCGCAACGGCGCCTACGGCGAGGTGGACCAGCTGCTCGGCCCGTGGCAGCGGACCGGAGAGATCGCCCAGCCCGAAGACGGCCCGGTCCCCTACACCGACCGGGCCGACATCGCCGAGGCCGCAGCGGTCATCCTCGCCGGCGACCGCTCCTTCGACGGGCCGGTCGCCCTCACCGCGCCGACCGCCCTCACCTTCGGCGATTTCGCCGCGATCGCCTCAGACCTCACCGGCCGCACCGTCAGGCGCACCGTCGTGGACGACGAGGCATGGCTCGCCGGGCAGGCCGCGGCCGGTGTCCCGCAGGAGGCGGCCCAGCTCATGCTCGGCTGGTACCAGGCCAGCCGCGCCGGCTACTTCGCGGAAGCGGGTCCGCTGCTCGCCGAGCTCCTCGGCCGCGCGCCGCGCAGCGCCGCCGAGCGGCTCGCGGACCGCATCGCCGCCTGAACCGCGCGCGGGGGCGCCCGTCCGCGGGCCCGGGGGCGTCATCGGCCGGCGCCCCCGGGCCCGAGTTGCCGCCGCGGAATGCGAAGTGCGGCGCCTCGGCCCCACCGTGCGGCCGGCAGGGGCGCTGGGGAAGTACTTCGGCGGGCGAAAGCAGCTGCTGCGCCGCAGGTCGAGCGCTAGTGGGTACGAACGTACATACTCGGTGTAGCGTGGCTGCCATGGCGGACCACTGTGCGGGCGGCGGCACCCTCGACGGCCCGGATGCGGATGCCGCGGTGAGCGGCCGGCCGGTCCGAGTGCTCCGGGCGGCGGGGGAGTGCGATGGCCACCGCTGAGACCGCGCCCGGTACCCGCCGCGGGCGGCGCAACGATCCCGACCGGCGCGACCGGATCATCGACGCCTGCCTGGACGTCATCGCCGAGGCGGGTGTGGCGGGCACGTCGCACCGCAGGGTCGCGGAGGCGGCCGGGGTGCCCCTGGGGTCGATGACCTACCACTTCACCGGCATCGGCGAACTCCTCCACGAGGCGTTCACCCGCTTCGCGACGGCCGTCAGCGACCGGTTCGAGCGGCGCATGGCGGCCGCGCCCGACACGGCCGCCGCGCGGGAGGCGGTCACCGCGATCATCCTCGACGACGTCTTCGGCAGCACGCGGGAGCTCGTCCTGACCCACGAGCTCTACACCCTCGCTGCCCGGGACCCCGGCTACCGGACGCTGACCGCTGCGTGGATGGCGCGCAGCCGCGCCGCCCTCGAGCGCCACTTCACCCCCGAGACCGCCCGCTTGCTCGACGCCCTCATCGAAGGGCTCACCATCCACCGCGCCCTCGACGTCGACCCCCGGGACCGCAGCGAGGTCGTCCGCGCGGTCGCCCGCATCACCGCGTAAGCCCGCCGCAGCACCTGCACGCCCGCTGCGGCCACGCGGCGGCCATCCCTGGAAAGGACACGTGCGCACGCATGCGTACCCGCCAGACCCTGACTGCTTCGCAGGCCGACCGACGCGCGCGCGGCGCGGTCGCGGCGCTGTTCCTCACCAACGGCGCACTGTTCGCGAACATCCTGCCCCGCTATCCGGAGATCAAGGCCGAGCTCGGGCTCAGCAACGCCGTCTACGGGCTCTCCGTGGCGTCGTTCCCCGTCGGGGCTATCGCCGCCGGGCTCGCCGCCGGCGCGCTCATCCGCCGGTTCGGCTCCGGGAAGCTCGCCGTCCTCGGCACGGTCCTCACCAGCCTCGGCCTGCTCGCGGCCGGGCTTGCGCCCACCGTGTACATCTTCGCCCTGGGGCTGCTGTTCGCCGGGGCGATGGACTCGGTCACCGACGTCGCGCAGAACGCCCACGGGCTGCGCGTGCAGCGCCGCTACCGGCGCTCGATCATCAATTCCTTCCACGCCGTGTGGTCCATCGGCGCCGTCCTCGGCGGCTCCATGGCCGCCGGCGCAATCGCGCTGGGCCTGCCGATCGGCCTGCACCTCACGGTCTCGGCCGCCGCCTTCTCGACCGTGTCGCTCGTTGCGCTGCGGTTCCTCCTGCCCGGCCGCGACGACGAAACCGAGGAGGCCGCCCCGGCCGGCCCCGGCGAATCGCCCGCCCGCGTGCGTGCGGGCGCCGGTTCGCGCACGGTGCTCATCCTCGTCGCCCTGGTGGTCATCGCGATGGCCGGGACCCTCGTGGAGGACGCGGGCAACTCCTGGGCCGCGCTCTATCTGACTTCGCTGGGCGCCCCCGCCGCGCTCGCCGCCACCGGCTTCATCGCCCTGGTGGGCGCGCAGTTCGTCGGGCGCTTCCTCGGCGACCGCCTGGTGGACCGCTTCGGCCAGCGCGCCGTCGCCCGTGCCGGCGGGCTCATCGCCGCGGCCGGAATGGGAACCGCCCTCGCCTTCCCGACCGTGCCCGGCACCGTCCTCGGATTCGCCGCCGCCGGGCTCGGCGTCGCCACCCTCGTCCCCGCCGCGATGCACGAGGCGGACGAACTCCCCGGCCTGCGCCACGGCACCGGCCTGACCGTCGTCTCCTGGCTGATGCGCCTCGGCTTCCTGCTCTCGCCCCCGCTCGTCGGCATGATCGCCGACGCCGCCAGCCTGCGTATCGGACTGCTCCTCGTGCCTGCCGCCGGCATCGCCGTCGTCGTCCTGGCCGGCGTCCTCCAGAAGCGCCTGGACGCGGTTCCCGCGGTTTCCCTGGATTCCCAGCCGTCGCGGAGCGGCGCCCCCGACTGACCGGCGGTGCCGCCGCGGGCGGGAGGCGCTCTCGGAAGAAGCAGGAACCCGAAGTCCTCCGCCGCGCAGCGCCAGCGTCAGCACCGCCGGGCGGGAAGGGCGCCGCGAGGTCTCACCAGCCGGCGTCGGGGAAGCGGAGTCGGATCGCGGGCCGGGCGGCTTGCAGGACCGTGTCGAACCAGACGGAGAAGGAGGACTGGGCGGTGTGGCGGACAAGTCCGGCGGGAGAGGTGAAGGCGGTCTCGGCGACCTCGCAGGGGTCGGGGCGGAGCGGGCCGTCGACCACGCCGACGAACAGGTGGTTGAACTCCCTCTCCACCAGCCCCGAGCGCGGGTCGGTGAGGCAGTAGCTGACCGTGCCGGCCTCGGCGAGTGCGGCGGGGGCGGCCCCGAGCTCTTCGGCGGTCCTGCGGGCCGCCGCGGCGAGCGGTGCCTCCCCCGGGGCGGGGTGGCCGCAGCAGGAGTTCGACCAGACCCCGGGGGAGTGGTACTTCTCCGCCGCCCTGCGCTGGAGCAGCAGGGCCCCGTCGGCGCTGAACAGGAACACCGAGAACGCGCGGTGCAGGTGCCCCGGCGGCTGGTGGGCCGCGAGCTTCTCGGCTGCGGCCGTCGCGGCCCCCTGCGGGTCGACGAGTTCCACCATGGTCGGTGCGTCCTGCACTGCGGCTCCCTGAAGTGCGGCGATGGGCCGGGACGCGGACGCTATCAGCCGGTGGGCCCCCGGCGTGGCGCGGCGCGGAAACTGCCGGTCCCGAGAGTCGCAATACGGCGGCTGCGGGCGCGGCGCGACCCCCTGGTTGCGGACAGTGATTGAGAATCAACGGGTAGCAGCCAGCGGTCCGCGGCCCCGGATCCCAGGAGAGAGTGAGGACTCGTGTGCGCCCCAGCGTTCCAGAAGCCGCCGTGAGCACCGCGGCCGCCGCAGCCGAAACCGGCCGGTCCGCCGGGGCCGAGCAGCAGGAGGCCGTCGCCTACGTCACCGGCCACCTCGACGGCTTCGTCCGCCGCCACCGCGGGGAGTTGGCCCGGGTCGATCCGGACTTCGCCGCCGAGGTCGTCGACCGCCTGCACCGTTTCGTGCTCGGCGGGGGCAAGCGGACCCGCCCCGCCTTCGCCTGGTGGGGCTGGCGGGCCGCCGGCGGGGACCCCTCCGGCCCCCGTGCCCGCGCCGTCCTGCGGGCTGCCGCCGGGCTCGAGCTGGTCCAGGCGTTCGCGCTGCTCCAAGACGACGTCATGGACGGCGCACAGCTGCGCCGGGGGTCGGCGGCGGTCCACGTCCGCTTCGCCCAGGACCACCGGGCCGGACGATGGCGCGGCGACGCCGCGCGCTACGGCGCCTCCGCCGCGATCCTGGCCGCCGACCTCGCCCTGGTCTGGGCCGAGGAGATGCTGACCGACGCCCTCGCGCCCTACCCGGAGGCCCTGCAGCGCGTCCGCGCCCCCTGGCGCAGCCTGCACAGCGAGATGGTGGTCGGGCAGTTCCTCGACCTGCGCACGCAGGCGCGCGGCGACGCTTCCGTCGCCGCCCCGATGCGCATCAACCGGCTCAAGACCGCCGCCTACAGCGTGGAGCGCCCCCTGCAGATCGGCGCTGCCGCCGCGGACGCCGGCACCGCCGTCGTGCGGGCCCTGCGCAGCTACGGCGCGCTGGTCGGTTCCGCCTACCAGCTCCGCGACGACCTGCTCGACCTGTACGGCGCCCCGGAGCAGACCGGGAAACCGCTGGGCGGAGACCTCCGCGAAGGCAAGCGGACCCTGATCGTGGCCGTCGGGCTGCGCGAGGCCGGCCGGCGCGGCGATGCCGAGGCAGCTGCCCGGATCGAGGCGGCCCTCGGCGATGCCGCGCTCACCGAGGACGGGGTGCGCGCCGTCGCCCGCCTGCTCGAGGGCCTCGGCGCCAGATCGGCCGTCGAACGGCGGCTCGCGGGCCTGGCGGAGCGCGGCGTCCGCAGCCTGGACCGGGTCCCGATCACCGCCGCTGCGCGCGACCAGCTGGGCCGGCTCGCCCGGTCCGCCGCGGTACGGGCGCGGTGATGCCCGCAGCCCCCGATCCTGCACCGCGGCCCCTGCGGCCCCGGTCCGTCTGCGAGGAGCCCAACCCGTGACAACCGCACTGCGCACCGTCCCGGGGCGCACCGACCACGTCGTCGTGGTGGGCGCCGGCGCCTCCGGGCTCGCCGCGGCCCTGCACCTGCTCGGCGCCGGGCGGTCCGTCACCGTCCTGGAGCGCGACGCCCACCCCGGCGGGCGCGCGGGACACGAGGACATCGGCGGTTTCCGCCTCGACACCGGCCCCACCGTACTGACCATGCCGGACCTGATCGACGACGCCCTGGCGGCCGTGGGGGATTCTGTCGAGCGGCGCCTGGACCTCGTCCGCCTCGACCCGGCCTACCGCGCCCGCTTCGCCGACGGGTCGGCCATCAACGTGCACACCGACGCCGCGGCGATGGCCGAGGAGGTCGCCCGCACCGCCGGCCCGCGCGATGCGCGCGGCTACCTGCGCCTGCGCTCCTGGCTGACCCGCCTCTACCGGCTGCAGATGCGCTCCTTCATCGACGCCAACTTCGACTCGCCGCTGCAGCTGCTCACCCCGCAGCTGGCGCGGCTCGCAGCGGCAGGGGGACTCGGCCGCCTCGCCCCGGCGATCGGGCGCTTCGTCAGCGACGAGCGCCTGCGGCGGATCTTCTCCTTCCAGGCGCTGTACGCGGGCGTGCCGCCCCAGCAGGCCCTGGCGGCGTACGCGGTCATCGCCTACATGGACACCGTCGCCGGCGTCTACTTCCCCCGCGGCGGAATGCGGGAGCTGGGCCGGGCCCTGGCCGCCGCCGTCGCCGACGCCGGCGGCCGCCTGCACTTCGGCCAGGAGGTGCGCCGCCTGGAGCGCCGCGGCGACACCGTGACCGCCGCCATCACCGCCGACGGAGCGCGCCACGCCTGCGATGCGGTGGTACTCACCCCCGACCTGCCGGTCGCCTACCGACTCCTGGGCCGCACCCCGTGGCGCCCGGTACCGCTGCGCTTCTCGCCGTCGGCGGTCGTACTGCACCTGGGCACCGACCGCCGCTGGGACACCGAGGCCCACCACACGCTGTCCTTCGGCCGAGCCTGGAAGAAGACCTTCTCCCAGGTCTGCCGCGAAGGCGCGGTGATGAGCGACCCCTCCCTGCTCATCACCCGGCCCACCGCCACCGACCCGCGGCTGGCCCCCGACGGCGCGGACCTGCTCTCCGTCCTCGCCCCCTGCCCGAACCTGCGCACCGGACGGATCGACTGGGAGCACCGCGCCCAGCCCTACCGCGACCATCTGGTGGACACGCTCGAGCGGCGCGGCTGGAGCGGCCTGGGCGTCTCCATCACCGCCGAGCGCATGATCACGCCGCAGGACTGGTCGCGCAAGGGGATGGCCTTCGGGACCCCCTTCGCCACCGCGCACACCTTCGCCCAGACCGGGCCCTTCCGCCCGCGCAACACCGTCGCGGGCACCGCGAACGCCGTGCTGGCCGGGTGCGGGACCACGCCGGGGGTCGGGCTGCCCACAGCCCTGGTCTCCGGGAAGCTGGCCGCCGCCCGCGTGGCCGGCGCCGAGGCCGTAGGGAGAGGAAGCCGATGACGGGAACGGTCCCCGAGCTCGACGCCGCCGGGATCACCGGGAGCCGGCTGCGCCGGGACTACGCGCACAGCCGCGCGCTGCACGCGCGCCACGGGCGCACCTATTTCCTGGCCACCCGGGTCCTTCCGCCGGGACGCCGGCCGGCGATCCACGCCCTGTACGGGTTCGCCCGCTGGGTCGACGACCTGGTCGACGAGCCCGATCCGCACCGCTCCGCCGACCAGACCGCCGCCCTGATCGACCGGGTCGAAGCGGAGCTGGAAACGGCACTCTCCGGAGGGCACGCAGAGTTCGCGCAGGTGCGGGCGCTGGCCGACACGGCCCAGCGCTACGCGATCCCCCCGGCCCACTTCACCGCGTTCCTCGGCTCGATGCGCGCTGACCTGAGCGTCACCGGATACGCCGACTACGCCGCGCTGGACGCGTACATGTACGGCTCGGCCGCGGTGATCGGCCTGCAGGTCCTGCCGGTCCTGGGAACGGTGGTGCCCCGCGACCGGGCCGAGCCGCCGGCCGCTGCCCTGGGGACCGCGTTCCAGCTCACCAACTTCCTGCGCGACCTCGGCGAAGACCTCGACCGCGGCCGCCTCTACCTGCCCGCCGACGTGCTGGGGCGCCACGGCGTCGACCGCGCTCTGCTGCTCCGCTGCCGGACCGAGGGCGCAGGCGACCCGCGGGTGCGCGCCGCCCTGGCCGAACTGGTCGGCCTCAACCGCTCCCTGTACGCCGCGGCCGAACCGGGGTGCGCCATGCTTGCTCCCGCCTCGCGGCCCTGCGTGGAGACCGCGCTGCGCCTCTACCGCGGCATCCTGGACGAGATCGAGCAGGCCGACTACGACGTCTGGTCGCGGCGCCACCGCGTCGGCAGCGGCCGCCGGCTGGGCGTGGCCCTCGCCGCCATCGGCAAGGGCCTGGGGAACCGGGCCCCCTTCCCGGAGGATCCGTCCGCATCCGAGGCCGCCGTACGCCCCGCCGCCCGGCCGGCGCGGCTGCCGCTGCGCCGGCTGCCCGCGACCGCCTGGGAGCGCCAGTGCCCGACCTGGCGCGAAGCGGCTCCCCGGGTCATCGGTGCCGCGCTCGACCGCGCTCTCGCGCGCCCGTCGGGCAACTGGTTCGTGCTGGCCGCCAGCAGCGAGGTTCGGAGCGGCCGGCCCTTCGGCCGCGTGATCGCCGGAGCCGAGGTCGTGGCCTGGCGCGACGCCCAGGGCGGACTGCAGGCGGCACCGGGGGCCTGCCCGCACCTGGGAGCGCCGCTGTGCCGGGGCGCCGTCTCCTCCGGTGCCCTGGTCTGCCGGTGGCACGGACTTTCCCTGGGGCCCGAGGGCTTTCCCGGGTGGCAGCCCTACCCCGCCTTCGACGACGGCGTACTGGCGTGGGTGCGCCTGGACGAGGCGGGCGGCGAAGAACCCCTTCCGCGGCCGGTCCTGCCGGAGCGCCCGTCCGGCACCGCGACGCTGGCCGCCGTGGAGAGCCTCGCCGGCCGCTGCGAGCCCGCCGACATCGTGGCCAACCGCCTCGACCCCTGGCACGGCTCGTGGTTCCACCCCTACTCCTTCGTGGGGCTGCGCGTGGTCGAGACGCCGCAGGGCAGCGCCCCCGACCCCGACCGCATGGTGGCGGAAGTGGCGTTCAAGGTCGCCGGCCGGTGGGGCGTGCCGGTCCGCGCCGCCTTCAGCTGCCCCGAGCCGCGCACCGTGGCCATGCACATCATCGAGGGGGAGGGCGCAGGGAGCGTGGTGGAGACCCACGCGACGCCGCTCGGGGTGCGCGACGGGGTACCGTCGACGGCCGTCATCGAGGCCACCGTCGCCGCCTCCGACCGCACCGGGTTCGCCCTGGCCGCCCGCGCGGCCCCGGCGGTGCGGCCCTTCATGCGGGCTGCCGCGCGGCGCCTGTGGCGCGATGACCTGGCCTATGCCGAGCGGCGCTACGCGCTGCGCGCCGCAGGGCGCTGGCCGGGCTGATCAGCCGCGCGCCCGCCGCGCCAGCGCCCGCATCGGGGCCCAGCGCCCGCGCCGCGGCACGCTCCACAGCTGATGTCCGGCCAGCCCCCACCGGGACAGCAGGCTGTTGGCGGCCATCACGCCGCTGGTCGCGGCGCGTTCCATCAGCGCCACCGGAAGGTCGACCCGCACGTGGTCCCCAGCAACGGCCACCCAGGGATCGGAGGTGGACACCGCGAGCCGCTCCCGGTACCCACCGGGAGGGAACAGCGCGCAGTCGTCGCGCAGCTCGTGGCGCTCGTCCACCACCCCGGCCCGCGCCGTCTCCGGGAAGACCCGGTGCAGCTGCCCGATCAGCCGCCCGCGCTCCCGCTCCAACGAGCAGTCCTCGGGCAGGGCGTAGGCGTGCAGCTCGACCACCGAGCCGCCGGTGCGGCGGGCCCAGCCGGCGGCCTCGTCCTCGAAGCGCTCCAGCACGCTGATGTTGTCCAGCGTGGGATAGCCGGCCGTGCCCAGGAACGCGGGCCTCCCGGGGTGCACCGGCCGGTCCAGCCAGAGCCGGCTGACCAGGAACGGCGGGGCGCTCGGCAGCGCGCGGGCCCGCCGCCGCCACTCCGCATTGCCCAGCTCGGGGGAGCGGGCGGCGAGCGTGCGCAGTCCGGGCACGTCGGCGGCCAGGACGACGGCGTCGAAGTCCTCGGCCCCGCCCCCTGCGGCGTGCACGGTGAAGCGGCGGCCGCGGCCGCGCGCGACGTGTTCGACGGGTGCGTTCAGGCGCTGGCGCACCCCGTGCCGGGCGAGGTAGCGGGACCAGGGGGCCCAGAGGGCCTGGGGGAAGGGGGCGTTGGCGACGTCGAAGAGCAGCCCTTCGGCGGAGCCCAGGAAGTACAGGTGGAACATCACCGCGAGCTCGGCTGCGGAGAGGCGTTCGGGCGCGGCGAAGAAGCTGCGGGAGAACACCTCGAAGGCCAGGTGCCGCGCGCGGGGCGGGAACCGGACGGCCTCCAGCAGCTCCGGGGCCGAACGGCCGTCCAGCCTGCGGTAGATGCCGGGCACGTCCACGTCCAGCAGCTGCACTGCGGCGGCAGTGTTGACCGCGGCCAGTTCCCGCAGCGGGAAGCTGGGGCTGCGGGCGGCGAGCGCGAAGGCGTTCAGCGGCGGCCGGGCAGGCAGCCCCGCGAAGCTGTCCTGCGGCCCGTCGGCGTGGACCAGCGGGTAGTCGGGCAGCGGGCTCAGGCAGTCCAGTTCCGGATCGAACCGCGCCAGCAGGGCGCGCAGGTTGTAGTACTGGCGGAAGAAGGCGTGGAAGCCGCGGCTCATCGTGGCCGCGCTGCCGTCGGCCAGCGTCGTCGGCCAACCCTGGAGGCGCCCGCCCAGCCCGGCCTCGCGCTCGAAGACGGTGACGGACACCCCGCGTTCGGCCAGAGCGGTGGCCGCGGCCAGGCCGGCGATGCCGCCGCCCACCACCGCAGTCCGCACGCCGCGCGGAGGCCCGACCGCGCGCGGCGCCGGTGCGGCGATGCGCTCGGCGAGCGGATCGGCCGGCACTCGCGTCACCGGGCCGGCCGGTGCGGGGCCCGGCCGGTGAAGGTGTGGACGATTCCGCGCTGCCAGCCGGTCAGATCCAGCGTGCGCACGTTCTCCAGCCCGGCCGAGCGCAGCCGGCGGCGCAGCCGCTGTGCGCCGTCGAAGTGCAGCACGCTGCGCCAGAGGTAGCGGAACAGGTCAGAGCGCCCGGTCAAGGCGCGGCCCAGCGGGATGATGATGCTCCAGCACACCGCCGACCACACGCCGCGCGCCACCGCGGAGTCGGCGACCGAGTACTCGTGGACGACCAGGCGGCCGCCCGGCGCGAGCAGCCCGCGGATCGCGGCCAGGGCGGCATCGGGGTCGGGGCAGTTGCGCAGCAGGTAGGCAGCGAAGACGGCGTCGGCGGGCCCGCCGACGTGTGCGGCCGCCACCTCCTCGGCGCGGGCGTGCACGAACCGGATCCCGGGCCGCCACGTCTTGGCGCGGGCGCGGGCGAGCATGCCCGCCGAGGCGTCCACGCCGACGATCTCGGCTCCGGGGAAGGCCCGCGCCAGCGCCGCGGTCGAGGCCCCGGTTCCGCACCCCAGGTCGAGGATGCGCAGGCCGGCCCCTCCGCCGGGCAGCTGCAGCCGCGCCGCCGAGACGCGGAGATGGCGGTGGTAGCCCGGGTTGGCCGCCACAAGGCGGTCATAGGAGTCCGCGGCATGGTCGAACTCCCCGGTGACCGGCCCGGACTTCATCGCCTCCGCCGAATCGCCCATCATCCCCCCAACATGAACCCGGCGCCGCAACGCCGTGCCATGCTAGCCCGCATGAGCTCATTCGACGTGCTCATCGTCGGCGCGGGCGCGGCTGGCCTGTCCCTGGCACTGGCAGCCGGGGGACTGGCCCTGCCCGGCGGGCGCGCGCCCGAGATCGGGCTGGTCGAGCCTCCCGCAGGCGGTCCCCGCGCCCCGGACCGGACCTGGTGCTACTGGGAGCGCGGCCCCGGGCCCTGGGACGGCCTGCTGGCCGCGCGGTGGGAGAAGCTCGCCGTTCGCGGGCCGGAGGGCGCCACCGTGGCGGGCCCCATCGCTCCGCACTCCTACAAGATGCTGCGCTCCCGCGATTTCGAGGACCACGTCCGCTCCCGGCTGCCCGCCAACGTCGAGCCGGTCACCGCCACCGCCTCCCGCATCGACGACGGCGCCGAGCACGCCGCGGTGCAGGCCGAACGCGCGGACGGCACGCAGGTCCGCCTGCGCGCCCGGTGGGTGTTCGACACCCGCCCGGCGCCGCTGCCCCGCCCCGCGCGCACCACGCTCCTGCAGCACTTCCGCGGCTGGTTCCTGCGCACCGACGCCGATGCCTTCGACGCGGAGACCGCGCTGCTGATGGACCTGCGGCTGCCCCAGCCCCGCGGCGGTGTCGCGTTCGGCTACGTGCTCCCGCTCAGCGCCCGCAGTGCCCTGGTGGAGTACACCGAATTCACCCGCACGGTCCTGGACGACGCGGGCTACACGGCTGCGCTGCGGCACTACACCGGCGACGTGCTGGGCCTGGAAGGGGCCGCTGTCACCGCGGTCGAGCAGGGCGCCATCCCGATGACCGACGGCCGCTTCATTCCCCGTGCAGGGCGCCGCGTGTTCCGCCTCGGCGCCGCGGGCGGGGCCACCCGGCCCTCCACCGGCTACACCTTCAGCGGCATCCAGCGCCAGGTCGCCGCGGTGGCGCGCGCACTGGAAGAGGGGCGCACGCCGGTGCCCCCGGTGCCGCACCGCCGCCGGCACCTGGCGATGGACGCGGTGCTGCTGCGCGCCCTGGACGCGGGGCGGGTGCGCGGCGACGCGTTCTTCGCCGGACTGTTCGCCCGCAACAGCATGGTCGACGTGCTCGACTTCCTCGACGGGCGCACCACCCTCCGCCGCGAGCTCGCCATCGGGGCGACCACGCCCGTCGCGCCCATGGCTGCCACCGTGGTCGAACGCCTGCTCGGCCGGCCCCGCTGAGGCGCCGCCCGCCCGATTCCTTGAAGGCTCGCCCCGCGCTGGGTCATACCAGCGGGCAGCGGTGCCTGGGGCGGGGCGTGTCCCGACCTCCCGGGAACGCACCGGTGCCAGCCATAGAGTGCACGAGCATCCGTTATCCTCTTGAAAATCGAGTAGATCGAGTTTCGAGGAATTGGAGTCCCGATGGTCTCGGCCACGTTCGGGCTGTTCGCCGCCTCCCACGCGGTCCTCTGCGCGGCGCTGCTCGGCGCGGCGCGAAAGCAGCGGTCCTGGTGCCTGCTGTTCGCCGGCGTGGTCGCCGCAGGGCTGGTCTACGACAACGGCATCGTCGCCCTGGGGGCCGCCATCGGCGAGGGGGCGCTTCTGGAGGGGCTGAACTACCCGCGTTTCGTGGTCCACGCCCTGTTCACGCCGCTGCTGGTGATCACCGCGGTGGGTCTGGCGCGGCGCTCCGGCGCCCCGTGGGCGCAGGGCAGGGGAGTGCACGCCGCCTTCTGCGCGGTGGCCGCCGCGCTCGTCGCCTACGGAATCGGCTTCGAGGTCGCCGGCCTGGAACTCGTGCCGCAGACCGAGGGCGACGCCCTCCGCTACTCCGGCGCCGAGGCCGCTCCGCCGGTCCCGGCCGCCGCCGCGATCCTGATCGTCATCGGGGTCGGCCTCGCCCTGGTCCGCAGAGGAGGGCTGGCGCTGCTGCTCGGCGCGGCCGCGATGTTCGCGGCGGCCGCCGCTCCCAGCGCGCCGATGGCGCTCGCCAATCTCGGCGAAGTGGCCCTGATCGCCGGATTCGCAATCACCGGAACCCGCCGGCCGCCCGCCGCGGCGCTCCGCTCCGCGCCCGGGTGAAAAATTCGAGGGGCAGCCGCCGATTTCCGCCGCCTGCGCTGGCATTTCCCAATCGGACGCGATAGTGGGATTGCCAGGTGCGGGGCGGACTGTGATACACGTTCTGTGACCCCGCGGGGGCCTTCGGTAGAGGGCTGAGATCAGGCTGGCACCGCCTGGAACCGTTGAACCTGATCCGGTTGACACCGGCGTAGGAAGCGAGGACCGCAGATGGCTGCGCGCATTCCCGAAAAGCCCCGCCCCACTGGAAATCCGGCCGGCGAACCCGACTCTGAGCGGTATGCGTCGCATTCGCTCGCCTGGGTCGAGGACTCGGAGCACGGGATCCGCGTTCCGGTCACCGAGATCGCACTCGACGACACCTCCGGGCGCCCCAACGAACCGGTCCGCGTCTACCGCACTGCCGGTCCCGGCAGCGTCCCCGAGTACGGACTGCCGCCGCTGCGCGCGCCGTGGATCGCGGCGCGCGAGGACACCGAGACCTATGCGGCGCGGGGCCGCCGGCTCGCCGACGACGGCCGCGCGGCCGCGCGGCGGGGCGCCCCGTCCCAGCAGTGGCAGGGGCGCCGCGCGGCACCGCTCCGCGCAAAGGCCGGTGGCACGGTCACCCAGATGCACTACGCGCGGCGCGGCATCGTCACCCCCGAAATGCGGTTCGTGGCACTGCGCGAGCAGTGCGACGCGGAGCTGGTCCGCAGCGAAGTCGCCGCGGGCCGGGCGATCATCCCGGCCAACGTGAACCACCCGGAGTCCGAGCCGATGATCATCGGCAAGCGGTTCCTGGTGAAGATCAACGCCAATATCGGCAACTCCGCGGTCACCAGCTCGATCGCCGAGGAGGTGGCCAAGCTCCAATGGGCCGCCAAATGGGGCGCGGACACCCTGATGGACCTGTCGACCGGAAACGACATCCACACCACCCGCGAATGGATCATCCGCAACGCGCCGATCCCGGTGGGCACGGTGCCCATCTATCAGGCGCTGGAAAAGGTCGACGGCGATGCCAATGCGCTGACCTGGGAAATCTATCGCGACACCATTATCGAGCAGTGCAAGCAGGGCGTCGACTACATGACGGTCCACGCCGGGGTGCTGCTGCGCTACGTCCCGCTGACCGCCGAACGGGTGACCGGGATCGTCTCGCGCGGCGGGTCGATCATGGCCGGCTGGTGCCTGGCCCACCACGAGGAGAACTTCCTCTACACGCGCTTCGACGAGCTCTGCGCGATCTTCGCCCGCTACGACGTCGCCTTCTCACTGGGCGACGGGCTGCGGCCCGGGTCGATCGCCGACGCCAACGACGCCGCCCAGTTCGCCGAGCTGGACACCCTAGCCGAGCTGACCCGCCGGGCGTGGACCCACGACGTCCAGGTCATGGTCGAGGGGCCGGGGCACATCCCGCTGCACCAGGTGCGGGAGAACGTCGAACGGCAGCAGGAGCTCTGCGACGGCGCCCCGTTCTACACGCTGGGGCCGCTGGTCACCGACATCGCCCCCGGCTACGACCACATCACCTCGGCGATCGGGGCCACCGAGATCGCCCGGTACGGCACCGCGATGCTGTGCTACGTCACGCCCAAGGAGCACCTCGGGCTGCCCGACCTCGACGACGTGCGCACCGGGGTGATCACCTACAAGATCGCCGCGCACGCCGCCGACATCGCCAAGGGCCACCCCGGGGCCGCGGCGCGCGACGACGCCCTGTCGAGGGCGCGGTTCGAGTTCCGCTGGCGCGACCAGTTCGCGCTGGGGCTGGACCCCGAGACGGCCGAAGCCTTCCACGACGAGACACTCCCCGCGGAACCCGCCAAGACGGCGCACTTCTGCTCGATGTGCGGGCCGAAGTTCTGCTCCATGCGGATCTCCCAGGACATCCGCGACGCCTACGGCGCCGCGGGATCCGCCGACGTCGCGGCGGGTATGCAGCAGAAGAGCCGCGAGTTCCTCGAGTCCGGCGGGCGGGTCTACCTGCCCGACCCCGCCCCGGCCGCGAGCCGGGGCGAGGCAGGGCCGCCCTAGGCGCCGCTCTCGGGCAGAGGCGCCCCGGCCCTCCTCAACGGCGTTCGTCCGCGAGGGGGCCGCAGGCGTCGACGGCCCGGCGCCACGCACGGGCGTCGTCCCACAGTGCAGCCGGGGGTTCCGCGGGCGCGAAGAGCCACATGCGCTGCTCCGCACCGGAGACCCGGCCGTCGATGACGCTGCGGGCCGGCGCGGGGACCTCGTCGCCCAACTGGTGCCAGGTGTAGTCGAGCGGGCCCAGCAGGTCCATCAGGCGCTCCTCGACGCCGCGGCCCGGGAGGACCTCGCAGAAGACCCAGGGGCGGAACGTCTCCAGGGCGGCGAGGCCCCCGGCGATGACGTCGGGCTCGGTGGTCTCGGTGTCGATCTTGACGACGGCGGGGACGGTGCCGGTGCGCGCGCACCACGCGGACAGGGTGTCCACCCGCACGCGGATCCGGCCCGCCTCGGGGCGGAACCCCGCCGCGAGGGAGTTCGACGCGTCCGAGGTCGAGGACAGCGTGAACGTGGCGCCGCCGGTGCGGTCCGCCAGCGCGAGCTCCGCCACGTCGACCGGGAGCCGGTTGGCGTCCGCGATGGCGCGCGCGGTCTCCGCGATGTGCGGCGTGGGCTCGAAGGCCCGGACCGGGCGCCGGCTGCGCGCCGCCGCGAGCAGCCCGTACACGCCCACGTTCGCGCCCACGTCCAGGACGGCCCCCGGGCCGGCGTGGTCGAGCGCGGCGAGGAAGCACGCCAGCGTCTCCGGCTCGAAGCCGGCGAGCCCGTCCTGTTCGAGCTTGCGGGGCACCCACAGTCCGGACGGAGCGGTGACGGACAGCGCCGCGGGGCCGGTGTGTCCTCCCGCGGCGCGCCGGGGGAGGGCGAGGGTGAAGCGGCGGGTATCCGGCGCCTGGTCCGGGGCGGTTCCGCCGAACCGCGCGGACAGCCCGCTGCGGGCCTTCCGCACTGCGCGCCGAAGCGCCGGGTGCCGCCGGACCAAGCCGCGGATCGGGTTCGCATCCACAGGAACTCCCGGAGTCGAGGGGCGTCTTCTGCGGGGGATCTGCGGTGCCGCGGGCACCGCGCCCCCACTCTGCCCCGGTGCCCCGGCCCAGTGCCCGCCCCGCACTGACGTTTCCGGTCCCGATCACCGAGGTGTCATCCGCTGTCCACGCAGAGTGCCGGGCGTGCCGCCGGCTGCGGGGGCGTGCGCCGGCACCCGGGGGACGCCCCCCAGGGCGGCGAGGGCCGAGGGCTCAGGGGCGCTCCGGCGGGCGGGTGGCACCCCCGATGCCGAGGGCCCCGCTCGGGCACAGGCGGACGGCTCTGCCCGCGGCCGTGCGCAGCTGCGCTGGAGGATCCGGCAGGAGGACCGCGACCAGTCCGTCGTCTCCCTGGTCGAAGACGCCGGGGGCGGTGAGGACGCAGAGCCCCGCGCTGACGCAGACGCTCGTGTCGGCGGTGATGTGCATGGCTTCCTACCAGGTGACGGGCAGCTCGTGGACGCCGTACACGAGACCGCCGTGCTTGTAGGGCAGCTCCCCGGCCGGCGCGGCGGCCTGCAGGGTGGGGATGCGGGCGAACAGGCTGGACAGGGCGATCTCCAGCTCGGCCCGGGCGAGGTTCTGCCCGAGGCACTGGTGCACGCCATAGCCGAAGGCGACGTGGTGGCGTCCGCCGCGGCCGATATCGAGCCGCTCCGGCTCGGGAAACACCCCGGGGTCGAAGTCGGCCGCGGCGAGCAGGGCGATCACCCCGTCGCCGGCGCGGATCGCGGTACCGCTGAGCTCGGTGTCTTCGGCCGCGACCCGGGAGGTGACCAGGTCGGCGATGCTGAGGTAGCGCAGCAGCTCCTCGACGGCGCCGGGGAGCAGGCCGGGGTCCGACCGCAGCGCGGACAGCTGGCCGGGGTGCTTCAGGAGCGCCAGAGTACCCAGCGCGATCATGTTGGCCGTGGTCTCGTGGCCGGCGTTGAGCAGCATCAGGCACATCATCAGCAGCTCGTCCCGGCGGAGCTCGCCGGCCGGTTCCAGCTGCTCGGCGGCGAGCCTGCTGAGCAGGTCGTCGCCTGGTGCGCGCTGCCTGCGGGTGACCAGGCCGTCCATGTAGGCGCGGAGCTCGCCCAGCGCGGACGCGAACTGCTCCGCGGTGCTCGTCCGCGACAGCGCGATCGCGCTCTTGCTCTGGAAGAACGCGTGGTCCTGGTAGGGCACCCCGAGCAGCTGGCAGATCACCAGCGACGGCACCGGGAGGGCGAACGCCTCGACCAGGTCCGCCGGCGGGCCGGCGGCGAGCAGGCCGTCGAGCTGCCGGTCGACGGCGGCCTGGATGCCGGGCCGCATCGCCTTGATCCGCTTGACGGTGAACTCCTGGATGAGCATGCGCCGGTAGAAGCCGTGCTGCGGCGGGTCCATCCGGACGAACGGCGGGTTCTGCAGGACCTGCTCCTGGCCGGGGAAGAACGCCGGGAAGCCGGGACGGGTGCCGTCGGCGCTGAACGCCGGGCTGCTCAGCACGGTGCGGACATCTTCGTACCGGGTCACCAGCCAGGCGGTGCCGCCCAGGGGCAGGGCCGCGCGGGCGACCGGAGCCTCGGCGCGCAGCCGGGCGTACTCCGGTGGCGGGGTGAACGGGCACTGCCGCGGGATCGGAAAGCTCCCGATGCCGGTGCCTGCGGTCGGGGACATCAGTCCTCCCGAATAAGTGAAGGATAACCCTCCGTTTTTCTTGTGGCGGTACGGTAACACAATCGGAGAGACTTCCTCCATATAGCGAAGGGGTGAGTGCAGGGTGGCCGAGAGCACGGACGGGCTCCGGGCGGACGCCCGCCGCAACCGCGAGCAGATCGTCGCCGCGGCCCGCGACGTCTTCCTCGAGCAGGGCGTCCACGCGCCGCTGGACGAGATCGCCCGCCGCGCCGGCGTCGGCATCGCCACCCTCTACCGACGGTTCCCCGACCGCCACGCGCTGATCTGGCAGGTCGCCCTGGACAACATGGAGGTGTTCAGCGCGGAGCTGGACCGCGCCACGGCCGAGCACGGGGCGGCGTGGCACGCGCTCATGCAGCTGGTGCGCCGCCTGGTGGAACGGAGGGTCGGCGTCTTCACACCGGTCCTGGCGCCGGAACTGGAGGAGGAGATGCGCGGCGCGGGGGGCGCCGGAACACTGAAGGAGCGGCGCAACCGGCTCCTCGAGCGGGTGGAGCAGCTGATCCGCGATGCCCAGCGGGAAGGGCGGGTCCGCCGCGGCGTGACCCCGATCGACATCGTGGTCGGCGTCGTCAAGCTGTCCCGCCCGCTGCCGGTCGTCGGCCCGGAGCTGAACGAACTCCTCATCAGCCGCCAACTGGAGCTGTTCCTCGGCTCCCTCCGCGCCGTGGACCTGGACGCCTCCGCGCCACTGGGCGAGACCCCTCTCACCCTCGACGACGTCGACCGCTACCTCGCGTCACCGGACTAGGGCGTGTCGCCCCAGGGCATACCGGGCGGGCACCTGTCCTGCCGCCCACCGCCCTGGCACGCCCCTCGATGTGTTCCCCGGGCGCCGGAAGGGGGCCGTGCTGCACGCGGACGCGGACACGGCCACCCATGGCTGCACCCGCGGCATCGCGCGGCGCGGCGGCCTGGAGATCCGCAGCCGCACGGAGGCAGCGGAGGACCCGGAAGCCCCGGGTCCTCCGCCTCGCCGGGCAGGGGCAGCGCAGTGGTGCCGCCGTCAGCGGGGGCCGGCTACCGGGCGGCCTCGGGAGAGGGCGCCCGGTAGCCGGCCGGGCGGTGGCGGGCGATCGGGTTCTGCAGGGTGCCGACGAGCTGGAGGGCTCCGGCCGGGTCCTGCAGATCCACCATCTGCTTGTTGTTGCGCAGCTGGAGGCGGTTTAGGCAGGAGAGGGCGAACTCGTCGGTGAACAGCGAGTCGCGCTCGAACCGGTCGGCCAGCTCGGGGACGGAGTCCTGGTAGCCGGCCACGCACTGGGCCACGACCGCCCAGAAGTCGTCCTCGCCCAGTACGCCCTGGTCGGCGAGGATCCCGTTGAGGAACCGCAGGAAGCAGTCGAAGACGTCGGTCAGCAGCGACAGCAGCCGCATGTCCTCGGGGACCTCGGCGCGGATGCGCTCCACCGCCGGCGGCAGGGGAGAGTCCGGGCTCATCACCGCGATCTCTTCGGCGATGTCCTTGAGCAGGACGCGCTGCGGGACTCCGTCGCGCAGGACCAGGATGACGTTCTCGCCGTGCGGCATGAACACCAGGTCGTGGGCGTAGTAGGAGTGCAGCAGCGGCACGAGGTAGGCGTCGAGGTAGCGGCGCAGCCACACGGCCGGCTGCAGCCCGGACTCCGCGATCAGCGCGGCCGCCAGCGAGCTGCCCTCGGCGTCAGTGTGCAGGAGCGAGGCCATCGTCGCCAAGCGCTCGCCCTCCCCGAGCCGCGGCACCGGGCTCTCGCGCCACAGCGCCGCGAGCATCTTCAGGTACGGCGACCCCTTCTGGGCGGCCCGCGCGTAGTGGTCGGAGCGGTAGCCCACCGCGGCGCGCTCGCGCAGCACCTCCACCCGCGTCGACGCCAGAACCGGATCGCCCGCCACCAGCTCGGCGAGCCAGTCGTTGATGGCGGGCGTGGCCTCCATGTAGTCGGCCGAGAGGCCGCGCAGGAATCCCATGTTCAGCACCGACAGCGCCGTCTTGACGTAGTGCCGCTCCGGCGCGGAGGCGTTGAAGAAGGTCCGGATGGACTGCTGGGCCAGGTAGTCGTCGGGGGCGTGGCCCAGGCACACCAGGTCGCGGCGGGCCACGTCGGCGGCGAAGGTGACCGCCAGGCGGTTCCACCACTGCCACGGGTGCACCGGGATCAGGTGGTAGTCGGCCGGGTCCAGGCCGAGGTCGCGGAGCTGGCCGTCGAAGGACGCCAGCACCTGGGGTCCCAGCTCGTCGAGGAGCAGGCGCTCCCGGTCGGTGTCGGCCGAACACGAGAAGCGGGAGTGCTGCCGGCGTGCCGCCACCCAGACGAGGCGGACGCGCGAGGAGGTCTCCGGGGCGAAGGCCGCGTACTCCGCCGCGCCGAAGCCGAGGCGCCCGTTGTTGGCCACGAAGCAGGGGTGCCCCTCGGTCATGCCGGCCTCGATCTCCTGGAACCCGGCGCGGGCGAGCTCGGCGGCGCTGCGCTGCCGGCCGGCCATGCGGTAGGCGCTGCTGGCCAGCGTGCTGGTGATCTCCTCCAGGTAGAGGGGCAGGACCTCGCCGCTGATACCGAGCGACCGCTGCAGGTCCAGGATCAGGTCGAGGACGTCCAGCGGCAGCTCCGTTCCGGTGCTGTCGGTGCGCCGGATGCTGTCGGCCTCGATGCTCCAGTGGTCCAGCGCCCGCTTCCGGGCCGCGAACCGGTAGTGCACGCTGCCGTCGTCGCTGCTGACCCGGTAGTGCCCGGCGCCGTCCGGAGCGGGCTCCAGCAGCCGCTCGTGGGAGAACTCCGCCAGGGCCTTGCGGACCAGGAGGCGGTTGGCGCGCTCCCACCGCTGCGGGGTCAGGTGCGCGGCTGCGTCGTGCGGCGCGGCGCCGTAAGGGCGGGTGGCGGAGCGGGGGTCCTGCTCGCCGCTGAGGTCCTGAGCGCTGACGCTCATCGCGGGTCCCTTCCAGTGGTCGGGTCGGGTGCTGTGGCGGTGCGGAACTGCTCGCGGCTGCAGAAGCTGAGCAGGGCCTCCTTGCCGTGCAGGGCCACGGTGCGGTCCACCTCGAAGCCCACCGCGGCGTTGAGCGCGTGCACCGGGCGGTTGCGCGCGTCCGGCTCGACCACGACCCGGTCGGTGCCGGGGTCGGCGAAGGCCAGTTCCATCACCGTGGTGATCACGGCCCGGGTGAACCCGGAGACCGGGGCGTCGGTGTGCGGCACCAGGAAGTGCATTCCGGTGTCCCCGGGGCGGACCGCGTAGTGACCGGCCAGCTCGCTGCGGCCGGGGTCGTAAAGCTCGGCGAGGAACCGGGGCTCGCCCCGCCATTCGCCGATATAGGCCTGCTCGTGCGGGGAGGCGGCTCCGGCGCGGAACTGGCGGGCGATGTCGTCGGAACTCGCCTCGGTCAGCAGCCAGAACGCGGCCTTGGGGTGGGTGAGCCAGCGCACCAGGAGGGGCAGGTCGGCGTCGGCGTCGAGCGGCCGGACCCGGAGCTCTCCGAGGGCGGGGTCGGTGCGGGTGAACACCGGCGCGGGGCTCTGCGGCGGAGGGGTGCTCATCGTCCGGGCACCTCCGCCGGTGCGCCGCCGGCCGCGGGCGCCGCCAGGCCGGCGGGTTCCCCCGGCTCCGCAGCGCTGCCGGGGGCGCCGAACTCCTGGAAGGCGATCGACTCCTCGACGGGGTAGGGCTCCCGGCCCAGCATCGCCCGCAGGATGCAGGAGTTGCGGTAGGCCCCCATGCCGAGGTCGGGGGAGACGAACCCGTGGGTGTGCAGCTCGGCGTTTTGCACGTAGACCGCGCCGGCCTGGTCCGCCTCCGGCCCGCGCTCGTGGGCGGCCCGGTCCACGCGGTAGTCGCGCCGCACCGCGAACCGGCCGCTGCCGTCCCAGGCCAGCCGGTCGGCGATCGGGTCCAGGAACGAGGGCACCTGGTAGCGGTACCCGGTCGCCAGCACTAGGCCCTGGGTGGCCAGGGTGAACCCGCGCTCCTGGTCGCCGTTGCGCAGCGCCAGCTCGTACCCGCCCTGCGGGGGGCAGTGCACGCCGGCCACCTCGGTGTTGGCCATCAGGCGCACCGGCGGCGGCCCCACCCTGCTCTTGCGGTACAGCAGGTCGTAGATCGCGTTGATGAGGGCGGAGTCGATGCCCTTGTACAGGTTCGCCTGTGAGCTGACCAGCCGGTCGCGCGCCTCCTGCGGCAGCGCGTGGAAGTGGTCCGCGTACTCCGGAGAGGTCATCTCCAGGGTGAGCTTGGTGTATTCCAGCGGGAAGAACCGCGGCGACCGGGTGACCCAGTTGAGCCGGTATCCGCCGGATCCGGTCCCCTGCAGCAGGTCGTAGAAGATCTCCGCGGCGCTCTGCCCGCTGCCCACGACGGTGACGCTCTCCTTGTCCTGCAGGAGCGGCTTGGCGGGCAGGTACTCCGAACTGTGCACCGCGTCGCCGGGCAGGCCGCGCAGGGCGGGCGGCAGGTAGGGCGGGGTGCCGGTCCCCAGGACCAGCCGCCGCGCCAGGTCCACTCGGGAGGCCCCGGTCGCCGTGGCCGTGCTCCGCACCGCGTACAGCCCGCGCGCGGCGTCGAACTCCACCGACTCGACCCGGTGGCCGAACAGGACCCGGTCGGACAGCTGCCGGGCGACCCAGCGGCAGTAGTCGTTGAACTCCGCGCGCAGCGGATAGAACCGCTCGCGGATGTAGAAGGGGTACAGGCGCCCGGTCGCCTTGAGGAAGTTGAGGAAGGAGAACCGGGACGTGGGGTCGGCGAGTGTGACCAGGTCGGACATGAACGGGGTCTGGAGCTCCGCGTCATCGAGCATCATCCCGCTGTGCCACGAGAACTCCGGCTTGTCGTCCAGGAACACGCCGTCGAGCTCGGGGACGGGGTCGCTGAGCGCCGCCAGCCCGAGGTTGAACGGGCCCGCGCCGATGGCGGCGAAGTCGCGGACCCGGTCTGCGGCGGCGGCCGGGGCGGCCGGGCTGTGCGGGCTTTCGGTCACTGGTGGCTCCCGTGGGGTGCGGAGGCGGACGCGCCGGGCACGGCTGCCGCCGTGGTGTCCGGCGCCGGCGCGCCGTGCTCGCGCACGAAGCGCTCGGCGTGCGCGGCGAGCAGGTCGAGGACGGTGCTGATGTCCTGCGCGGTGGTCTTCGGGTTGAGCAGGGTGAACTTCAGGTAGGGGCGCCCGCCCACCGTCGTGCGGGCGACGAAGGCGGCCCCCGAGTCCAGCAGTGCTTCCCGCGCATAGCGGTTGGCGGCGTCGGCCAGCCCCGGGTCGGTGCCGGGGAAGTCGCACCGGAACACCAGCGTGCTCAGCGTGGGCCTGGTGACGACCGTGAACCGCGGGTCCCGGTCGAGCAGCTGGTACCCCTCGGCCGCGAGGTCCAGCACCTGGTCGAAGAGCGCCCCGACGGCATCGGCGCCCATGACCCGCAGCGTCAGCCAGAGCTTGAGCGCGTCGAAGCGGCGCGTGGTCTGCAGGCTCTTGTCGACCTGGTTCGGCGACAGGATCGGCGTGCTGCCGTCCGACCGGGAGTTGAGGTAGTCGGCGTGGTAGGTGACGTGGCGCAGGGCGGTGCCGTCCCGCACGACCAGGGCGCTGGAGCTGACCGGCTGGAAGAAGGACTTGTGGAAGTCCACCGTCACCGAGTCCGCGCGCTCGATGCTGCTCAGCAGGTGGCGGTGGCGGGAGACGAGGAGTCCGCATCCGTAGGCGGCGTCGACGTGCAGCCACACCCCGTTCCGGGAGCAGAGCTCGGCGATCTGCGGCAGCGGGTCGATGCTGCCGAAGTCGGTGGTGCCGGCGGTGGCGACCACGGCCACGGGGACCAGGTCCTCGGCCGCGCAGCGCTTGAGCTCGGCGGCGAGCGCGTCCGGCCGCATGCGGCGCCGGTCGTCGCACTCCACCGAGACCACCGATTCGTAGCCCAGGCCCAGCAGGGCGGCCGACTTGGCCACGCTGAAGTGCCCGACTTCCGAGGTCAGGATGCGCATGCGCGGAATGAGCTCGGCGAGCCGGCCGCCGCCGCCCGCGCGCTGGTGCGCCTCGTCCCGGGCCAGCAGCAGGGCCTGCAGGTTGGACTGGCTGCCGCCGCTGGTGAAGACGCCGTCGGCGGCCGGGCCGAAGCCGATCTGCTCGCAGGTCCACTCGACCATGCGCTGCTCGATGAGGGTGCCGCCCGCGCTCTGGTCCCAGGTGTCCAGCGACGAGTTGACCGCGGAGAGGACGGACTCGCCCATCAGCGCGGGAAGGACCACCGGGCAGTTGAGGTGCCCCATGTAGCGCGGGTGGTGGAAGTAGACGGCGTCGTCCAGGTAGAGGCGCTCGAGCTCCTCGAGTGCCGCTGTGGAATCGCCGAGCGGGCGCTGGAGGTCGATCTCGGCCATGCCGCCGCGCAGATCCTCGGCGGTGGCGCCGGTCAGCGGTTGCTGGACGGTTGCGATGCGGTGCGCGACGCGGCGGCTGGCCTCCCGCGTGAGGTCGCTGTAGCGCTCGGCGCTCGCCGCGTCCAGCAGATAGGTGCGCGGGTCGGGGGGAGCGGTCGGCGCCGGCGGCTCCGCGGAGCGGTTGTCCTGGATGGGCCGCGCAAGCGGACTCATCGGTGATCCTCCTGGTACCGGGGACACGGGCGGTAGGAAGGCGCAGGTGCGCGAACCAATAGAAAACGGTGCACACGAGCACTTTGGGGGATGAAGTGCCTGCGAACCAAGGGGAGGCTAACCTAATCTCGACTGATCGTACAGGGCGTGACTCCTGGCACTCGGGGACGGGTCCATTGCGCTGTGTAGCCGACCGGTGCGGCCGATTCTCCGGTGAGCTGCCCGAAAGGGTCTGGAGTGAATGCGGAGCGTGGCGGGTGGCGCGTTCTTCCCTGGCCTGATGTGGGCGGAGCCTCGTGCTCGGGCGCCGGGGATGTGACCTAGCTCGCCCTGCCTGGGTCCCTCGCCGGCCGCGCCCGGACGCCGCCCGCCCGGCGGTTCCTCCAGGTCCGGTGCGGTCCGCCGCGCGGGGGAGGGCCGGCCGCCGCTGGAGCTGCCCGGTCGGCGGGAGGTATTGCGGTCCTGCCGAACGCAGAAACGGGACCCGGAGAAACCGGATCCCGTGCGGGGTGCGTGTCGGAGCGGCGGGTCTGGGTCTGCGGTCCCGTCTCTTTCAGGCGCCTGGACTGCGGCCGTCGCGCCTTCCGGCGGCGATGGCGGCGAACGCGGCGCCGAGGGCGCCGGAGACCGACGAGGGCTGGCCGAGGTAGCCGTTCACCATCGCGCCGTCGCGCGCGATCACCAGCTGCCGCGCTGTGGCGGCGGGGTCGTCCGCCCCGGCCTCTGCGGCGATGCCGGCGAACGCGTCGAGCAGCCAGGTGCGGTGGGCGGCGACGGTGGTCCGGACCGGGTCCTCGCCGTCCGGGAACTCCGCCGCGGCGTTGATGAACGAGCAGCCGCGGAAGCCCGGGCTGCAGCTCGCGCGGCCGATCCCGTCGGCGAGTGCGCGCAGCGAGCCCAGGGGGTCGCCCGGGCGGCGCACGCTTTCCATCCACTCCCGCTCGGCGGCGGCCTGCTCTTCGAGATAGGCCACGACGAGGCTGCTCTTCGTGCGGAAGTGGCGGTAGAAGGTGACCTTCGTGATGCCGACCTGTTCGATGATCCGGTCGGCGCTCGTGGCGCGGATTCCGTGGGTGTAGAACAGGTCGCTCGCCGCGGCGAGGATCCGCGCGCGCGTGGCCGGCCCCGAGGACGGGCGCTTCGCCGGCTCGGCGGTGTCGGCGTGCATGGATCTCCCCGGATGTCGTAGGGCTGGTTGCGCCAGCGTCGCAGGCAGTCTATGTTCGCTCCATGTAGACGAACTAGTAACTCTACATCGACTAACCGGAGGATCCACCATGTCCGCACCCGTGTACACCACCGTCGCGACCTCGAGCGGCGGCGGTCGCGCCGGAGGGCGCGCCGTGACCGACGACGGCCTGCTCGACGTCACCCTCGCCATCCCGAAGTCCATGGGCGGGCCGGGCGGCGCGACCAACCCCGAGCAGCTGTTCGCGGCCGGCTGGGCGTCGTGCTTCCACTCGGCACTGAAGATGGTCGCCGCGCAGCGCAAGGAGAAGCTGGCCGACTCCACCGTGGCCGCCGAGGTCTCGATCTCCGCTACGGAGGCCGGCGGGTACGCCCTCAGCGCCGAGCTGCGGGTACACATCGGCGGCCTCGCGCCCGAAGCAGCGGAAAGCCTCACCGCGGCCGCGCACGAAGTGTGCCCCTACTCGGTCGCCACCCGCGGCAACATCGCGGTCACCGTCACCACCACCGTCGCCTGACCGGGCTGCTCCGCGCTGCCCGTGCCCCCCGCGGTAGCGGGGAGCGCGGGCAGGGGAGGCCGGGGGTGCTATCCCGCCGGCTCCCGCTGCACCCTTCCCTCGCGCACCCACACGACCGCCGTCACCGCCAGAACGAAGACGGCCGGGATGGCCAGATGCGGTCCCCCTGCGCCGGCGGTGCGTTCCACCGAGAAACCGCCCCCGCCCGCGAGGAACGCGTTCAGCAGCGCTGTGAAGGTGTTGTTGGCGATGTGGAACGCGATCGGTGCTTCCAATCCCCGGCTGCGGATGGCCATCACGGCCGTGGTGAGGCCGAGGAAGACGTGGTAGCCGAACAGCCACGGATCCGACGCGAAATGCGCGGCGGCGAACACGAAGCTGGAGACCACCGCTCCCAGGGCCAGCGCGAGCCGTTCCGGGCGCACCCACGCCGCGACGGCCGGCATCACCGCACCGCGGAACATCAGCTCTTCCGCTGCCGCCGTCAGCGGGGTGGTCAGGGCAATGACCGCGACCAGGGCGATCGTGGTGCCGGTGAGGCCGAAACCCACCCAGGGGGTGTGGTCGGCGGCGAAGACCGCCAATCCCGCATTGCCGAGAACGGTGCAGGCGAGCGCCCAGAGCAGGTAGACGCCGAGCCGGCGGCGGTCGAATCCCCGCGGGTAGCTCAGCACGGCCCGCCACGGAACCTTCGCCAGCCACGCGATGAGCGGAACCGAGAGCACGCCGGTCGCGCTCATGCTGAGGTTCACGGCGAGCAGCTGCAGCGGAGTGACCGTTTCCGACTGGCCGCCGCTGCTGCCCTCGATCGCCTCCGCTGCCTGGAACAGGGCGATCTGCAGGATGATCATCGCGATCGGCGGGACGGCGATCACGGCGATCGGCTTCCACCAGCTCAGTGAGAGGTGTGCCCCGAAGCGCCGTGCGGCGGCGCCGTCGGCCGGTGAATTCATTGTGGTCTCCCCATCGTCGGTGCGCCATCGGAGTGCAGCGCCGGCAGCCCCGCTAGTACGGCGTACTAGTACGCTATACTAGTGGCGATGGGGAGGTCTCCATGAATGCTCGACCGCCGATCGGTACCCGCGAGCGGATCCTCGCCGCAGCTGCGGCGATCCTCGCCGAGGACGGCGTCACCGCTCGGCTGAGCGTGCGGGCTGTTGCTGCCCGCGCCGGGGTGAGCATCGGCTCGATGCGCCACCACTTCCCCACCCAGCAGCAGCTCAGGGACGAGGTGATGGGCCGGATCGGCGAGTGGATCGCCCCGGCCGAGGAGATACGTGACACGGCGCTGCCGGCGTCCGAGCGCCTCCTGGGCGGCCTTCGCCAGATCCTCGCCCGGGCCGGCGCCGGCCAGCAGGCGCGCGATGCCCTGGCCGCCACCGTCGGCACTTTCGTCACCGCCGAGCAGACGCCGGAGGTCCGCGAGGCCTACCTGTCCGTCGAGAACGACGGCCAGCGCCGCATCGAGGGATGGCTCTCCACCCTGGCCGGTGAAGGGTTCCTCCCGCAGTCCGAAGTGCCCCGCCGTGCCCGCTTCCTCGGAACCGTCCTCAACGGCCTCGCCCTGCAGCGGGCGCTGCCCGCGATCGACGCGCTCCCGCAGGCCGAGGAGGAGGCGCTCGCTATCGCGGTGTCCGCGGTCCTCCAGGGGGCGCCGGGCGCAGGATGACCGCTGCCCGGCCGACGTCCCCGGCCCCTGCGGCCGGGCTTCCGCTGCCACCGCCCGGCTGCGGCACCTGCCCCGTCCGCCCGGTCCGGGCGGACGGGGCGCCGGTAGGGGACAGGGCGGCCGGTGCCACCCCTTGCGGCCGGCGGCGGGGCGTTCAGCAGGGGCCGGGCCCCACGGCCGATCGGACCAGCGCTGCCAGTCCTTGCTCCAGGCGCTCCTCGGGCCAGTCGCCGAGGTGCTCGACCAGGTCGCTGCGGACCGCGGCGAGAAGGGCGTGGGCGAGGAAGCCGGCGGCCTCGGGGCCGCGTGCCTCGGAGATGAGTTCTTCGAGGCGGGCGTGGAGGCGGCCGTAACTGGGGTTGGTGTAGGGGCTGGCGCCTCCCATGTTCTCGAGTGCGCGGGTCAGCGTCCGGTTCTCGACCTTGAACCGGAGCAGCGCGCGCATGAGCCGGGCGATGTTCTCCGCCGCGGTGCGGTCGCGGTCGCCCTCCACGGCCGCGTGCAACTGCTGCGTCCGCTCCTCGTACAGCTCCTGGATCAGCCCGGCGCGGTCGCCGAAGTGCCGGAACAGCGTCCCCTTGCCGACGCCGGCCGCGGCGGTGATGTCGTCCATCGACACCCGGTCCGGGTCCTGCGCAGCATCGAAGAGCTGTCCGGCCGCACGCAGTACGGCCTCCCGGTTGCGCGCGGCGTCTGCACGCACGGAGCCACCCCCTTGTAAGCGGACTGTTGGTCCGTTAAATTAATCGGACTGACGGTCCGAATCATAGCGTGGCCGGACCCCCGACCATGAAGGGCACACCTATGCCGAGTGATCCCGTTGAGGTTTTCCGCCAGGGCATGGAACTCCTCCTCGACAAGGACATGGCCGGCTTCATCGGCCTGTTCGCCGACGATGCGGTCATGGAGTTCCCCTTCGCTCCACCGGGCCGCCCCGACCGACTGGAGGGGAGCGCGGCCGTGCACGACTACCTGGTCGGCTATCCGGAGTGGCTCGACGTCCGCCGCATCACGGACAGCACCGTGCACCAGACGCACGACCCGCAGGTCATCGTCGCGGAGTTCGCCGCCGAAGGAGTGGTGGTCGCCTCCGGTGAGCCGTACCAGGCGCGCTACATCACCGTCCTGACGATCCAGGACGGGCGCATCGTCCACTTCCGCGACTACTGGAGCCCCCTGACGTTCTTCGAGGTGGCCGGCGAAGGGAGCCCGGCATGAACACCCTCGTCATCGGCGGCACCGGAACCACCGGCAGCCGTGTCGCCCGGAAACTCGGCGAGCAGGGCGCTAGGGCGCGCATCGCCAGCAGGAGCGGTGGCCCCGGCCGCGTGCGCTTCGACTGGCACGACCCCGCGACGCACGGCACCGCCCTGGCGGGCGCGGACGCCGTCTACCTGATTGCTCCGATCGGCGAAGCCGACCCGGAGCCCCTCATGGTGCCGTTCCTCAAACGCGCCGTGCGGGAGGGCGTCCGCCGCGCCGTCCTGCTCAGCGCATCGGCCGTCGAACCGGGCGCGCCCGGCCTCGGTGCCGTCCACGAGCACGTGCGCGGCCTCTTCGCCGAGTGGGCGGTGCTGCGGCCGTCGTGGTTCATTGACAACTTCACCGGCGACCACCTGCATGCCCGGACCGCCCGGGAATCCGGGGAGATCGTCAGCGCGACGGGGGAGGGCCGCGTCGCTTTCGTGGCCGCCGAGGACATCGCGGATGTGGCCGTCGCGGCGCTCACCGCTCTCCGGCCGCACAACACCGACCACATCATCACCGGCCCCGAGGCACTGAGCTACGCCGATGTCGCGGCGGCCCTCGGCGACGCCACCGGCCGGCCGGTGCGGCACCGCTCCGTGAGTACGACCGAGCTGGCCGGTCGGTGGACCGAGTGGGGGATGCCGGCGGCGTTCGCCCGCCTCCTCGCCGGCCTCGACGCCGCGGTCGCAGCCGGTGCGGAGGACCGGACCACCTCCGTCGTCGCCGACGTGACCGGCCGCGCGCCGCGGTCGCTCCGCACCGAGATCGCAGCCGCGCACCGCCGCCAGGGGCACTGACCGGCAGTGCCCCTGGCGCGCAGAGCGCCGGGGGCCGCCCGGCCGCCGCGCAGCCCGCTCGGACCCCCTGTGCTGCGCGCCCCGGAAATCGGCCCCCTCGCCGAGCGGAGCAGAGCAGCCACCGAGGCCACGCCGGGGGCTGCGGCAGGGTGGACGGCGCCGCGACCGGCCGGCGCCGGCGAGCGTGCTGGAGGCGCCTCGGCGGTGTGCGGACTCCGGTCCGCGGGTGGCCGCGGACCGGAGTCCCTGTGTGCCGGTGGCGGGGCCAGGGGCGCTGAGGGCCCGGGTTCTCCCGTCGGGACCCCAAATGTCAACCAAGTGGTTGAGGATTGCGGTGTCCGGGAGTAGCGTCGGTGTTGTCAACCAGGAAGTTGAAGAAAGGGTCTGATGGCAGACCGGCTCTCCCGGGTGCTGGCGGCGCTGGCCGATCCGACGCGGCGGGACATCGTGGCGCGGCTGGCAGTGGGCGACGTGACGGTGGGGGCGCTGGCCGAGCCCTACGACGTGAGTGTGCAGGCGGTCTCGAAGCACGTGAAGGTGCTGGAGGAGGCTGGACTGGTCTCGCGGCGCGGGGCGACGCGGCGCAGCGCGGTCCACCTTGAGGCGGGCGGGCTTGAGCTGATGGCCGGCTGGGTGGAGCGGTATCGGCAGCAGGCCGAGGAGCGCTACCGCCGGCTGGATGCGGTCCTCGCTGACGTCGAGGTCGCAGAGGCAGCGCCTGTGCAGTCAGACCCGGACGGCCCGAGCGGCCGGGAGGCAGGGGGACCATGAGCACCGCATTCACCGAAGCTGCCATCGAGGCCGATCCGGACGTGCCGGCCATCAGCATCACCCGCGACTTCGCCGCACCGCCGGAGCGGGTGCTGCGCGCACACACCGACCCGGCGCTGTTCGCGCAGTGGGTCGGGCCGGTCGGCATGGATACGCGCATCACCGAGTGGGACGCCCGCGACGGCGGCGCGTGGAGTTATGTCTCCGCCCGCGACGGCGAGGAGTACGCGTTCCGCGGCTGCTTCCACCGGATCACCGCCGACACGATCGTGCAGACCTTCTCCTACCAGGGCGCACCGGACGACGTTGCCCTGGAGACGCTGCACGTCGACGACCTGGGCGGCGGGCGCAGCCGGCTGCGCACCCGGTCGCTCGTCGACTCCTTCGAGCTGCGCGATGCCTGGCTGCGCAGCGGGATGGAGAAGGGGGTCAACGGCGGCTATGCCAAGCTCGACGCACTGCTCGCCGGACCGGCGGGCGCGCCGGCGCAGCGCTTGGCGCCCGCGGGTGGGCAGCGCGTGCCGCTGACCGGGATGGATCCGGCCGAGCGGCACCGCGCGGTCGCCGCGGCCTTCGCCGCGCGGGTCGCGGGGGTGGGCGACTGGTCGGCGCCCGCGCCGGTGCCGGGCTGGTCGGCGCGCGACGTGGTCGGCCACCTCGTGTCCTGGATCCGGGACTTCCTCGCCGTGGGCGGCGTCGAGCTGCCCGCGCTGCCGGAGGGCGTGTCGGTCGCGGCGGACCCGCCCGCCGCGTGGCGCCACCACTCCGAGGCGGTACAGGTGCTGCTCGGCAGCCCCGAGGCGGCGGAGCCGTTCACCCACCCCTACGTCGGCACGTTCGCGCTGGCTGAGGCGGTGGACCGCTTCTACACTGCCGACGTCTTCCAGCACACCTGGGACCTGGCCCGCGCCACTGGGCAGGACGACGGGCTCGACCCCGGCTTCTGCGCGGAGCTGCTGGACGGCATGCGCGCGATGGAGGGGGTGCTGCGCTCCTCCGGCCAGTTCGGCGCCGCGGTGCCCGTTGCCGACGATGCGCCCGTGCAGGAGCAGCTGATCGGCTTCATCGGGCGCGACCCGGCGTGGCGGCCGACTGCGCGGTAGCGCGCGGCCCCGCTGCGGTGAACCGCTGGGGGCGCGGCGGCGCGGCGGCAGCGGAGACCGGGCGCCCGCCGCCAGCCGTCCCGCTCGGATACCCCCCCGGTGCGGGCCTTCGCGCGGCAACGGGCGGAAAACCGCTTGAGCCCGCGCTCCCCGCCGGCCTAGAGTGCCTGCGGCATACCGCCCGTGAAGACTGAGGACGGATCCGCTTGACCCCGCCTGCTCTGTAACCCTGACACCTTTTCGCGCGTTCAACTGCCGGCTCTGAGGCCGCGGCCCCCTGGCCGCCGGCCCGCTCCGCCGACCCTGAGGTCGGCACCGGGGAGCCGGCCCGCCGGGCTGCCCTTGCGCGCCCGGTCGCTCCCGCGTTCGAGGCCGCGCGCAAACGGCCTCGTGTCAGGTCGAAAGAGCTATGTCTGCACAATCCCATACCCATCTGCCCTGGACCGTCCGCCGGGCCGGGCTGCCGCGCCTGTCGCTGCGGTGCCGCGACTGCCGGTACGGCTCCGCCACGCCGGGCGCGGGCCGGTTCCGCGTCAACGCCAACGGCAAGCGGCTCGACGTGTGGCTGCTGGTCCGCTGCGTCGCCTGCGACCGGACCCGCAAGATCACCGTGCACGAGCGCACCCCCGTCGCCTCGCTTGATCCGGCCGCGCTCGACGGCTACCACGTCAGCGCCCCGGAGGCGGTGGCGACCGCGCTGCTCGACCCGCTGATCGCGCGGCGCAACCGGTTCGCCCTGGACTGGTCGGGCGCCTGGCGCCTCGACGCCCCGGCGCCGCCGGCCGGCGGTCCGCCGCCGGGGTACTGGAAGGTCGAATTCCGCGACCCGGTGCCGGTGCGCCCCGGGCTGCTCATCGCCCGCGGCCTCGGCCTCAGCCGCAGCGCGGTCCAGCGCCGCGTCCAGGCCGCCGTGCCGCTGCGCCGCATGAGGAGCACCGGATTCACTTTCACACTGCTGCCGGAGGGGCAGCCGGAGGAACCGGGCCCAGAGCCGGTGCGGGAGGTGGCGCCGCAGGGCTGACGCGCAGCGGTGCCCGCGGGGGGAGCACTTCCCCCGCGGGCACCGCCCCGGCACCTCAGGGATGTCCGCAGCATGAGCATGGCGCCGTTGGTTGCCGATCGGCAGGCTTGACCTCCAGCGCGCTCGAAGTTGGAGGGTGGCCGGTATGGATACCGCACCGGCACCGGCACCGGCGGACCCCGCCGACATCAGCGCACTCACCGACGTCGTGGCCGCCGTCGAGCGCGCCCAGAACAGCGAGCGGCCTGACGACTTCATCGCCCTCTTCCGTGCAGATGCCGTCTGGACGACCGGCGGCGGCCGCCTTCTGGTGGGCCGGGACGCCATCGCCGAATTCACACGCGAGGTATTGCCCGGAGCCTTCTCCAACGGGGAGTCGGTCTCCCTCGAGGTGGTCCACACCCTCTTCCTCCGGCCCGACGTGGCCGCGGTGAAACTCCGCCAGCGCTACTCCGCGCCCTACCCGGATCCGGACCTGGAAGGGGAGGGGACGCCCGTCTTCGTGCTGACCAAGGAGGACGGGCGCTGGCTGCTCGCCGCCTGCCAGAACACCGGAGTCGCCGCGGAGTAGGCGGCTGCCTTATCGGCACGGCGCCGTTGCGGACGGGTAGGTACGCGTCATGCTCACCGTGCAGTGGGACGCCTTCTTCGCGGCAGCCGCCCTGATGGCGCTGGCCCCGGGAGCCAACCAGCTGCTGTCGCTGCGGAACGCGCTGCAGCAGGGCTTCCGGGACGCCGTGGTGGCGCTGTCCGGCCGGTTCGCGGCGTTCCTCCTCCTCGTTGCCGCCACTGCGGCGGGGCTGGGGGCGCTGCTGCTGGCGTCCGAGGCCGCGTTCGCCGCGGTGAAGTGGTGCGGGGTGGCCTACCTGCTCTTCCTGGGCGGGCGCATGCTCTGCACCGGCTTCCTTCCCGCAGCGGCGCATGGCGAGGGAACGGAGCCGTCCTCGCCGGGGGCGGGGCGCCAGAGCCGCTGGCAGCTGACCCGCCAGGAATTCCTCGTGGCGATGACCAACCCTAAGGCGATGCTGCTGTTTGCCGCGTTCCTTCCCCAGTTCGCCGACCGCAGCGCCGGTGCGGTGCCCCTCCAGCTCGCGGGACTGGGACTGGCCTACATCGCGGTGGAGGCCGCGGCTGCGCTGGCCTACGCCGCCGCGGGCGGGCGGCTGGGTGCCGCGTCGCTGACGGCGCGGGTGTACCGCACGTCCGACCGCGCCGTGGGGCTCACCATGGTCGGGCTCGCGGGCTGGTTGGCCTTCGAGCGCCGCTGACCGGCCGGCCCGGTGGCGCACGGCTCCCAGGCGGCCCGGTGGTCGCGCTACTCCGGCGTGTAGCGGAGCGACCCGTCGGCGGCCGCCTGCCGCAGCTCCGTCTTGAGGACCTTCCCGCTCGGGTTGCGCGGCAGCTCGGGCAGGACGGCGACGTGCCGGGGCTGCTTGTAGCGGGCCAGCCGGTCGCCGCACCAGGCGCGGAGCGCTTCGGCGTCCGGCGGTTCAGCGCCGCCGGCGGCCACGACGACCGCCAGCGGCGTCTCGCCCCACCGCGGATGCGGCACCCCCACCACCGCCACTTCACCCACTCCGGGATGGCCGGCCAGCGCGTCCTCCACCTCGGCGCAGTAGATGTTCTCCCCGCCGGAGATGATCATGTCCTTCTTGCGGTCGACGACGTAGAGGTAGCCGTCCTCGTCCTCGCGCACCAGGTCGCCGGAGTGGAACCAGCCGCCGCGGAACGCCTCCGCGGTCTCCGCCGGCTTGTTCCAGTAGCCCCGCATCACCATCGGGCTGCGGTACACGATCTCGCCCACCTCGCCGCGCGCAACGTCGTTCATGGCGTCGTCGACGACGCGCAGCTCCACGTTGGCCATCGCCGTGCCCACCGAGCCGATCTTGCGCAGTGCGTCCTCGCCGCGCAGCAGCGTCGTGACGGGGCAGCACTCGGTCTGGCCGAACGCCGTGCTCATCGACGCCTGCGGGAACGTCTCCAGCATGGTGCGCAGCAGCGCCGTGGACGCCGGCGCCGCTCCCCAGCTGATCCGGCTCAGCGCCGAGAGGTCGCGCCCGGCGATGCCGGGCACCGCGCAGATGGCCTGCCACTGGGTGGGCACGAAGAAGCAGCCGGTGACCCGCTCCCGCTCCAGGACGTCGACCGCGGCCGCCGGGTCGAACCGGCCCGACGGCAGCACCACCGTGTGCCCGCCCAGCAGCAGCGTCGGCAGGAAGCCGGAGAGCCCGGCGATGTGGAACAGCGGCGCCGCCGCCAGCCACACCCGGTCGTCGGGCTGCACGCCGAGGTGGACCATGTTGCTGAAGGCGTGCATCAGCAGGTTGTGGTGGGTGAGTACGGCCCCTTTGGGGCGGCCCGTCGTTCCGGAGGTGTACATGATGAACGCGGGGGAGGAGCCGTCCACCTCCGGCGCGTCGACCGGTCCCGGCGCGGCCGCAAGCGCCTTCTCGTAGTCCTCCAGCGCCGCAGCGGGCCCCTCGGCCGCGGCGCCGGGGCCGGCGGCGCCGAAGGCGAGCACCGTGCGCACCGCGGGGGAGGAGGCGGCGGCTTCGGCGACGGTTGCGGCTGCCGTGCCGTCGCAGACGACAGCGGCGGCGCCGCAGTCCTGCAGGTGGTAGGCGATTTCGCCGGAGGTCAGCCGGAAGTTGACCGGTACGCCGATCGCACCGAGCCGCGCGGTCGCGAAGTAGCACTCCAGCACTTCCAGCGCGTTGAGTGCGCAGACGGCCACCCGGTCGCCGGGGCCGACGCCGCGCTCGGCGAGGGCGGCGGCGAGCCGGTCGGTGCGCTCGTCCATGGCGCGGTAGGTGCGGTGCGCGGCGCCGAGGGTGAAAGCGGGTTCGCCGGGGCGGGTGCGGGCGTGCCGGGCGAGCTGGTCGCTCACCGTCATGCCGCGTCCGCGCAGTGAGGGGATCGACGTGTCCATGGCCGGCCTCCGCAGCCTCGGGGACGGGTCCTCCGATCATCGGCGCCGATGCGCCCTGAGCGCTAGACCCGGATTCCCTCGGAGGGCCGATAGTAAATCTACGTCGTAAAGGTAGTGGTGAGATTCCTACTTGCCTCTCAAGACACAAAGGAGCGGCTTCGCCGCACCCGCCACCAACCCCACTGACCGCGGGACTCGTCGGCGCATCTGGTTGGGTGGAGCCCTTGCAGCGCGGCCGACGCGTCCCCACCCCCAGGAGCACCAGCGATGGACTTGCCGTCCGACAATCCCGCCAGAGCGGTCGAGCCGCTCGGCATCGAGCCGGGACAGACCGTCCAGGAGGCCGGAGGAGGCGGCGACGTCGACCACGGGCTGCGCGAAGCGGTCGAGGCCCGCTCCGGTTCCGAACTGGTCGACGCCGATGACGGCTCCATCACCGACGTCGCCCTGCTGTGGTTCCGCCAGGACGACGGCGACCTCGCCGACGCCCTGATCGACGCCATCGTCAGCGTCGGCGGCAGCGGAACCGTCTGGCTCCTGATCCCCGGCGCCGAAGACGAGGGCCACGTCCCGCCCGAAGACGTCGCCGGGGCGGTGCGGGACGCCGGCCTCGTCCAGACCGCGAGCAGCAGCGCCAGCGCGGCATGGTCCGGCTACGGCCTCACCGCCTCACCGGCCTTCCGCTGAGCTGAGGGCAGGCGGGCGGCCCGCCCTGCCGCGATGCGCCCTGACCAGCAGTGCGGGGACGGGCCTGCCTCGGGGGAGGGCGCCGCCGTCCCCGTGACGGGTGGTTCCCCTCCGGCCGGACGGCGCGTCCCGCTGCCTGTGCTGACGAGTGCTGCTCCAGCGGGGCGGTGCTGACCTGCGCATTCCACACCCGGACCGGAGCGCCGCGGACCCATCCGCCCGCCCCGCGCACACCGGGAGCTACCCGCGCCTGCTGCTGCCGCCCGCTCTGCCCGGCGCCTTCCGGCGGTGATCCCTTCCTGTCCGTCCCAGGAGGGGCCACTGCCGAAGGCGCCCGTTTCCGTGCGCGCCGCGGCCGTGTTCGATGATGATGGACCCGGATCCCCCACCCCCTGGAGCATCCCGTGATGGGAACAAGCCATGCCGCGACCGGCCTGCTGGCCGGTGCCGGCGTCGGTACGGCCTTCGGTGCCGAATGGAGCGACACCCTGGTCTGCGCGGCAGTGGGTGCCGGCGCTGCTCTCCTGCCCGACGTGGACGAGCCCGGATCCACGGTGGGGCGCTCGCTCGGGCCCGTGTCGCGGGTGGCCGCCTCGGGCCTGCGCGGCCTGTCGCGGGCGGTCTTCACCCGCACCGCTACGGAAGCGGACCTCGCCGCCGGGCGGGACGGCGGGCACCGCCACCTCACCCACACCCTCCCCGCGGTAGCCGCGTTCGCCCTCCTGGGGTTCCTGGCCGCACTTCCCGGAGCGATCGGTACGGCGCTGGCCGTCGGCGCCATGGCGGCGCTCGGGCTGGGCACGATCGCCCGCTCGATGACGTGGGCGGGCCGCTCGGGCAGCCGCCAGGCGGCTGTGCTCCTGCTCGCCCTGGCCTGCGCACTGGGAGCGGCATTCGCTCCGGGCGGGGCGCCCTGGCTGATCGGCCTCGCCGTTGCGGCCGGCGCGCTGGCCCACATCCTCGGCGACTGGCTGACGAAGTCCGGCGTCCCGCTCGCGTGGCCGCTGCGGGTGCAGGGTGCGCGCTGGCACATGCTCCGCTCACCCCTCCCGTTCGCCACCGGCGACGCCTGGCCGGAACGGGGCATCCGCGTGGTGAGCCTGCTGGGGTTCGGGCTCGCCGGACTGTCGTCGCTGCCGGCGGCGCTCGGTGCGTGACCCGGCCCGGAGCTGGAGGCGGGCCGCCGCGCGCCGGTGGGGCGGAAGGCGCAGCCGGACCGTCGGCGGAACACTCGCGGCGTGCGGTCGCCGGCTACCGCACGGGGCGGCCGGCATGCGGACCCCTCGCATGCGCCTCCTGCCCGGGGGCTGCCGTGCCGCAGCCGCGGTGATCCCGCTCTCCGGCGGCGGGCGGGGCAGTGCTGCCGCCGGGGCAGAGGAGGCGGGCGGCGGGACGGGCGCAGCCGGCTGAACCGGCGCGGGGGCGGATCCGCCTTCCGCCGCCCATGCGGCGGGTGGTGCCGGTCCGGGGCTGGCCGGCGGCGCCGCCGGGAAGCAGCCCCGCGGTCGGCGGAAGGCGGGTCAATCGCAGCTGGCGCGCTCTTCGGCGGAGCCGTTGGGGTCGGCGGTGGAGAGCCCGGCGTAGGCGTCGATCTCGGGCCAGTCGCAGACGTAGCTGCTCCAGCGGTCGGCCCAGATGCCGAACTGGGGCTGGTCGGCGGCGTCGGCGAGCTGGCGCAGGCGCTGGATGTGGAGGTGGTGGTAGACGTTGGTGCGCTCGCCGCCGATCTCCTTGCTGAAGTTGGTGGGGTAGGCGACGAGTTCGGCGTCCTTCCACGGGATCTCCACGGACGTGGCGCCGTCGGCGCTGAGGCGGGCGACGGGCGTCCACTCGCCGCTGCCCAGTCCGGCGCTGCCGGGGTCGTAGGTGCTGCGGGCGATCTCCACGGTCACCTCGGCCGGGTCCTGGGCGGTGAACCGCAGCCGGTTGGGCTCGGGGTGCGAGATGCGGCTGAGGATCGTGTTCAGCTCGATGGAGCCGCCCTTCTCCGGTGCGCCCTCGACGATGTAGTTCTGCCACTTCGTGCCCTCGGTGGCGGTGACCGGGAACGCCCCCTCGCCGGGGACCGCCACGGCGATGTCGCTGAGGGGCGCCGCGGAGCGGATGCGCATGCGCACGTGGCCGCTGAGGCTGTAGCGGCTGTTCGCCAGCTCCTCAACGTCGTAGAGCGGGAGCATGTCGGCCATCGCGGCCGCGCTCTCCCGCAGCAGCCGCTCTGCCCGCGGCGACCCGGTGAGCTCGGCGTAGGCGGCGACCGACGTGAGCGCCGACTGCCACCCGTTCAGGATCCACGACGCCGGCTGCTGCGGGACTTCGGCGATGCCGGGGCCGTAGGGGCCGGTCTGGTAGACGCCGCCGTCCTCCACCGGCACCAGCAGGCTGGCGAAGGAGTCGGCGGCGGCCCGGACGAGCGCGTCGTTGCCCAGGAGGGTTCCGGCGCGGTGCAGTTCGACGGCGTAGTAGGCCTGGGTCAGGCCCGAGTAGTGGCGTTCCGGCTGGCGCTTCACCGCGTGGTCGGGGTCGTCGTAGTAGAAGGCGAGGGAGCCGTCGATCCGGTCCATGCGCGCGACTGCGGCGCGGGCGACCGCGGAGATCGCGTCGCGGATCCGCGGCGCCGGGTCCTTGCGGTACTGGGCGAGGTAGTCGCGCAGGACGTAGACGCCGTACATCGGGTGCGCCCACACGCTTTCGCCGTCGTCGGAGCGGCGCCCGGGGTAGCCGTCGGGCAGGAACGCGATCCGGTAGTACTCCTGCAGTTCCGGCCGCATCTCGGTGAGCGGCGGCAGGGGCGCGACCGACGCGGTGGCGGTCGGCGCGGACCGGGGGTGGGGCTGCGCGGCGGTGCCACTGACGGGCCCGGTGTCGGCGGTGCAGCTCGCCACCAGGGTGGATATCACCAGCAGTGATGTGATTTGCCGCCCTTGCCGTCTCATAAGTACTGAGAGTAGTGATATGCGGTCATGGGGGCGCTGACCTGCGCGGCGTGCCGCGCGATTGCCGCGGGTGCGCCATCGGGCGCCGGTGCTGGGCCGTGCCGTCCTTGGGGCGGCCGGCGGTTTCCCTGCCGGGGCGCGGGGAAAGTTCGCGGGGGACAGCGCCCGCGGGAGCGCGCTCGCCCCGCAGCTGGGGGAGCGGTCGGAGCAGCGGGATCCGCAGTGCGGGCGGATGGATCCGGTCCATTGGGGCCGTTGTGGCGGGATTTTCAATCCATTATCCGGTCCTCCCGCGTTCGATTGGACCGGAAGTCGCCAAATCTGGATCTTCCTGGCGGGCGTGTGCGGTCCGCTGAACGGTAGGCGCAGCACCTGCGCGGCAGTGCCCCGGCGACCGTCCGATGGTGCGGGGCCTGCTGCGGGCCCGGCGGGGCGCCGTCCGGCGCCCGGACGCCCGGGGGAAGGATCCGGACCGACCTGAGGAGGCCGAATGTCTGTGGAGGGAAAGCGCGTCCTGGTGATCGTTTCCAACCAGGGGGTCGAGCAGGACGAACTGGTCAAGCCGGTGGAGGCGCTGGAGGCGGCCGGGGCGCAGGTGACCATCGCCGCGCAGCGTGCGGGCACGGTGCGCAGCCTCGTCCACGACTGGGAGCTGGGCGCCGAGGTGGACGCCGAGGCGGCGCTGGCCGATGTTGCCGCCGGCGACTTCGACGCGGTGGTCGTGCCCGGCGGTACGATCAACGCCGACAATCTGCGCCGTGACACCGATGCGCAGCGCCTGGTCACCGACACCGCCCGCGCCGGGCGGCCGGTGGCGGCCGTGTGCCATGCGCCGTGGCTGATCATCGACGCCGGACTGGCGGCGGGCCGGACGCTGACGTCGTATGGGACGCTGCAGACGGACCTGTCCAACGCCGGCGCGGAGTGGGTGGACCGGGAGGTCGTCGTCGACACGGGCGGCGGGTTCACCCTGATCACCTCGCGCAACCCCGGCGATCTCGACGCGTTCACCGCGGCCATCTCCGACGCCCTGGGAGGCTGACCGCTCCGGCGGCCTGCAGCGCGGGGCGCGGCGCGCGGCGGACGCGGACACGCATGCAAGGAAGGAACAGAGTTGATCTTCATCGTCGTCAAGTACCGGGTGAAGCCGGAGGCCGTGGACCGCTTCCTGGACGAGGTGGCGGACTTCACCGCGGCCACCCGGGCCGAGCCGGGCAACCTGTGGTTCGAGTGGTCGCGCAGCGTTGAGCGCGACGACGAGTTCGTGCTCGTCGAGGCCTTCCAGGACGGCGCCGGCGAGGCGCACGTGAACAGCGACCACTTCGCTGCGGGCCTGGAGAGCATGCGCCCGCTGCTCGCCGAGACGCCGAAGATCGTCAGCCGCCAGGTCGAGGGCGAGGGCTGGGACCGGATGGGCGAGCTGCAGGTCGACTGAGGCCTTCTGCGGTCCGCGCACCCGCGGGGGCCGGGGCGGCGGGCCGCGCTCGCAGCCCCGGCCCCCGCGGGTTTATCTGTCGGCCGGCGGCTCCGCATTCACCGGAGCGTCCGCGGCGCCGGCTGCCGGCAGGCGGTGCCCGCCGGGCCGGCGCGTCCGGGCCGGGACGCCGGCCGCGCAGCGGCGAGGGGTTCCGCACTGCAGCGGTCCGTTGGGCGCGCCGCCCGCGGCGGCCCGCGCATCCTCCGGTCGCGCAGCTGCTGTCTGCCTGCCGGCCCGACTCGTGCGGCCGGCGTGGCCGGTGCGCGGCAGCGCACCGGGCGGCGCGGCTACGCCTCGCAGTGCAGCGGTGCTCCCGTGTAGGCGAGCGTGTCGGCGAAGGCCGCCTCCATGTCCATCGGGGTGCCGGTGGTGTCGGCATAGACCCGGTGCAGGTTGAGGACGATGCGCTCGGCGTCGGGGCGCCCGGCGAACGGCCCGAGGTCGCAGGCGCGGGCGGCTTCGAGGGGTGTGGCGCCGTCGGCGAGGCCGCGGGCGGCGGTGCGGCCGACCAGGGCGTAGTAGGCGTCGAGGTCCTCCAGACAGGCGCGCACCTCGTCGGCGCCGGACAGCGGTGCGCCGTGGCCGGGGATGAGGTGTTCGGCGCCGAAGCCGGCCAGCCATTCCAGCGAGCTCCGCGCGCCGTCGAGCGCACCCATGAAGATCAGCGGGGCGACGCGGTGGAAGACGAGGTCGCCGGCGAACAGCACGCGCTCCTCGGGCAGCCACGCGATGGCGTCGCCGGGGGTGTGCGCGGTCGTCCGGGGGTGGCGGACTTCGACGCGGCGGCCGCCGAGGTGGACGTCGACACCGTCGCCGAAGGTGAGCGTGGGCGGGCGCAGCACCGCGTCGCTCCAGTCGGGCATCGGCTCCCAGATGCGCGGGATGCCGGAGAAGAAGGGGTCGTCCATGATGCCGCTGCGGGCGTTGCGGTGGGCGATCACGGTGGCCGTTTCGGGCAGCAGGTGGTTGCCGTAGGTGTGGTCGCCGTGCTGGTGGGTGTTGAGGGCGGTGCGCACGGGCGCGCCGCCGGTGGCCTTGGCGGCGGCGCGGAGGAAGCGCCCGGTGCGCTCGGAGGAGACGCAGGTGTCGACGACCATGGCCTCGCCGCCGTGGTCGGCGGTGATGAAGCCGGCGTTGTTGACCCACCAGCCCCCTTCGGGCTGGACCCAGGCGTGCACGCCCGGGGCGATCTCCTGCAGGGATGCGTCATTCACGGTCACGTGGGTGCACCTCGGGCGTACTCGGCGGATCGCGGTCGGTCCGTGGGCCACCCTGGCCCATCCGGGCCGGATCCCGCCACCCCTTCGCGCAGATCACTGCGGGGTGGCCGGCTCCGGAAGCGGCCGCGGGCCGGGGTGGCGCTGGGCGCGCTGCGGAGCCGGCCGGGTGCTCACCCGGCGCGCGCCAGCAGGGCGCGGGCGCGGCGCGCGACCGGGGCGTCGACGAAGGTGCCGTCGTCGAGCCGGATCGCCGCGGTGCCGGCGGCTTCGGCGGCACCGAAGGCGCGGTCCACGGCGCGGGCCCAGTCGAGCTCGGCGGCTGCCGGGGCGAAGCGGGATGCGACGGTGCCGACCTGGCGGGGATGGATGGCGAGCTTGCCGCCGAAGCCGAGCCGGCGGGCCTCTTCGGCGGCGGCGTCCAGGCCGCCGGCGTCGTCCAGGTCGAGGTGCGGGCCGTCCAGCGGTGGTGCGGTGCCCGCCGCGGCGCAGCCCAGCACTAGCAGCGAGCGGGCGGTGTGGAAGGCGCCGGGGGAGGCGGTGTCGGCTCCCAGCTGGAGCGCCAGGTCGGCGGGGCCGAAGGCGAGGGTGAGGACGCGGTCGGCGGCCGCGGCGATCGCGCGGGCCTCCAGGACTGCGCCCGCGGTCTCCACCATCGGCACCAGGGGGACGGCTCGCGGGAGGCGGGGCGCGTGCGGGCTGCGTTCGGCTGCGGTGAGCGCCTGGTCGGCGGCTGCGGCGTCGGCGGCGTCGCGCGCCATCGGCGCGAGCAGGAACGCGACCCGGTCGAGCAGCGGGGTGAGCGCGGCGATGTCGGCGGCGAAGTCGGGGGTGTGCGCGGCGTTGGCGCGCACACCGACGGGGACCGCGGGTTCGGCGGGCAGCAGGGCGGACAGGCCGGCGCGGGCCCGGTCGCGCTCGGCGGGCGCGACGGCGTCCTCGAGGTCGACGATGACGGCGTCGGCTCCGCTGGCCAGTGCCTTGGGGAGCAGTTCGGGCCGGGTGGCCGGAATGAACAGGGGACAGGTCGGGGGCATGGGCTCCTCCGCGTGCGGGGTGGGTGCGGGGCGCGGCGGTCAGCGGCTGCGGCGCTTGGCGTCTCGGGAGACGAGCTGGCGGGCGATGACGTCGCGCTGGATCTCGTTGGTGCCCTCGCCGACGATCATCAGCGGGGCGTCGCGGAAGTAGCGTTCGACGTCGAACTCGGTGGAGTAGCCGTAGCCGCCGTGCACGCGGACGGCGTCCAGCGCGGTCTGCATCGCGGCTTCGGAGGCGAACAGTTTGGCCATGCCGGCCTCCATGTCGGCGCGTTCACCGGTGTCGTAGACCTCGGCGGCGCGGTGGGTGAGCTGGCGGGCGGCCTCCATGCGGGTGGCCATGTCGGCGAGCAGGCCGCCGACGGCCTGGTGCTTCCAGATGGGCTTGCCGAAGCTCTCGCGCTGCTGGGCGTAGCCGAGGGCGTCTTCGAGTGCGGCGCGGCCGACGCCGAGTGCGCGGGAGGCGACCTGGATGCGGCCGATCTCCAGGCCGCGCATCATCTGCGCGAAACCGCGGCCCTCGGCGCCGCCGAGCAGGGAGTCGGCGGGCGCGGCGAAGGCGTCGAAGGAGAGCTCGCAGGACTCCACGCCCTTGTAGCCGAGCTTGGGCAGGTCCCGGGAGACGGTGAAGCCGGGGCCGGGCTCGACGAGCAGGATGCTGATGCCCTTGTGGGCGGGGACGGCGTCGGGGTCGGTCTTGCACAGCAGCGCGATCAGGCCGGAGCGGCGGGCGTTGGAGATCCAGGTCTTGGTGCCGTCGACGGTGTAGCCGCCGCCGTCGGCGGGGCGGGCGGTGGTGCGCATGGCCTGCAGGTCGGAGCCGCCGCCGGGTTCGGTGAGCGCCATGGTGGCGCGCAGCTCGCCGGTGGCCATGCGCGGCAGGTAGCGCTGCTTCTGCTCCTCTGTGCCGTAGGAGAGCAGCAGCTTGGCGACGACGGTGTGGCCGCCCATGGCGCCGGCCAGGCTCATCCAGCCGCGGGCGAGCTCCTCGGTGACCTGGGCGTAGCACACGGCGGAGACGGCGGCGTCGCCGTAGGGCTCGGGGATGGCCAGCCCGTAGATGCCCATCTCCTTCATGGCGTCGATGAGCTGCTCGGGGTAGGTGTTGCTGTGCTCCAGCCCGGGGGCGGCGGGGCGGACTTCGCGGTCGACCCACTGGGCGACGGTGTCGACGATGAGCTGCTCTTCTTCGGGCAGGCGCGGCATGGCGGTCGGTCTCCTTAGCGTTTCGGGCGGTGCTGCGGCCGGCGCAGCTGGGGGCGGTGGCGCCGCCGGGCCCCGGGGCCCGGCGGCGGGATGGGTGAGGGTGCGGTCAGCGGTGGTGGCCGGCGGGCTCGGGCGCGGGCAGGTGCTCGGCGGCGAAACGCTCGGCGTCCTCCCAGGTGAGGGAGGACAGTTCTGCGGCGAGCGCGGGAGCGCAGTCGGTGATTTTGGCGGCCATCTCCTCCTCGGACGGCGGGCGGCCCGGTGCGCCGGGCGGAAGGCTGAGGGAGGCGGTGCGCACCCCGCCGCCGCGGAGGGCCGCTTCGACCACGACGCCGCCGGCCAGCAGGCCGCCTTCGCCGGAGTCGGCCTCGGCCTCGGTGCGCACGGCGGTGGTGAGTCGGCGCGCCTCGGGGCGCTGCACAGCGGCGTCGGTGAAGGACGCGAAGCCCGGCCGGCCGTCCAGCAGCGCGGCGGCCACGGCGTACTCGAGGCTGAACTTGCCCTCCAGGCCGGTGGCGGGGGAGTGGTGGATCAGCGGCTGCAGGGTGCAGGCCGGGGTGCGCACGGTCACCGACTCCACCTCGCCGGCGCGCAGTCCGAGGTCGAGCACCGCGCTGATCGGCCGCTGCATCGCGTAGCAGCAGGGGTACATCTTGATCGCCAGCCCGCCCGGGACGGCGCCGGCCCCGGCGGGAGCACCGTGCGGGGTGCGGCACAGCTCGGCCAGCACGGCGGGGTCTCCGCCGGCGAGGGCGAGCCACTGGTCGACGGCGCCGGGGTCGGCGGTGGCGCCGTCGGCGGCCAGCGCTGCGGCCCGGAGTCCGGCGTCGGCGGCGAAGCCGACCTGGAGCGCCTTGCCGGAGGTGCCGAACGCGCGCTGCACGCCGCCGGCTCCGGGCACGGCCAGGGCGAGGGCCCGCTCGATGCCGTCGGCGTCCAGCCTGGCCTTGACTGCGGCGGCCGCGGCGGCGCCGAGCGCTCCGGCGGCGCACGTGGCGTGCCAGCCGGCGGAGTAGTGCTCCCAGCCCAGCGCGGAGCCGATACGCGCCATCGCGGCCGCGCCGGCCAGGTAGGCGCGCTCGGCCCGCTCGGCGGGGCCGGGGGCGGCGATGGCCGCCGGGACGCACACCACGCTGATGTGGGTGGTGGAGGCCATGTGCAGGTCGTCGAAGTCGAGTACGTGCCCGGCGGCGGCGAGCCGGCCGGCCGGGCCCAGGTGGCGGGTCAGGGGGAGCAGGGCGTCGCCTTCGGCGGCGGCCGCGGAGGCGGCGGTGTCGCGCAGGGCCCTCACCGCCAGTGCCCGGTCGGCTGCGGAGTCGAACGGGTCGGCGGCCAGTAGGCGGGCGAGGTCGGCAGTGGCGCTCATCAGCGGTCGCCTCCGGTCTGGTAGTCGGCGCGGGCGGTGGCGGAGGGGTCGGCGGCCGCGCTGTGCGCGCGCAGGTCGGCGCCGGTGCCGTCGGGCTCGCCGGTGACCGTGACGGGCGCGCCGAGGAAGGCGGGGCGGCGCAGCCGGAAGCTGTAGCGGTGCACCTGCGCGCCGCTGCGGCGCAGCGGCTCCAGCATGGCGAGGGCCAGCAGCGGGCCGTGCACGACCAGGCCGGGGTAGCCCTCCTCGCCGGTGGCGTAGGGGTGGTCGTAGTGGATGCGGTGCGCGTTGTAGGTGAGCGCGCTGAACCGGAACAGCAGCGCAGCGGTGGGGTTCAGGGTCAGCGACAGCGGCGCCCCGGCGGGGTCGGGCGGGTCGCCGGCGGGCGCGGTGCGTGCGGGCGGCAGCACGTGGCGGCGGTAGACGATGTCCTGCTGCTCGACCATGCGGGTGCGGCCCTGCACGGTGTAGGTGTGCTCCTCGGTGACGAAGAGGAGTTCGCCGCTGCGGCCCTGCTTGGGCTGTACGGCGGCCACCCGGGAGGTGCGCACGGCGCGCTCGCCGGCGCGCAGCGGCCCGGTGATGTCGAGGCGGCCGCCGGCGAACATGCGGTGCCGGCCGGGGATGGGCGGCAGGAACGCGCCGTCGGCGCGGTGCCCGTCGGGCCCCAGCTCGGATTCGGCGGGCCGGTCGAGGAAGTAGGCCCAGTGCCACAGCGGCGGCAGCGGGTCCCCGTCGGCGCGCACCGGCGAAGGCTGGTCGAGGACTCCGGCGAGCGCGCGCGCCGGCCCGGGGGCCACCACCTCCTCCCGCGCCGCCGGCTCCGGCTCCCAGCCGGACACGTACTCGGCGATCGGCGTCTCGTCCACCGCTGTACTCCCTTCCTTCGTCGGTTCCTGCAGTCGTTGTGCGGCGGCGGCCGGCCGGGTCACAGCCCGAACACCCAGGTGCCCAGGGTCAGCACGGCGATCGGGACCAGGGCGATGCCGACCAGGTTGAGCCAGAGCCCGCCGCGGATCATCTGCCCGATGGTGATGTAGCCGGTGGAGATCGCGATGGCGTTGGGCGGTGTGGCCACCGGCAGCATGAAGGCGAACCCGGCGGCGAAGACGGTGGTGAGCACCAGCAGCAGCGGGTCCATCCCCAGCCCGACGGCGATGCCGCCGAACACCGGCACGTAGGTGGTCACGGTGGCGGTGGTGGAGGTCAGCTCGGTCAGGAAGAGCATCAGCACGGCGACCACGATGACCACGACGACGGCGGACACGCCCTGCAGGACGGTGACGCGATCGCCGATCCAGGCGCTGAGGCCGGTCTGGGTGATCATCGCCGACATGCTCAGCCCGCCGCCGAACATCAGCAGGATGCCCCAGGGCAGCTCCTTGGCGTCCTCCCACTGCATCAGCATCTGCCCGCGCGAGGGGCGCACCGGGATGAGGAAGCAGGCGAGCGCGGCGAGGATGGCGATGCCGGCCTCGCTGAACCGGGACAGCCACGGCACCGCGGCCGCCACGGCGGGGGTGCCGGCCAGCAGCGGGATCGCGATCCAGCTCACCGCGGTGGTGACGAAGACGGCGGCGATGATGCGCTCGCCGCGGCCCATCCGGCCCAGGGCGCTGTGCTGGGAGCGGATGAGCTCCTCGCCGCCGGGGATGGCGGCGATGCGCGGCGGGAACACGACGCGGGTGAGCAGGAACCAGGCGATGGCGAGGAACACCAGCGCCAGCGGCGTGCCGACGGCCATCCACTGCGCGAAGGAGATGTGCACGTCGTGCGCCTCGGCCATGTAGGCGACGACGAAGGCGTTGCTGGGCGTGGCCACCATCGTGGAGGTGGTGCTGATGGTGGCGGCGAAGGCGATGCCCAGCAGCAGGCAGGTGGAGAAGTTGCGGTCGACTTCTGCGCCGTCCTTGCGCAGCAGCGCCACCACGGACATGCCCATGGGGAGCATCATCATGGTCGTGGCGGTGGAGCTCACCCACATGGAGATGAAGCAGGTGGCGATCATGAATCCGGCGATGATGCGCCGGGGCTTGGTGCCGACCATCAGGACGGTGCGCAGGGCGATGCGCCGGTGCAGCTCCCATTTCTGCATCGCCAGCGCCATGACGAAACCGCCCAGGAACAGGAAGACGGTCTCGGAGGCGTAGGGCGCGGCGGCCTCGCCGATCTCGGCGACGCCGAACAGCGGGAACAGCGCGAGCGGCAGCAGCGCGGTGGCGGCGAAGGGGATGGCCTCGGTCATCCACCACACGGCCATGAGCACGGTCACGCCGGCCACTGCGCAGGCGTCGAAGGCCAGCCCGTCGGCGCCGGCGAGCAGGGCGAGGAACACGGCGCCGCCCAGCAGCGGCCCGAGAGCCAGGCCGATGGCCTGGCGGCGCGGCATGCGGGAGGGCGGTGCCGCGTCCGCAGGGGCGGGGGCGGCGGAGTCGGGTGGTTCAGCGGATGCGGTGTCGGTGGGGTGCATCGGGGGGTCCTCGTGGCTGGAGGGGACAGGGACGGATGGGGGATGGTGCGCCCGGGCCGGGGCGCGGCGGAGGCGGGCACCGCGCGGTCCTGGTGGGCGGAACCGCGGCCGCGGTGGCGGGGGTCAGTCGGGGCGCGGCGCGATCTGCAGCAGGGGCTGCGCCATGGGGGCGTAGAAGTCGCCGCCCTTGTCGTCGATCATCAGGAAGGCGGGGAAGTCCTCCACCCGGATGCGCCAGACGGCTTCCATGCCGAGGTCGGCGTGGTCGATCACCTCGACTGCGCGGATGTGCTCGGCGGCCAGCCGGGCGGCCGGTCCGCCCACCGATCCCAGGTGGAAGCCGCCGTTGCGGCGGCAGGACTCCACCACTGCGGCCGAGCGGTTGCCCTTGGCCAGGGTCACCAGCGAACCGCCGGCGGCCTGCAGGCCGGCGACGTAGCGGTCCATCCGCCCGGCGGTGGTCGGGCCGAACGATCCGGAGGCCATCCCGTCGGGGGTCTTGGCCGGGCCGGCGTAGTAGACCGGGTGGTCGCGCAGGTAGTCCGGGAGCGGCCGGCCCTGCTCCAGGTCGGCGGCGAAGCGGGCGTGGGCGATGTCGCGCGCCACGACCAGTGTGCCGCTCAGCGACAGCCGGGCACCCACCGGTACCGCCGACAGTGCGGCGCGGACCTGCTGCATCGGCTGGTCCAGGTCGATGCGGACCGCCTCGCCGGGCTCTCCGGGGTCCTCCTCGGGCAGGAAGCGCGCCGGATCGGCCTCCAGGCGCTCCAGGAAGACGCCCTCGGGGGTGATCACCGCTTCGGCCTGCCGGTCGGCCGAGCAGGAGACGGCGATGGCGACGGGCAGCGACCCGCCGTGCCGGGGCAGCCGCACCACCCGGACGTCATGGCAGAAGTAGCGGCCGCCGAACTGGGCGCCGTAGCCGATAGCGCGGGTCAGTTCGAGGACGCGCTGCTCGAAGGCGCGGTCGCGGAACCCGTGCCCCTGCGCCGAGCCCTGCTCGGGCAGCCCGTCGAGGTGGCGGGCCGAGGCGAGCTTGGCGGTGCGCAGCGCGGCTTCGGCGCTGGTGCCGCCGATCACCACCGCCAGGTGGTACGGCGGGCAGGCCGAGGTGCCCAGTTCGCGCAGGCGCGCCTCCAGGAAGGCGATCATCCGCTCGGGTTCCAGGAGCGCCTTGGTCTCCTGGAACAGGAAGGTCTTGTTGGCGCTGCCGCCGCCCTTGGCGAGGTAGAGCAGCCGGTACTCCAGGTCGCTGCCGGGCGCCAGTTCGATATCGACTTGGGCGGGCAGGTTGGTGCCGGTGTTGGCCTCCCGCCACAGCGTCAGCGGCGCCATCTGGGAGTTGCGCAGGTTGAGCCGCCGGTAGGCCGTGTAGACGCCTTCGCTGATGCGCCGGTGGTCGTCGCCGTCGGTGAGCACCGCGGCGGTGCGCGCTCCGGCGACGATCGCGGTTCCGGTGTCCTGGCACATCGGCAGCACGCCGCCCGCGGCCACGCAGGCGTTGCGCAGCAGGTCGGAGGCGACGAACCGGTCGTTGGCCGAGGCTTCGGGGTCGTCCAGGATGGCGCGCAGTGAGGCCAGGTGGGCGGGGCGCAGCAGGTGGGCCAGGTCGCCCATCGCGGTGTCGGTGAGCTCGGTGAGGACTTCGGGCTCCACCCGCAGCAGGTCGCGGCCTGCCGCGCGGGCCGCAGAGACGCCGTCGGTGGCGAGGGTGCGGTAGTCGGTGGAGTCGGGGCCCAGGGGGAGGAGCTCGGTGTAGGCGCCGCTGAAGTCCGGTGCGGCGCTCATGCTGCGCCCCCTGCGGTGCCCTCGGTGGTGCCCAGGCCGAGTTCGGCGAGGATTGCGCCGGTGTGCTCGCCGACGGCGGGGACCGGCCGCAGCGGGGGCTCGGCGCCGTCGGGCAGCGCCGGCGGGAGGAGGGTGCGCAGCGGCCCGGCGGGGGAGCCGACCTCGCGCCAGCGGTCCCGGGCGGCCAGCTGCGGGTGGCCGGCGAAGCCCGCCATGTCGCGCAGCCGGGCGTTGGCGATGCCGGCCGCCTCCAGCAGCTCTTCGGCGCGGGCCGCATCGATGCCGCTGAAGGCGTCCTCGATGGCGCCGCGCACCCGCTCGCCGGCCGCGACGCGCTGGTCGTTGGCTGCCAGCGCCGGGGCCGCGGCGAGATCGGGCCGGTGCAGCACCTTTTCGCAGAGCGAGCGCCACTCGCGGTCGTTCTGCACGGCGAGGAAGACCTCCTCCCCGGAGCCGGTGCGGAACGGTCCGTAGGGGGCGATGGCGGCGTGCCGGGCGCCGGTGCGGCGCGGCGGGGTGCCGCCGTAGGCCGCATAGAAGTAGGGGAAGCCCATCCACTCGCCGAGCGCCTCCAGCATGGACACCTCCACGTGGGCGCCCTCGCCGGTGCGGCCGCGCTGCAGCAGCGCCGCGAGCACGCCGGAGTAGGCGTACATGCCGGCGGCGATGTCGGCCACCGAGATCCCGGCCTTGGCGGGGTCGTCCTCGGTGCCGGTGACCGACAGCAGGCCCGCCTCGCACTGCACCAGCAGGTCGTAGGCCTTCTTGTCGCGGTAGGGGCCCTCCGGGCCGTAGCCGGAGATGCTGCAGGTGACCAGGCGCGGGTTGCGGGCGCGCAGTTCGGCGTGGCCCAGTCCGGCCCGGTCGGCGGCGCCGGGGCCGAGGTTCTGCACGAACACGTCGGCGGTCTCCAGCAGGCGGGCCAGCGCCTCGGCGCCGGCCGGGTCCTTCAGGTCCAGGGCCAGGCTCTCCTTGCTGCGGTTGAGCCAGACGAAGTGGCTGGACAGCCCGTTGACCGTGGTGTCGTAGCCGCGCGCGAAGTCGCCGCTGCCGGGCCGCTCGACCTTGATGACGCGGGCGCCCAGGTCGGCGAGCTGGCGGGTGGCGAAGGGGGCGGCGACGGCCTGCTCGACCGCGACGACGGTGATTCCGTCCAGTGCGCCCATCAGGGCTCCTCCTTGGGGTGGGGCGGGGGACCGGCCCGCGCGGGGGAGCGCGGGCAGCGGCAGCGGGTGGCCCGGCGCACCCGGGGGTGTGACGCGCCGCACCGCTGCATCGTCGCAAGAGTAATTTATAAAGTGCAAATTATGAAGGGCAAAAAGCAACGATGCGCTAGCCTGCTGGGCATGCCGATCGATCGCGTCGAGGCGCCTACGAAGTCCGAGGTCGCTTACGCGGCCCTGCGCGACGCCATCCGCTCCGGTGAGCTCGCCCCCGGCGAGCGGCTGCTGCTGCAGGACTTGGCGGGCCGCCTGGGGATGAGCCTCACGCCGGTGCGCGATGCGCTGCGCATGCTCGCCGCCCACGGCCTCATCGAGCACCGCGCCAACCACGGTGCGGTGGTCGCCGAGTTCACCCCGGAGCGCGCCGAGGAGGTCTACCGGCTGCGCACCGTCCTAGAGCCGATGGCGGCCGAGCTGGCCGCCCAGCGCGCCGCCCCGGCCGAGCTGGCGGCCATGGAGGCGGCTCTGGCGGAGGTGGACCGCGCGGTGGCCGACGGCCGGGAGAACGACATCACCGACCTCAACGCCCGCTTCCACCACGCCGTGTACTCCGCCGCGGGATCGCCCTACCTGCAGGAGTTCATCGACCGGCTGTGGAACGGCGTCCCCTACCAGGCCATCAGCCTCGCCGGCCGCGCCCGCGCCTCCTCCCGCCAGCACCGCGCCATCATGGACGCCCTGCAGGCCGGCGACGCCCCCGCCGCCGCCGAGGCGATGCGCGCCCATATCGCCGAGGCCGCCGAGCACACCCTGCGCCAGCTCACCGACCGCTCCGCCGTCCCCGACGCCTGACCCCCGCACCCGCCGCCCCGCTCGGCTGCGGCCGCTGCCAGGGCGCTTCCCGCTGCGCCGCCTCCCGTGGTTTCGGCGCTGCCGGCCGCGCCCCGCCAGGCCAGCCGGGGCGCTATTGGGAGAACGCGTTCCTCCTCCCCCCCCCCTGGGCGCAGAGAGCGCCTGCGCCGCGGCCGGGCCACCGCACCGGGGCTGCCCGCGGCGCCGCCGGGAAACCCTCACTGCACGGGGTTGCACCGGATGGGGCCGGACGGCTCCGTGTCCACCGCCGTGTGGCGCCGGGTAGCGCGCCGGGGAGGGCCCGCTGCCCTGGGGCGTGTCGGATGGACACCTGTCCTGCTGCGCGGCGCCCCCGCAGGCCCCTCGCGGCGTTCTCCTCTCCTCGGCAGGAAAACCCCCGCCCTGACTCCCTCGTCGGCCCTGCGACGGGTGCACCGCCGACACCGCTCGCGGTGAACGCCACCCACCACACACGCCCTAGTCCGTTCCCGTCCTCCCGGGCGGTGGGTGAACCGGGAACTGCCCGGCGGTACGGTCCCGTCCTGGACCCTGGCCGGCGACGGCGCGGCAGGACACGGTGGCAGAGCGGATCCCCGGCGGGGGCACGCTGGCGCACGCACCAGCGCGGCGCAGCGCTGACCGTCCGGGCGCGTCCTCCGGCAGCGCGCGGCGCGGCCCGAAGGGCACCCCCTCCGCCGGCGCGGCACAGCAGGTGACCTGGGAATCAGACGGGTTTGCGGCAGATCATCCTTGACCGGGCAGGTCCCGGACGCGGGCGGCCCGGGTGAGACCCGACACGGCACCGGCGGGGAAGGGGCCCGGCGAAGCCGGCGTTGCCGGGTGCAGCCGATCACACCGACCGGAAGGCCCCCGTGCGCACCCCGTCCCCCACGCCCGCGCTGGCCGCCCTCGCCCTGGGCGGCTTCGGCATCGGCACCGCCGAGTTCACTGCGATGGGCCTGCTGCCCGACGTCGCCCGGGACTTCGGCGCCAGCATCCCCGCCACCGGAGCCACCATCTCCGGCTACGCGCTCGGCGTGGTCATCGGCGCCCCGCTGCTGGCCGCCGCAGGGGCGCGCGTCGAGCGGCGCCGCCTGCTCATCGCACTGATGGCGCTGTTCACGCTGGGCGGCCTCGCCTCGGCGGCCGCACCGACCCTGGAGGCGCTCGTCGCCGCGCGCTTCGCCACCGGCCTGCCGCACGGCACGTTCTTCGGCGTCGGCTCCGTCGTCGCGGCCGGGCTGGTCCCGCCGGCCCGCCGCGCCCAGGCGGTGGCGCTGGTCATGGCGGGGCTGGCGGCGGCCAACGTCGTCGGCGTCCCGCTGGCCACCTGGCTCGGCCAGCACCTCGGCTGGCGGGCCGCCCAGCTGGCGACCGCCGCCATCGGGGTGCTCGCCGCCGCCGCGGTCGCCCGGTGGGTGCCCGAGCGCCGCGCCGAGCCGGGCGCCTCGGTCCGCTCCGAACTGGGCGCGCTGCGCCGCCTGCAGGTGTGGCTGTCGCTCGCGGTGGGCGCGGTCGGCTTCGGCGGCATGTTCGCCGCCTACAGCTACATCGCCCCGACGATGACCGAGGTGACCGGCCTGCCGGAGGCAGGGGTGGCGCCGGTGCTGGGCGTGTACGGCGTCGGCATGGTGCTGGGCACCCTGGCCGGCGGGCGCGCCGCCGACCGCGCCCTGATGCCGACCCTCTACGGTGCGCTGGCGGCCATCGGCTGCACCCTGCTGCTGTTCTCGGCCGCGGCCCCCTACCCGGTGCCCGCGATCGCCGCCGTCTTCCTGCTCGGCTTCTGCGGCAGCGCCCTCATCCCGTCGCTGCAGATGCGCCTGATGAACGTCTCCGCCGACGCCCCGTCGCTGGCGGCCGCGCTCAACCACTCCGCCCTCAACTTCGCCAACGCCGCCGGCGCAGCGCTGGGCGGAGTCGTCATCGCCGCGGGCTACGGCTACACCGCCCCGGCCGTGCTCGGCGCTGGCCTGGCCGCGCTGGGCCTGGCCATCGCCGTCACCGCCGGGGCCCTGTCCCGGCGAGCGCCCGTCCCCGCCGCATGACGTGCCACGGAACCCCGGCACCGGCGCAGCAGGGGCGGGCCGGAACGCAGCGGCCCGTGCAGGCCGGCGGCGGGCAGCGGGAACCGCGCGAATGCGGATGATCGGAAGCGATCAGCCCCTCGCCGGGGGCGTCTTCCCGGTGGTCCCGTCTCAGCCGGCGACCTCGGCGACGAGGTCGGGGGAGTCGTTGCGGGGGGAGCCGACGGCGCGGCCGACGCGGCGGGGGACCAGCTCGGGCTCGGGGAGGGAGTCGATCAGGGAGCGCACGTCGGCGGGGTCGGTGGCGGACGGGTCGAGCCACTCGGCGACGCGGTCCATCGGCAGGACTAGGGGGGCGCGGTCGTGGATGTGGCCCAGCGAGTCCGACGCCGGGCGGGTGAGCACCGTGCAGGTGCGGACCCAGCGGTCCGGGTCGCCGCGGGGGAGGTCGGGGTCGGGCCACAGTTCGTACAGGCCGGCCAGCGCCAGCACGCCGTCGCCGCCCGGGTGCAGGTAGTAGGGCACTTTGCCGCCGGCGGTGCTCTCCCACTCGTAGTAGCCGTCGGCGGGCAGGACGCAGCGGCGGCGGGCGGCGGCGGACCGGAACGAGGGCTTCTCGGTGACGCTCTCGGAGCGGGCGTTGATGAGCCGCGCCGCCATCCGCCGGTCCTTGGCCCAGGGCGGCAGCAGGCCCCAGCGGGCATCGCGCAGGACCCGCACGCGGTCGTCCGCGCCCGCGCCGCTGCCGGCTGCACCGGCGCGGAGCTCCTCGACGACGATGCGCACCGGCTGGGTGGGCGCGACGTTGTAGGACGGGCCGGATCCGTGGTCGGCGCTCTCCTGCACGTCGAAGAGGAGCTGCAGCTCGTGGTCGTTCCGGGCGCTGACATAGCGGCCGCACATGGTGGTCCCCCCGGTTGCTCGGCCGGAATCGGGTGCCGATCCGCACCGCCGGGCCATGATCGCACCCGGGACCGACGCCGGCGGGGCGGCGCCGCGCGCCGCCCCGCCGATCCGTTCCGCCGCCCGCAGGCGGGCGGCGCCGGACGGTCCATCGCGGGTCCCCTCCCACGCAGGGCGCGCACCCGGGGCCGCCCCGGCTACGGGTGCGCGCCCCCGTATGGTGGCGCCTCCCGTCCGATCCCGCCAACGTTGCATTGACGTTGCAACACCCGGTGCGCGGCAGCGAAAACCCCTTGCGCGCCCCGCCGGTTTCAGCCAGATTGGCGGCCATGTTCCTCCGTGCCTTCGCAGCGACGCCCGCAGCAGCGGGCGCTGCGGAGCGTGCGCGCCGCAGCGGCGAGCGAGTCCGGCCGTTCCCCGGACGCACAGCGGGATGACCCTCGGGGAGCGGTAGCGCAGTCCTACGGGTCTCCTGTCCGTGCAGCACCCCGAGAGGAACAGCTATGACGCCCCGGCAGGGCGCCGCCGCGCCCCCCAAGCCGCACCTCAACATCGGCACCATCGGCCACGTCGACCACGGCAAGACCACGCTCACCGCCGCCATCACCCGCGTGCTGGCCGAGCAGGGGATCGCCGCGGCCGTGCCCACCGGCCGGATCGACCGCACGCCCGAGGAGGCCGCGCGGGGTATCACGATCACCGTCGGCCACGTCGAGTACGAGACGGCCACCCGGCACTACGCCCACGTCGACATGCCCGGCCACGCCGACTACGTGAAGAACATGATCACCGGCGCGGCCCAGGTCGACGGCGCGCTGCTGGTGGTCTCGGCGGTGGACGGGATCATGCCGCAGACCGCCGAGCACCTCGTGCTGGCCCGCCGGCTCGGCGTGCGCCACGTGGTGGTGGCCGTGAACAAGGCCGACGCGGCAGCCCCCGAGCTGGTCGAGCTCGTCGAGCTGGAGGTGCGCGAGCTGCTCGCCCGCTCCGGTTTCGACGGCGCGGCCGCTCCGGTGGTCCCGGTCTCCGCGCTGCGCGCCCTGGAGGGTGACACGCGGTGGAGCGGGGCGCTGCTGGAGCTGCTGGCAGCGGTCGACGCGCACGTCCCGGTGCCCGAGCGCGACGTCGACGGCCCGTTCCTGCTGCCGGTGGAGAGCGTGCTGACGATCTCCGGCCGCGGAACCGTCGTCACCGGCGTGGTGGAGCGCGGCACCGTCGCGACCGGTTCCAGCGTGGAGCCGGTCGGTGCGGGAGAGCGGTTCCGTGCGGTGGTCACCTCGGTGGAGACCTTCGGCCGCCCGCTCGGCGCCGCCCGGGCCGGCGACAACGCCGCGCTGCTGCTGCGCGGGGTGGCGCGGGACCGCGTCCGGCGCGGCGACGTGCTCGCGGCGCCGGGGAGCACGGCGGCGCACCGGCGGTTCCGGGCGCGGCTGCGGCTGCTGCCCGGGGACGAGGGCGGCCGCCGCACCCCGGTGCGCAGCGGCTACCGGCCGCAGTTCCACCTGCGCACCACCGACGTGAGCGGCGCGATCGACCTCGGCGGGGCGGACCCGGCCCAGCCGGGGGAGACCGTCGAGGCGGAGGTGGAGCTGGGCCGGGCAGTGGCGCTGGAGCGGGGGCTGGGCTTCGCGGTGCGCGAGGGCGGCCGCACGGTCGGCGCGGGCACGGTGCTCGCGCTGCTCGACGCCCCGCAGTGAGTACCCCGTAGCGGCGCGGCGGGCGGCGGGACGGTGTGTCCTGCCGCCCGCCTCCTGTGTCCTGCCGCTGCCGTCCCTTCCTGATCGCTCCGAACTTCGTCGCAGGTCGCAGCGTCGTAGCGGGTAAGAGGGATCACTACACGGGGGGATTGGCAATGAGCGCGAAGGCACACCTGCGTGCGGGCTCCGCGGCGACGGCGGCACTGGCCGCCGGGGTTGCACTCGGAGCATGGGCGGCCGCGCCCGCGGCGGCCGACTCGGCCGGCGGAGCCGGCGAGCAGGGCGTCCGCGGCTGTCTGTCCGGCGACTTCAAGCCGGTCTACGAGGGGCGGGATGCTGCGGCGGGCACCGACTACATCCGGGTGACACTGGTGCGGATCCAGGGCGGTGAGGGCTCGGACGAGACCTGCACCGTCACGCCGCCGGCGTCGATGCACTGGGTGGACGAGCTCGGCGGAGAGCAGGTGGGGGATTGGGCCGAGGCGGACCCGGACCAGCCGGGGGCGTTCGACGTGGAGCCGGGCGGCACCGCGGAGGTCGTGGTGGCGCAGCCGCACCCGGGCAACTACCCGGAGGAGGAGTGCAAGGCCCAGGACGTGGCGGGCTTCCAGCTCTATCTGGACCAGGGCAGCAGCGACGACGGGGTGTACGCCTCGACCGGCGGCGAGGACACCATGTGCACCGTCTCCGGCGCCGCGGTGCCGACGCTGTCCGTCAAGCCGGCCGCGTAGCTGCGGCCCCGGGCGCACTCGGCCGGGGCCGCAGACGGTCCTGGGCGGGGCATAGGGGAGGGGAGCGCGGCAAGGACGGCCGCAGTAGCGGGGGCGGGGGCCGGCGCGGATGGCGCCGGCCCCCGCTTATGCGCTCGCTCTGGGGGCGCGGCCAAGGCGACGGGGCGGCGCCACGGCCGCTCATAGCTTAAAAATCTACATCGTAAAGGACGTGGTGAGGAGCACTCCTCACTAACCCCTTCACTAACCCAAAAGGAGCGGCTACGCCGCCCTCATTGCCAAGGGGGCGCCGTCTCGGGCATTTCCAGCAGACCGGGGCGAAGCGTCACCGTCCGTAGTCGCTGTGCCGGATGGGGCGCACCTTCCGCTGCCCTGGCCCGCGAGCGCGGCCCTCCGGCGGTCGGCGGCGGCTCGGACTCCGGCGCGTGCGGTGCGCTGCGCTCAGAGTGTCCGGGGTTATCCGGAGGGAGGCCGCACCTCCGGAACGCGGCGGGGCGCGAACCGGTGTAGATTCCCGCCATGGCGAGTGCGGATGAACGCGTGGAGATCTACACCGACGGTGCGTGCAAGGGAAACCCCGGGCCGGGGGGCTGGGGCGTGCTGCTGTCGTGGGGCGGGCACGACAAGGAGCTCTACGGCGGGGAGTCGGAGACCACCAACAACCGCATGGAGCTGATGGCCGCGATCGTGGCGCTGGAGAGCATCACCCGCCCGGCCCCGGTCCGGCTGCACACCGACAGCACCTACGTCCGCAACGGCATCACCGGCTGGATCCACGGCTGGAAGCGCAACGGCTGGCGCACCTCCACCAAGAAGCCGGTCAAGAACGCCGACCTGTGGCGCCGGCTCGACGCCGCGGCTGCGCGCCTGGACGTCGACTGGCAGTGGGTGAAGGGCCACGCCGGCGACCCGGGAAACGAGCGCGCCGACCTGCTCGCCTGCAAGGGCCGGGACGAAGCGGCGACCGGCTGAGCTTCCGAGCCAGTGCAGGGTCCGCGTACCGGACGGGCCCCGTCAGCGCCGCAGCCGGGCCGCGGTGGCCAGGACGGTATCCGCGGGTAGCCTTCGTGCGCGGCACGTCGCCGTTTTCAATGTCTGAGTGAGGTGTATGGATGACGGTCCGGGCAGTGGCTGCCGGCTTCGGTCGGCGGTTTTCGGCAGGTGCAGTGATCGGATCGAACCTTAAGGACGTCTCCCGTGGATCTTCCACGCATCTTCACCATCTACGAAGGTAGCCATCGCATTCACAACCCGCTGACGCCGGGGAAGTTCGCGCAGTTGGGTGCGGCGCTGCGGTTGCCGCCGGGCACCAGTGTCCTCGATCTGGCCAGCGGGTCGGGCGAGATGCTGTGTACGTGGGCGCGCGACTTCGGGTTCGCCGGGACCGGGGTGGATATCAGCTCGGTGTTCACCACCCAGGCGCGGGAGCGGGCGGCCGAGCTGGGTGTCGCTGACCGGGTGGACTTCGTGCACGGCGATGCTGCGGGGTTCCGCGCTGCGGAGCCGGTGGATCTGGCTGCGTGTGTGGGGGCGACGTGGATCGGCGGCGGTGTGGCCGGGACGGTCGCGCTGCTGCAGGAGAGTCTGCGTCCGGGCGGCATGATGCTGGTCGGTGAGCCGTTCTGGCGCGGTGAGGTGCCTGATCAGGCGACGGCTGAGTTGTGCCAGGCGACGGGGCCGGACGATTTCCTGGTGCTGCCGGATCTGGTGGCGCAGTTCGGCGGTCTGGGCTACGACGTTGTGGAGATGGTGCTGGCTGATCAGGACAGCTGGGATCGGTATCAGGCGGCGCAGTGGTTGAATATGCGCCGCTGGCTGGATGGGAACCCTGATGATGAGCTGGCCGCTGAGGTGCGGGCTGAGCTCCGGGAGGGGCCGGTGCGCTATACGCGGTTCCAGCGGGAGCTGCTGGGCTGGGGTGTGTTTGTGCTGATGCAGCGCTGATCCGGCTGGTTTCGGGGCGCTGAAGGGGCGGGTCCGGGCTTTTCTGCCCGGGCCCGCTTTTCTGTGTGCGGATGGGGGTCAGCGGCGGGTGCGGGCGGCGATGTCGGCGCTGCCGCCGGCGCCGACGGCTGCGGCGCGCTGGTGGGCGGTGGCGTCGAGGCGGGGTTGGAGGCGGCGGATTTCGCGGGGGCCGAAGGTGCCGGTGATGGCGGGGAGGCCGGCGCGGACGGCGTTGAGGCCGCGGAGGAAGGGCTGGCCGTAGACGTGGGGGGAGCGGCGGGCGATTCCGGTGACGATGCGGTCGACCGCGGGTGGGAGGGGGTGGGTGGTGTTGAGGGGCCAGGGGAGGCGGGCGCGCATTTCGCGGAGGACGTCGTCGTGGTCGGCGCCGCGGACCATGTCGGTGTCGGTCCAGGAGAGGTAGGCGATGCCGACGGTGGTGCCGTGGACGGCGGCTTCGGGGCGGATGCTGTGGGCGAAGGATTCGACGGCGGCTTTGCTGGTGCAGTAGGCGGCCATGAGGGGGGCGGGGGTGATGGCGGCGAGGGAGGCGATCTGGAGGTAGTGGCCTTGGCTGCGGCGGAGTGCGGGGAGGAAGGCGCGGGCGGTGTTGATGGAGCCGTGCAGGTTGACGTCGATGACGCGGTGGAAGGCGTCGGGGTCGCTGTCGGTGAAGGGGCCGCCGGTGGCGATGCCGGCGTTGGCGACGGTGATGTCGATGGTGCCGTGGTGGTTTTCGATGTCGGTGGCGGCTTGGGTGAGGGCGTCGGCGTCGGTGACGTCGGCGGGGTGGTGGGTTGCGGTGGGTCCGCAGTCGGCGGCGGTTTTGGCGAGGAGGTCGGGTTCGAGGCCGATGAGGGCGACGGTGGTGCCTTGGTCGGCGAGTTTGCGGGCGAGGAGGGCGCCGACTCCGCGTGCGGCGCCGGTGATGACGGCGGTGCGGCCGTTGAGTGCGGGGTGGCGGCGGGTCATGCGGGGGCCTCTTCCGGGGTGGTGGCGGGCAGGTGGGTGCGGGCGAGTCGGGTGAGGGCGGTGGCGATGGCGGCGGGGTTTTCGAGGGGGGTCATGTGGGCGGCGCGGGGGAGTTGGATGAGTTCGGTGAGGTTGGGGAGGGCGCGGGCGGTGTGGTGGGCGTGGGTGATGGGGGTGAGGCGGTCGCGGGTGCCGTGGATGACGGTGGTGGGCATGTCGAGGTGGGTGAGTTGGCGGGTGAGGTCGAGGGTGCCGAGGACGCGTCCCCAGTGGGCGCGGGCGAGGGGGTGGCAGGTGTGGATGATGCGGGCGCAGAGTGCGCGCATGCGGGGGTCGGCGGTGGGGTGCATGGTGACGTAGCGGAGGGCGTGGGTGGTGAGGGGGGTGCGGGGGCCGAGGGGGAGGGGGGCTTGGAGGGCGAGGCGTTGGAGTGTGGCGCGGGGGGTGCTTCCGGTGGGGAAGAGGGGGAGGACGTTGCTGGTGTGGGGGAGGTGGGTGGAGCCGGTGGAGATGAGGGCGGTGGCTTTGGCTCGGGTGCGGAAGGCGGGGCGTTGGGCGGCGGCCATGATGGTCATTCCGCCCATGCTGTGGCCGGCGATGACGGCGGGGGTGTTGTCGGGGAGGGTGTGGGTGAGGACGGCGGTGAGGTCGTCGGCGAGGGCGTCGGTGGTGTAGGCGCCGGGGTGGGTGGGGCGTTGGCTGTGGCCGTGGCCGCGCTGGTCGTAGAGGACGATGCGGAGGTTGCGGGGGAGGTGGTGGATGACGGGGGCCCAGAAGGCGGTGCGGCAGGTCCAGCCGTGGGAGAGGACGATGGTGGGGGCGTCGGGGGGGCCGATGGTTTCGGTGTGGATGCGGGTGCCGTCGGCGGAGTGGACGGTGGTGGGGTGCCGGGTGGGGGTCATGGGGGCTCCCTGTCCGGGGTTGTTACTGGCGGGTTGTGGTCGGTGCCACAGGAGCGTAGACCATGACAATGATCATTGGAAGGTTGTGGGGTTCGGTGGTGGATCCGGCGCTGGGTCTGGAGGCGTTGGTGCGGGGGTTTCCGCTGTTCACGGTTGCCGGTGAGGGGCGGCGCGGCCGGGTGAGCTCGGTGGGGTCGGATCCGGTGTCGGGGGAGGCGACGCGGGCGGTGGTGGACTTCGGGTCGACGCCGGAGGGGGCGGATCGGGGCCCGGAGGTGGAGGTGGCGACGCGGCTGTGGGGGGAGGCGGTTCCGGAGCGGGTGCTGCGCGGGCTGTGTGCGGAGCGGGCGCTGATGGAGCGGCGGATGCGGGATCCGCTGGCGGGGGATGCGCTGTCGCTGGGCGGGGATGCGGTGTGGTCGTCGGGTGAGCTGGTGGTGGATGGCCGGGTGCTGGTGTCGGTGGTGCTGGAGTCGGGGCCGGCTCGGGTGGTTGCGGCCGATGTGGGCGGCGGGGTGCTGGTGCGGGTGTTTGAGCGGGTGGCGGAAGGGCCGGTGCCGGGGCTGCGGCGGGTGGCGGATGCGGGGGAGTTGGAGCCGCTGGTCGGGCGGGGGTGAGTGCGGTGCCGCCGGCGGTGCGGGGCGGGCTGCCCGGTGCGGTGCGGCTGGAGGCGGGAAGCGGGGCCTTCCGGGAGGGCTGCCGGCGGCGCGGTCGCTGCGCGCGGAGGGCGGGCAGGCTAGCACGGTCGGTGGAGTGTGCGGTGGGCGTTAGGCTCCGGCGGAGTCGTGAGAGTTTCGGGGGTTGCTGGTGATGAGCGGTCGTGCGGGTTCGGCGAGTGGCGCGGAGCTGGTGTGGGAGTCGGGCGCGGGGGTGGAGGAGCGGCTGGCCGCGGAGGTGCTGGCGTCGGCGGGCTTCGACGCGGGGGTGGCTGACGCGGCGGGTGAGGCTGCGGAGGGCGCCGAGGATGCGGTGGAGCTGCTGGGGACGGTGGTGGCGCGGCGCGGCGGTGAGCTGCTGGGCTGGGCGAGTGTGATGGCGGGCGGCGAGGGCGACCCGGTGGCGGAGTGGGCGCTGGCGTCGTTTGAGGAGGAGCTGGCGGTGACCGGGTCGGCTCCGGAGCGGGGTGCGGAGCCGGGCGAGGTCGCGGTGGTGCAGGACCTGGTGTGGGAGGCGGCGCAGTGGGTGCGCGGGCGCGGGTTCGGCGGTCTGCTGTGGGCGGCGGGGCTGCCGGAGGCCGATGCTGCGGTGGCGGAGCGGCTGGGCGCTGCGGTGCACCGGGAGGAGGGCCGCGACTGGTCGGGTGATGTCGCGGCGGTTGCGGTGTCGGCCGGGGAGGGCGTGCGCGAGGTTGCGGGGGAGCTGCCTGCGGGGCGGCTGGAGGAGTATGCGCAGCTGTTCGCGGCGCACGCGATTCTGCACCCGTTCCCGGAGGAGTGGGATGCCGAGGATGTCGCGGAGTGGCTGGGCGGCGCCGAGGAGGAGGGGGATGCGGAGTGGCTGCTGGCGTCGCGGACCTTCGACCTGGTGGGCGGGCGCGGTGAGGCGCCGGTGGTGGCGCAGGTGACGGTGCTGGTGGACCGGGAGGGTGCGGCGTCGGTGGCGCGGGTGGTGCACCACGGGGTTCCGGCGGGGCGGCTGGCGGGCCTGCTGGGGGGTGTGGCGGCGGCGCTGGAGGGGTCGGCGCGGCGGCTGTCGGTGCGCGAGTTCGATGATGCGGTGGTGGCGGGGGCGTGCCGGGAGGCGGGCTTGTCGGTGGAGCGGGTGTGGCCGGTGTACCGGTTGTCCTGGTAGGTGTGCTGCGCCGGCTGGTGGAGCGGCGGGGAGTTGGCGGCGGGGGCCGCTGCGCTGGTGGGCGCGGCGGCCCCCGCTGTCTGTGTGCGGGGGTTAGAAGGCTTTCCCGGGGTTGAGGATGTGCTGGGGGTCGAGGGCGTCTTTGACGGCGCGGTGCAGGTCGAGGACGTCGGGGCCGAGTTCGGCGGCGGCGCCGCGGCGTTTGAGCAGGCCGACGCCGTGTTCGCCGGTGACGGTGCCGCCGAGGGCGATGGCGTCGTCGACGATGTCTTCGAAGGCGGCTTGGGCGCGGCGGCGGGCGTCGTCGTCGCCGGCTTCGACGATGAAGAGCGGGTGGAGGTTGCCGTCGCCGGCGTGGGCGATGTTGCCGATGCGGGTGGTGTGGCGCTGGGCGGCGGCTTCGATGCGGGCGAGCATGTCGGGGACGCGGATGCGGGGGACGCAGACGTCTTCGGTGAGCAGCGGGCCGAGGCGTTCGAGGGCGGGGTAGGCGAGGCGGCGGGCGGAGAAGAGGGCTTCGGCTTCGTCGGGGTCGGTGGAGCGGTCGGCGTGGGTGGCGCCGGCGTCGCGGAAGGTGGCCAGGACGGTGTCGGCTTCGGCGTCTCCGGCGGCGCCGGGGGCGTCGGTGCGGGCGAGGAGGAGGACGTTGCCGTCGGCGGCCAGGCCCATGTTCTTCCAGTCGTCGACGGCTTGGAGGCAGAAGCGGTCGATGAGTTCGAGGGCGGAGCAGGTGGTGCCGGATGCGGCGACGGCGGCGACGGCCCGGCCGGCGTCGGCGAGGGTGTCGAAGTGGCCGACGATGGTGTGTTCGGTGCCGGTGCGCAGGGGGCGCAGGCGGAGGGTGATTTCGGTGATGAGGGCGAGGGTGCCTTCGGAGCCGACCATGAGTCCGGCGAGGTCGTAGCCGGTGACGCCTTTGGCGGTGGCGCGGCCTAGGCGCAGGGTGCGGCCGTGGGCGGTGACGGCTTGGAGGGCGAGGACGTAGTCGCGGGTGACGCCGTATTTGACGCAGCAGAGGCCGCCGGCGTTGGTGTTGACGTTGCCGCCGATGGTGGACCAGGGGGAGGAGGCGGGGTCGGGCGGGTACCAGAGGCCGCGGGTGGCGGCGTGGGCGCGCAGGTCGTCGTTGATGACGCCGGGTTGGACGGTGGCGGTCTGCTGGTCGGTGTCGATGTCGAGGATCTGGTTCATGCGTTCGAAGGAGAGGACGGTCCAGCCTTCGGCGGCGTTGGCGGCGCCGGAGAGGCCGGTGCCTGCTCCGCGGGGGGCGATGGGGGTGCGGTGGCGGGCGCAGATTTCGACGGCGGTTTGGACGTGGTCGGCGGTGGTGGGGCGGACGAGGGCGGCGGGGGTGCCGTAGGGGGCCCATTCGGCTTCGTCGTGGGCGCGGGAGGCGGTGATGTCGGGGTCGGTGGTGACGATGTCGGGGCCCAGGGCCTGGAGGAGTTCGCGGGCGGTGGCGGTCTGGGCGGTGGTGGGCACGGTCGGGGTCCTTTCGGACGGCGGTGTGGCTGGTGGTGGTGCTGGGGGGAGCGTATGCGGTGGTGGGGCGGGTGTGCGGGGGCGGGGTCAGGCGTGGGCGTCGAGGTAGGTCCAGGCGCCGTTGTGGCGGCGGAAGCGGGAGTTTTCGCGCTGGTGGCCGGGCTGGCCGGCGCTGGTGTAGGCGGCGGTGAAGTCGACGGTGGCTTCGGTGTGGAAGGGCGTGCCGCCGGTGGTGGCGTGGATGGTCAGGCCGGTCCAGGTGGTGTGGGGGTCGGGGTCGATGCGGGCGGGGCGGGTGTCGGGGTGCCAGGTGCGCAGCAGGTGGGCGGTGTCGCCGAGGGCGAAGGCGCTGTAGCGGGAGCGCATGAGGGCTTCGGCGGTGGTGGCGGGCGCGCCGGCGTGGAGGGGGCCGCAGCAGTGGGTGTAGGCGGCGGCGCCGCAGGGGCAGGTGCGGGGTGTGCGGGCAGTCATGGTGTTGATTGTGCCTGCTCGGGCGGGGTGGCCCGGCCTGGCCGGGGTGGGGGGGGGTAGCGGTGGGGCGCAGGGCTGCGTCGCTGCGGCGGGAGGGTTCGGCGCGGCCGCCGGTCGGGTGGTGGCGGCGGTCGTATTGGGCGCAGAGGTGTTCGGCCGCGGCTGCGGCGAAGGCGCTGGCGGCGGAGCGGTCGGCGAGCAGGCGGGTGGTGATGGGGGTCTAGGGGTGCGGCGGCCGGGTCGGCGGGGGCGGTTCGGCGCTGGGGTGGCAGCGGGTGCGGCGGCGGTGGAGTGTGCACCGTGTGGGCGGGTGGGCCCGGGGCCGGGGCCGGTGGAGGGCGGCGGCCGGGGGCGGGCAGGTGGTGCGGGGCGTGAGGGCTGTGTCGGGGAGTGCGGGGCTGGAGCCGAGCAGGGCTGCGGTGAGGCTGGCGGCGAGGATGCAGTGCGGGGGCATGGGGGTGGTGTGCCCGCGGTGGGCCGGGTGGGCACTGGGGCGGCCGTTAGCGGCCGGTTGTGCTGTTGGGCGGGTGCCGGGTGGTGCGGTCCGCTAGGGCGGTGCCGGGGTTTGACCTTGACGCAGCGTCAATGCTTAGCGTTGGGGGCATGTCCATCACTGTTGTTGACAGCCTTTCTGCGATGCGCCGGGTCCTGGCTGCGGCGCCCGACGAGCGCCGCGGTCTGCTGCGGGAGCTGCACGCCCCGGTCGCGGCCCAGTACCGGTTTGCGCCCGAGCCGCCCGATCTGGCCGATGTGCACGGATTCGGGCACGGCTTCCCGATCGACCGCGATGGTGATCGGTGCCTGGCCGCGGTGGAGGTGCTGGAGGAGGCCGATGCGCTGGGGCGGATGCAGCGCGCCCTGGACGGCGCGGCCGCGGTGCTCGCCGAGGCCAACCCGGGGTTTGCGGTGCCGGATGTGGCGGTGCTGCTGGTGCTGGGCGATCCGGGCGATGAGCACTTCCTGCAGACCAGCCTGGGGATGACCGCGATGGGCGGTATCTCGGGCGCCATCACGATCACGCTGTGGCCGACCCCGGAGAACCTGGAGCGGTTGGAGGCGACCGCGGTGCACGAGCTGCACCACAATCTGCGGTACAGCCCGGGCGGGGTGGTGTGGAATCCGGCGGCGGTGACGGTGGGCGAGCAAGTGGTGGCCGAGGGGCTGGCGGATGCGTTCGCGCGCAGCCTGTACGGCGACCGGCTGGGCTATGCGCGTGTCGGTGCGGCGCACCTGGGGGACGACGCGGTGTATGCGCGGGTGCTGGAGGGGCTGGAGGTGACGGGTATGGAGAACATCACGGCGTGGGTGCTGGGCGATGCGCATGCGCGCCGGTACGGGGGCGAGCCGGTGGGGCTGCCGACGGGTGCGGGATATAGTGCCGGGAACCGGCTGGTGGATGCCTATCTGGCGGCGAGCGGCCGGACGGCGGCGCAGGCGCTGCACGACGACCAGGCGCGCATCATCGCTGCGGCCCGCGGCTGAACCCTGCCGGGGCGCGGCGCGCGGGTGAGGGGGCGGCGGGGTGGAGTGGACGGTTGCGCAGCTGGCGGCGCGGGCCGGTGTCACCGGGCGCACGCTGCGCTACTGGGACCGGGTCGGGCTGCTGCCGCCCACTCGGGTGGGCGGCAACGGCTACCGCTACTACGGGCCGGGCGCGGTGGCGCGGCTGCAGCGGATCCTGCAGATGCGGCGCACCGGGATGGGGCTGGCGGCGATCGGCGAGGTGCTGGCGGGCGAGGTGGACCGGTGCGCGGGGCTGGAGTCGCATATCGCTGCGCTGCGCGCCGAGCGCGAGCGTATCGACGGGCAGCTGCGGGCGGCCGGGCACGCGCTGGAGGCGGCGCGGGCCGGTGTTGAGCCGGACGGCGATGTGCTGCTGGAGGGGTTCAACGACCGCTACGAGGCAGAGGTGAGTGCGCGGTGGGGGGCGGAGGCGTTCCGGGCCGCCTACGAGTGGTGGCACGGTATGGCGCTGGCCGAGCAGGTGGCCTGGCGCGATGAGCGCGACGGGTTGGCGGCGGACTGGGCGTCGGCCTGGCGCGAGGGCGCGGCGGTTGCGGGTGGGCGGGCGCGTGCGCTGGCGGCGCGGCATGTGGCGTGGCTGTCGTCGATCCCGGGGACGCCGGTGTACGAGGGCGACCGGGGGCGTTCGCGGGACATGGTGGCGGGCATCGGCGACAGCTACGTCGCCGAGCCGCGGCTGGCTGCGGCGTTCGGCGGCCCCGGAGGCGCGGAGTTCGTGCGCGAGGCGCTGCGCCGGTATGCGGCGGAGTGCATGTAGGCGGTGGCCCGTGGCGGGTGCGGCTCCTCCCCTGACGTCGGCGCTGGCGGGGAAGGTCAGGGGCGTCGGGCGAGGAACACGAGTTCGCGGCCGGGGCGGTCGGGGGCGCCGCGGACCTCTTCGACGGTGAAGCCGGCCGCGGCCAGGTCGGCGGAGGTCTCGGCGCGGGTGCGGAAGCGCAGTGTGGAGGTGGAGGTGAGCTCCTGGCCGTCGGCGAAGGCGAAGGTCCATCGGAAGGCCACCAGCGGCCCGTCGACGTCGAGCAGGTCCACCCAGACGGTGACCGGGCCGGTGCCGGGGACCTCCAGGGTGCGCAGGGACTCGGCGCGGTTCCAGCGCTCCCAGGCGCGGGCGTCGGGGTTGCGGGTCTCGAAGGCGAACAGGCCGCCGGGGCGCAGGGCGGCGTGCAGGTCGGTGAGGGTGCGCCGCCACTGGGCGGGGTTGTCGACGGCTTGGGAGGCGTTGCCGGCCATGACGGCGGCGTCGGCGCGCAGCGGCGGGTCGAGGGCGGCCAGGGCGGAGGAGTCGCCGTGGACCCAGCGGACGCGGTCGGCGCCGGGTTTGGCGCGGGCGACGTCGAGGGAGGCGCGGGCCGGGTCGAACCCGGTGGCGGTGCAGCCGCGTGCGGCCAGCGCCAGGGTGAGGCGGCCGGTGCCGCAGCCGGCGTCGATGATGTCGCGGGCATCTTCAGCCCGCAGGATCTCCAGGTAGGGCGGCAGGTCAGAAGGGTCGGCGTGGAGGTGGTCGTAGAGGGCGGCCAGGCGGGGGTGGGCGTACTCGGCGTCGGGCATGGCGGCGAGGCTACGCGGGGTCCGGCGGGCCGCACCAGCGGGTTGTGCGCTGGGGTCAGGGCATGAGGTCGGAGGTGGCGAAGAGCAGAGCGAGGCCCCCTGCGGCCGCCCCGGCCAGGAGGAACGCGACGGCTGCGCCCGCCTGGGTGGCGCGCGCGACGTGGGCGCGGGTGGGGTCGTGCGGGTCGTAGGCGACGGTGACCTCTTGGCCGGGGTGCAGGCGCGTGGTGGTGCTGGCGAAGGCCTGGGTGGCGGTGGTGCGGCGGCCGTCGCGGGTGGTGAAGGAGAACACGACAGGGCCGCGGGCTCCGCCGGTGGGCACGGAGTCGATGCGGCCGGGTACGCAGATGCCCCGGCGGCGCAGCGCGGCGGTGCGCGCCAGTTCGGCGGTGCCGATTCCGGTGGATGCGGCACACAGCAGCACGCCGATCGCGGCGGGAAGCACGGTGCGCAGTGTTTCGCCGTCCACAGCGGCCCCCCTTTTTTGTGGTCTGTCGTCTTTGCCGCCGGGCGGGTGATCCTAGCGCGGGGGCGGGTTCAGCGGGCCTTGGCCTGTTCCCAGGCGGTGTCGGGGATGCGTTCGAGCAGGTCGGCGAGGCGGTCGGCGACGGTGCGGACGCGGTCGGGGTGCAGGCGGGTGGCCTCCCAGGTGATGAGGTGGTCGCCGGTGAAGCGCAGCGGCAGGTGGCCCGCTGCGGGGGTGGCCAGGAGCCAGGCGCGCAGGTCGGCGTCGAGGACGGCCCGGGTGAAGTCGTCGTCGGTGGTTTCGATGCGGAAGGCGCGGTCGAAGTCGTCGTCGCCCAGGCGGAGGTCGTGCAGGCCGACGAGGTTGAGCAGGGTGTGGCCGAAGTGCTCTTCCTTGATCTGCAGGGTGGGGGTGGAGACGGGGGTGGCCAGGGCGGTGATGTGGAAGCGGTGGGTCTTGCGGGTGGTGGTCTGCCCGGTCGACTGGACGGTGGTGTAGGTGTGCTCGTAGGCCAGGACGCGGTGGCCGCGGTGGGTTCCGGTGAGGGCGAGTCCGGCGGTGGGGTTGCTGCCCTTGTCGAAGGGGGTGCCGGAGAAGTAGCCGACGAGGTCGGGGCGGCGTTCTTCGAAGCGCCAGCCGTGTTCGTCGGCCCAGGCGGTGAGTTCTTTGATGCGCTTGTCGAGGGCGGCGCTGGAGGCGGCCATGGCGATCACGGCGATGGCGACGGTGGCGATCACGACCAGGGGGATGAGGGTTTCGGGGTTCTCCACGGGGGATGGGGCCTTCCTCGGTGCTGCGTGCGGTCCGGGGGTGGGACGGTTCCGGCGGGCGGGATGGTTCCGGCCGGGTCGGGCCGCGCGGCGCCGCGTCCGCCGGCCCGCCGCGCGGGTCGGCGGGGGCCGGCGTTGGGGTGCGGCTGCCGGTGCTGGGGGCCGCGGTGCGCGCCGGCCGCCTGCCGGCGTTTCGTCAGCTGGACCCGCCGCTGCGGGGCAGGGCGTCGGGGCTGTAGGCGGCGGCGAATTCGGGTGAGGGGGCGATGGGTTCGATGATGTCGATCAGGACGCCGCCGGGGCCTTCGATGATGAAGTGGCGCTGGCCGAAGTCCTCGTCGCGCAGGCCCAGGACCGGTTCGATGCCGTGGCTGCGGGTGAGGCGGGTGTGCAGGGCGGTGGCGTCGTCGGTTTCGAGGTTGAGGAGGAGGCCGGCGGCGCGGGTGCCGTAGCCGTGGGGGACGGTGGCGTGTTCGGGGTCGAGGAGGGCGAGTTCGTAGCTGCCTAGGCGCAGGCTGGTGTACCAGTCGGAGGTGAAGGTGGTGGTGAAGCCGAGGATGTCGCGGTAGAAGGCGGTGGCGGCGGGGATGTCGTCGGTCATCAGGACGGGGTAGAAGCTGGTGGTCGGCATGGGCGCCCCTCAGATACATACACTGTGGATGTAAACACGGCCATCATACATACTCCATGTATGTAAAGTCTGCGAGGACCGCCCATGCCCCGCGCCACCGCCGCTGACGCCGCCGCCACCGGCCGCCGCGTCCTGGACGCCGCCCTGCACCACTTCGCCGCCCACGGCTACAGCCGCACGTCGCTGGATGCTGTGGCCCGCACCGCCGGCGTGACCCGCGGCGCCGTCTACCACCACTACGACGGCAAACCCGCGCTGTTCGCCGCCGCGGCCCAGCGCCTGCACGCGCAGGTGGGCGACGCCGTGGCCGCGGCCGCCGACGCTGCCGGCCCCTCGCCCCGCGACCAGCTCGCGGCCGGCAGCCACGCCTTCCTCGACGCCATCACCGCCGACGGCGCCGCGCGCGTGCTCCTCACCGACGGCCCGGCCGCACTGGGCTGGGCCGCCTGGCGCGCCCTGGACGAGGCCCACTCCGGTACGCATCTGCGCGAAGCCCTGGCCGCGGCCGGCGTCGGCCCCGACCTGTGCGGCGCGCTGGCCGTGCAGCTGTCCGGCGCCATGAACGACGCCGCCCTGTGGCTGTCCGAGCGCCCCGGCGACACCGCGGCGCGCGATGCCGCCCACCGGGCGCTGGACCGCCTGCTGGCCGCCGCCCTGGCCTGAGGGCGCCGGAGCGCGGCTGGCTCAGCGGCGCCGGCCGCTCACAGCGGCCGGTAGCGGGTGCGGACCACGCCGGACGGGAACGCGGCGGCGTCGAGCAGTTCGAGCCGCGGGATGGCCCGGCCCTCGGGGAAGAGCCGCCGCCCGCCGCCCTGCACGGCCGGGTAGGTGAACAGGCGGTACTCGTCGACCAGGTCCGCGGCGATGAGCGCATGCGCCAGGCGGATGCTGCCGATGCAGGCGAGGTCCCCGCCGCCCTCCTCCTTGAGCGCGCGCACCTGCCCGACCGGGTCGCCGGCGAGCACCGCCGAGTGCTCCCAGCCGGCGTCGGCCAGAGTGGAGCTGACCACGTACTTGGCCGCGCTGTCCAGGGCGGCGGTGACGCCGGTGCGGTCGTCGCGCTGCAGCGGCCAGAACCCGCGCGGGTCCTCGAAGGTCCTGCGGCCGAACAGGAGGGACTCGCCCGCGGCGCCGTAGCGGGCCAGCTCTCCGGCGAGATAGTCCTGGGAGGCCGCGTCCTCGGGGGAGAACCAGTCGCCGATCATCTCGGCCGCCCCGTCCAGGGTGAGGTTCTGGGTCATGATCAGCCTGCGCATCGGCCCCCCTTGTCCTTGCGGCCGGCGCGGGAAGCGCCGGCCGTCCACGGCATGCTGTGCGGATACTGCGCGGCCCCGCCGCTGCGGTGCAGGTCAGGCGCTGGTGTAGGCCGCCAGGTGCTCGCCGGTGAGCGTCGACCCGGAGGCGGCCAGGTCGGCCGGGGTTCCCTCGAACACGATGCGGCCGCCGTCGGAGCCGGCGCCGGGGCCCAGGTCGATGATCCAGTCGGCGTGGGCCATCACCGCCAGGTGGTGCTCGATCGCGATCACCGTGCGGCCCGAGTCCACCAGCCGGTCCAGCAGTTCGAGCAGCTGGGCCACATCGGCCAGGTGCAGGCCGGCGGTGACCTCGTCCAGTACCACCACGCCGCCCTTGTCGCCCAGGTGCACCGCCAGCTTCAGGCGCTGGCGCTCGCCGCCGGACAGGGTCGTCAGCGGCTGGCCCAGCGCCAGGTAGCCCAGCCCCGCCTCGGCCATCCGCGCGGCGATGCGCTGGGCGGCCGGCACCCGCGACTCACCGGCGGCGAAGAACTCGGCCGCCTCGGCCACCGGCATCGCCAGGACCTCGGCGATGGTACGCCCGCCCAGTGTGTAGGCCAGCACCGACTCCTCGAAGCGCTTGCCGCCGCACACATCGCAGGTGATCGCGGCGCCGGCCATCATCCCCAGGTCGGTGTAGAGCACCCCGACGCCCTTGCAGTTGGGGCAGGCGCCTTCGGAGTTGGCGCTGAACAGCGCCGGCTTGGTGCCGTTGGCCTTGGCGAACGCCTTGCGCACCGGCTCTAGCAGGCCGGTGTAGGTGGCCGGGTTGGAGCGGCGCGAGCCGCGGATCGGCGCCTGGTCGATGGCCACGACGCCCTCGCGCGGGGCCACCGAGCCGTGGATCAGCGAGCTCTTGCCGGAGCCGGCCACGCCGGTGACGGCGACCAGCACCCCCAGCGGGATGTCGACGTCGACGCCGTCGAGGTTGTGCGCGCGGGCGCCGCGCACCTCCAGGACTCCGGAGGGGGTGCGCACCTTGTCCTTGAGCGGGGCGCGGTCGGCCAGGTGGCGGCCGGTGGCGGTGTCGGCGGAGCGCAGGTGCTGCACGCTGCCCTCGAAGACGACGTGGCCGCCGCCGGAGCCCGCGCCGGGGCCCAGGTCGACGACGTGGTCGGCGATGGCGATGGTCTGCGGCTTGTGCTCGACCACCAGCACCGTGTTGCCCTTGTCGCGCAGCCGCAGCAGCAGCCGGTTCATGCGGGCGATGTCGTGGGGGTGCAGGCCGATGGTGGGCTCGTCGAAGACGTAGGTGACGTCGGTGAGGGCGGAGCCCAGGTGGCGGATCATCTTGGTGCGCTGGGCCTCGCCGCCGGACAGGCTGCCCGCGGCGCGCTCCAGCGACAGGTAGCCCAGGCCGATCTCGACGAAGGAGTCCAGGGTGTGGCCCAGTTTCTCCAGCAGCGGCGTGACCTCGGGGAGGTCCAGGGCACGCACCCACTCGGCGAGGTCGCTGATCTGCATCGCGCACAGGTCGGCGATGTTCCTGCCCTCGATGCGCGAGGCGCGGACCGCGTCGGAGAGGCGCGTGCCCTGGCAGGCGGGGCAGGTGCCGAAGGTGACGGCGCGGTCGACGAATTCGCGGATGTGCGGCTGCATCGCTTCGCGGTCCTTGGACAGGAACGACTTGCGGATGCGGGGGATGAGGCCCTCGTAGGTGAGGGTGGAGCCGTCCACGGTGACCTTGACGGCCTCCCGGTAGAGGAAGTCGTGCAGTTCGCGCTTGGTGTAGTCGCGGATGGCCTTGTCGGGGTCGACGAATCCGGAGGCGGCGTAGGTGCGCACCGTCCACCAGGAGTCCGACTTCCAGCCGGGGATGGTGAAGGCGCCCTCGGACAGGGATTTGGTGTCGTCGTAGAGCTGGGTGAGGTCGATGTCGTCGACGCGGCCGAGTCCTTCGCAGTGCGGGCACATGCCGCCGGTGCGGCTGAAGGCGACCTTCTGGGCGCGGGTCCGGTCGGGGTCGCGCTGCACGGTCATCGCGCCCTGGGCGGAGACGGAGGCGACGTTGAAGGAGTAGGACTGCGGGCCGCCGTTGCTCGGGCTGCCCTGGCGGGAGAAGAGGATGCGCAGCATCGCGTTGGTGTCGGTGGCGGTGCCCACCGTGGAGCGCGGGTCGGCGCCCAGCGGCTCCTGGTCGACGATGATGGCGGTGGTCAGGCCGTCCAGCACGTCGGCCTCGGGGCGGTGCGCGGCGGGCATGAAGCCCTGCAGGAACGCGCTGTAGGTTTCGTTGATCATGCGCTGGGACTCGGCGGCGATGGTGCTGAAGACCAGGGAGCTCTTGCCGGAGCCGGACACCCCAGTGAAGACGGTGAGGCGCCGCTTGGGCAGTTCGATGGCGACGTCGCGCAGGTTGTTCTGGCGGGCGCCGACGACCCGGATGCGGTCGTGCCGGTCGGCAGGGTGGGATCCGGGGGCGCCGGCGGGCGCAAGGTCGCTGGTCATGGCGGTGTCCCTCGTGGTGTGGGTCGGGTGGGCGGGCCGGCGCGGGCGTCAGGCAGGCCACTGGCGGTCGCGCATCAGCGTGCGCCCCGCCGGTTCGTCTGCTTCGCGCCGGGCGTGGATGCGGGCGGGCGTGCTGCGGTGCCGGCGGTAGCCCTGGCCCTGGGCGGGGGGATCGAAGCCGGTGCGCGCGGCAAAGAGGTCGGCGCGCTCGCGCGGCAGGGCGTCCAGGGCGATCGGTTCGGCGCGGCCTTCGACCATGGTGGCGTCGCGGGTGGGTCCGATCCCCAGGTGGACGGCGCCGTCCTCGAAGCCGCAGGACAGCGGTACCAGGGGCGGCACTCCCTGCGCGGAAGCGGTGTCGGTGCGCAGCCGGTGCTCGGTGTCGCGGCGGCACCGGGCGGCCGGGCGCGGCCCGCCGGCGGTGCTCAGCTGCGCTCCTGGATGCGCAGCAGGGTGCCGGCCGGGTCGCGGAAGGCGCAGTCGCGCACGCCCCAGAACTGGTCGGTGGGCTCCTGGACGACTTCGGCGCCGCCGGCCTGCAGCCGGTCGAAGACCTCCTGGAGGTCCTCGGCGGCCAGGAGCAGCCCGGCGTAGGTGCCCTTGGCCATCATCTGCTCGATGACGGCGCGCTCGTCCTCGGTGATGCCGGGGTCGGCCGAGGGCGGCTGCAGCACGACCGAGGTGTCCGGCCGTCCGGGCGGGCCGACGGTGATCCAGCGCATCGTGCCCTGGCCGACGTCGTTGCGCACCTCCCAGCCGAGCAGGTCGCGGTAGAAGCCCAGCGACGCCTCGGGGTCGGTGTGCGGCAGGAAACTGGCGTTGATCGCGATGTCCATGCAGATCACACTAGGCTCAGCGGCGCCGCGGGCGCTTCTCGATTCCTGACCGGCCGCGCGACCTGCTTGGCGATGCACGCCGGCAGGTGCTCGGCGCCGGAGTCGGCCAGGTCGCGGTAGGCGCTCGGGGACATGCCGACGAGTTCGGTGAAGCGGGTGGAGAAGGTGCCCAGCGAGGAGCCGCCGACGGCGAAGCAGACGTCGGTGACGCTGAGGCTGCTGCCGCGCAGCAGTGCCATGGCGCGTTCGATGCGGCGCGTCATCAGGTAGGAGTAGGGCGATTCGCCGTAGGCGGCGCGGAACTGGCGGCTGAGGTGGCCGGCCGACATGCTGGCGCTGCGCGCCAGTGCGGCCACGTCGAGCGGCGCGGCGTACTCGCGGTCGATGCGGTCGCGGACCCGCCGCAGCGCCGCGAGGTCGCGCAGCCGCTGCTCGCGGGAAGATCGCCTGGCCATGCGCCCAGTCTTCCATGCAGCTCCGACGTTTCCCGTAAAGCGGCGGTCAGCAGCGCGGCCTGCTTGGGTCACCGGCCGCGGCGTCACTCGTCCAGGGGCAGAGTGATGCAACCGGTGCCCCCCCGGGTCCAAGGCCAGTCCGTCCGGGGTGCGCACCAGGCGCAGCACGAGCACCGCGCAGGCGGGGCAGCGCGCCACCAGGCCGGGGCCGCCGGTGGAGACGTGCAGGCGGGCGAACGCGCCGCGGTCTCCGCTTCCATAGCGCTCGGTCCGGATCCGGCGGGGGTCGTGTCCGAGGGCGATCAGGCCGTCGGCGGCGGTCTCGACAAACCCGGTGGGTCCGCACACGAAGCACACCGGGCTGAACTCTGCCGGGAACCCGTGAGTGTTGAGGTCGGCGACGCTGAGCCGCTTGGGTCCGCGGGGCGACTCCTCGGGCACCTCCCGGATGTAGGCCAGGAACACGTCGACACCGGGCCCGGCAGCGGGCCCCAGTTCGGTGCGGTAGTAGCGGTCGTCGGGGCTGCGCAGGGAGTAGAGGACCCGGAACAGGGCCCGGCTTCCGGTCCGGCGGCGCTCGCGGACCATGCTGGCGAGCGGGGCGATGCCCGAGCCGCCGCCGATGAGGACCACCGGGCCGGGCGCGGTGGTGTTCCACACGGACCAGCCGCCCAGTCGGCCGCGCACATCGATCCGGTCGCCCACCCGGAAGTCGCGGAGCAGGTAGGGGGAGACTTCGCCGCCGGGGTCGAGCAGGACGGTGAGTTCCAGGCGGTCGGGGCCCGACGCCGAGGACACCGAGTAGGAGCGAGCCGTATTGGGCCGTGAGGCGCACGCCGACGTGCTGTCCGGGGCGGTGCCCGGTCCACCCGGGGACGGACAGCACCAGGGTGCGGGCGGTGGGGGTCTCCCACCGGTCGGCTTCCAGGGCGGCCGGGAGCCAGCGGGCCACGGATCAGTCCCCCCGGTAGCGCTGTTCGCGCCAGGGGTCGCCGTAGCCGTGGTAGCCGGCCTGCTCCCAGAAGCCGGGTTCGTCGCTGGGCAGGAGCGTCAGGCCGCGCACCCATTTCGCCGACTTCCAGAAGTACAGGCGCGGGACGAGAAGCCGGGCCGGGCCGCCGTGGGAGTGGGTCAGGGCGTCGGCGGCGGTGGTCTCCACGCCTTCCACCAGGCTGACGCCGGCCCAGTCGGTGTCGAGCTCATGGGGTTAGCGGTCTCCTGCGAGGCGCTCGAGTCCGTGCCGGGTCACTGCTTCCCAGGTGGGCTGGTGTGCCGACACGGCGCGGTGCAGATGGGGGTAGCCCCGGTCCTCCAGTGATGCCGGCCATTGCTGGCCCGCCGATTCTGCGTTGCGCTGTGCAAGCACGCAGCCGATCACGAAGTCGCTCATCGCGTAGGACGTGCTCAGCAGCTCCTCGTCCGGCACCCCGCGCTCGGACAGCAGCGCGCACAACCGGTCGGACAGGGCGAGATAGCCGGGACCAAGCGGTGGTTGCCGCATCACGTGCGTGATCGCCCAGGGGTGCCGGAGCAGGTGGGATCGCCACGCCAGCAGCGTGCGCACGAGGTCGTCGCCGGTCAACTCGCCGGCGGTATCGGCGTCGGAGACCAGCACGGCGTCCACGGCCAGATCCAGTACTTCGCTGCGGCTGCGCACATGGCGGTACAAGCTCGCGACCACAACACCCAGCTGCGCGGCCAGTGTCCGCAGGCTCAGGCCGTCCTCGCCCTCGGAATCCAGGATCACCACGGCGGCCTCCGCGATCGCTTGCGGTGACAGTGCGCGCTTGCGCTGCGGCGCAGGGCGCTGCCGGAGCCAGTACGACATAGTTCCTCATCTGCTAGCGTGCTAAGCGAACGGTGATCACTTTAGGAGGCTGTGTGGACATCCGGGCACTGCTGCCCATCGCGCGAGCAGGTGTGATGATCAGGCCCCTGGGCGCCGACGATGCCGCCGCGTATGCTGCCGGCACCGCGGATGCAGACGTCCGCCGGTTCGCCCATCTTCCCGAACCGCACTACACCCCGGCCCTGGTCGTGGAGCAGGTCGACTCGATCATCACCCCGGGGCTCGTCAGCGGCACCCTGGCCGTGCTCGCGATCGCCGAGTCCGGCTCGGAGGAGTTCCTCGGCAGCGTGGTGCTGTTCGACATCGCCGGCGACCGCGCCGAGGTCGGCTTCTGGCTCGCTGCAGCGGCGCGCGGCCGCGGAGCCGCGCAGCAGGCCGTGGAGTGCACGGTCGAACTCGGCACCCGCATGGGGCTTGGAGAGCTGTACGCCCGGACCGCCAGCGAGAACGCAGCCTCTATGCGCACACTGGCCGCTGCGGGTTTCGCCCCCTACGGCGACGTCGAGCTGGGCACAGCGCCCTCCGGCGAGCAAGCCCTCCTGCAGCACTACATCCGCAGCCTGTGACCGGGCCTGGCCCGAATCTGCCGCGGCACGGCCGTTCCGGGCGCTTGGCGACTCCGCAGAGGCCGCCCCGCAAGGGGATGCCCGGCTGAGACGGCTGCCTGCCCGGTGGCCGTGTCCGCCGGGCAGCTCGCCCAGCTCCTCAGCCAACGGCTCTCACCAGCGTTCCGGCGATGGGCGCGCGGCCCGGCCCGAGCGGGGCAGGGGTGGTCGCGTTGCGGTCTGCTGAAAAACGTTTGGTTGGAAACGTTATTTCGCGACAGAACAAACAGATCGCGACGCAATGAAGTCCATGGAGCCGCCGGATTCACGCCTCCGATAAGTGGGGCTTCCCGGAGGCCAGGCAATATTGGTTGACGCGAGGCTGGGGAGGCTGGAGCGAGCTGCCTGCAACGGAATTCGCACGGCGAAGGAAGCTCGAAAACGCGTCGAAGTCGTACATGCGTTCGCTGATCTCCGGCGTCAGGCGATTCGACAACCAGGGTTGGAACTCCAGCTGCTTCGACCACAGCGCGTGCGGCCACCGCCACAAGCGGGAGATAACGAGTTGCCGACGGCCGGCGGGGAAGTCGCCACCCCGCCTTTGCGGCAGCTGCGGCCAGCAGTTCGTCTACCGGGTGAGTTCCATGCGGTACTGCTCCTGGGAGTGCAAGCTTGATGACCCGGCTGGATGGATCCGCCTGAATCACGGTTCGCTCTTCAAGTACGTGAACATGCTGGTCCCCGGCAGCGAAGGCGCTTGGAGACCCAAACGGGTTTCCTTCCTTCAGCACAGGTGGGTGATGGCACGCAAGCTCGGGCGATTGCTCAGTGAGCACGAAACCGTGCACCACATCAACGGCATCGCCGACGACAACAGGATCGAGAACCTCCAGCTCCGCAGCGGGAACCACGGCCAGGGGGCGCGGCGCATCTGCGGAAGCTGCGGCTCTGAAGACGTACGCGACATCGCCCTGTGAGGGGTGCGGCAGCACGATCGGACGTCCGCCTTCCCCACCCGGCTCCGGGCGGCTTGCGGAGGGAGGCCACCGAGTGTGACCGGAGTAGGCGAGCAGGGTGGATCGCCGGTGGTCCACCCTGCTCGGCGCCTCGGAGCCGCGGCCGGGGGCGCCCAGGCGGGCGTTGAAGGTCGACGACTCTGCCCTGCCCGGGGGGGGCCGACTCGCTCGGTGAGCACCGGCAGCTCGCCGCGGTAGGAGCACGGTGCCGGGGTCGGCGACCTCGTCGAGGAACATCTCGGCGGCCCTGCGCCACTGCCGGGGCGGGTGCGGGCACCACCCCCGGCGGAAGACCGCCACCCCTGACGGCGGGGCGGCGCGGGGGAAGCCTGGGAGCCGACCACCCCCCATGGAAAGAGGCGGAGATGTCCTCCACACCGCAGACCCGCACCACCGGACTGGGCGCCTTCGCCGCGCTCACCCTCGCCCTGTCCTGGCTCCCGTGGGCCGCGCTCATCGCCACCGGGACCGCCACCGGCGACGGTCCGGGCGCCACCGCCCTGTTCGTCCTCGGCTCTTTCGGCCCCACCCTGGCCGCTGCGGCGCTGTGGGTGCGCGGCCGCGCAGGGCTCGCCCCGCTGCGCGCCCGCGCAGCCGCCGCCTGGCCCGCCCTCGCCCTGCTGCTCGGCGCCGCGCCCACCGCCACCGCCGCCCTCGCCCTGAACACCGGCGACCTGTCCGCGCTGCCCCAGCACGCGGCAGCGGTCGCCGCCAGCGTCGGCGGAGCCGGCGGCGTCCTGGGCTACACCCTCATCTCCGGGCCGCTCGCCGAGGAGTTCGGCTGGCGCGGCTACGCCCAGCCGCGCATGCGCGCCACCCGGGGGCCGGCCCGCACCGCCGCTGTGCTGGGCGGCGCCTGGGCGCTGTGGCACCTGCCGCTGTTCTTCATCGAAGGCACCGGGCAGCACGCCATGGGCCTCTTCAGCTGGCCCGGCGCGCTGTTCTTCCCCACCCTGCTGCCGCTGAGCTACCTGATCCTGTTCGCCAGCGAGTACCTCGGCGGCGGGGTGTGGGCGGCGGTGCTGGCCCACGCCTCCTGGAACGCCGCCGACGCACTGCTGCCCGAGCTCGGCACCCCCGGCCTGCTCCTGCGGTCGGCGGTCACCTTCGCCCTGGCCGCCGCCGTGGCCCTGTACTGGCGTGCGCAGCAGCGGCGGGCCGCAGATCCGCCGCAGTACCGGGCCTGCGGCCGGCGGCTCCGCGCCGCTAGCCGCGGGCCCGGCAGTGCGCGGCCCTCTGCGGACGCCCGCCCGTGACACCCTGGGCCGCAGCGGCGCGCCGCGGTCCGGTCGCGCCCAGAGCCCACCCGTGCCGTGCAGGGGCCGGCGGTCCGGCTCCCGGCGGCGAGGAAGGAGGCGGCTGCAGATGCAGCTCCTGGTCATCGGCGGCAGCGGGTTCCTCGGCAGCGAAGTCGTCCGGCAGGCCGCGGCCGCGGGACACCGGGTGGCCGCAACATGCCGGGCGCAGCGGCCCGGCACGGCAGCGGCGGCCTGGTCGCCCCTCGACGTCCGGGACCGCGGGCGGGCCGCTGAGGTGGTGGCCGCGGTGCGGCCGGACGCCGTCGTCAACGCGGCCTACCGGCAGAGCGACTGGCGCATCACCGCGGACGGAGCCGCGCATGTGGCCCTCGCATCCGCAGCGGCCGGCGCCCGGCTGGTGCACGTCTCCAGCGACGCCGTCTTCTCCGGGGCCGCGGTCAGCTACGGCGAGACGGCGGCCCCGGACCCGGTCACCCCCTACGGTGCCGCCAAGGCCGCGGCGGAGACCGCGGTCAGCGCCATCAGCCCCTCGGCGGTGATCGTCCGGACGTCGCTGATCCTCGGCGATGGCGGGTCGCCGCACGAGCGGAGGGTCCGCGACCTGGCCGCGGGGGCCTCCAGCGGAGCGCTGTTCACCGACGACGTGCGCTGCCCGGTCCACGTCGGCGACCTGGCATCCGCGCTCCTCGAACTCGCCGCACCCGGCCACGCCGGCGTCCGCCACGCTGCCGGATCCGACGCGCTCAGCCGCCACGAGGCGGGGACCCTGATCGCCCTGCGGGACGGCATCGACCCGGCCGTGCTCCCCGCCGCGCGGCGGTCCGAGACCGGCCCGCCCGGGCCGCTCGATGTGCGCCTCGACTGCACCGCCACGCAGGAACGCCTCCGCACCCGACTGCGCGGCGCCCGCGAGTTCCTGCGCTGACCGCGGCACCGCGGCACCGCGGCGGCGCCGCCCCCGCGTCCCCGCGCACCTGCCCGGTGCCCCCGGCTCTACCGGCGGACCGGGTACATCAGGTGCAGGGCGCGCCGACCGGGGATGACGACCGGGTCCTCCAGCAGCACGTGCCCGCCCTTGAGCGCGGCGAAGTAGGGGATGCCGTCGCCGAACAGCACCGGGGCGAGGCTGACGCAGACCTGGTCCACCAAGCCCAGGGCGAGGGCCTGCTGGGTCACGCTCGCGCTGGCGATGACGGTGTCCTTGGCGCCGGCGATCTCGGTGGCCGCCGAGACCGCTTCTTCGATGCTGCCGGCGAAGACTGTCCGCGGCCACTTCTCGGCGGCGTCTTCGGGCGGCCGGCGGGTGACCACCACGACGGGTGCTCCGGCCGGGTGCTGGTCGTTCCAGCCGCCGGCGATGTCGAACAGGCGGCGGCCCGCGATCAGCGCTCCGGTGTTCTCGGTGAGGCGCCGCCACGCCTGCGCCCCCGCGCTGTCCACCGTGAAGGAGAGGTCGGTGTTGGGGGTGGGCACGGCAGTGTCGCCGGCGTGGTACCACTCGAACAGTTCTCCGACCCGGTCGTCGGTCTGGGCGATGTAGCCGTCCAGGGACATCGTCATGTGGCTGAAGATCATGCTCATCGCGGTCCGGTCTCCTCGTGTGCGGTTGTCGGCGGGGCAGCGGCCCGTGGTGCGGCTGTCCTTACCGGGAGGGAGACCGGTCGGGGCGCGCGAACTCATCGCAGGGGCTCCCGGCCGCGCGGTGCGCGGTCCTTGACTCTGCCGCGGCGTCGTGGTTTTAGCTGGCAGCGGCGGGGCCGCGCAGGGCGGCCGCCGCGCGCGAGTGCCGCCCGGACCCGCGCGAGCGGGGAGGGGACCGGGCAGTGGGACGGCCGCGCGCCCGGCGCGGCCCGGAGCCGAAGGAGCAGCCCATGCGCAGCAGCGAGCTCGCCGAACTGGCCGGCGTCACCGTGCGCACACTGCGCCACTACCACCAGATCGGGGTGCTGGAGGAGCCGCCGCGCTCGGCCGGCGGCTACCGCACCTACGGCGTCGGCCACCTCGTGCGGCTGCTGCGCATCACGCGGCTGACCGCGCTCGGCGTCCCGCTGGCGGCGCTGCCCGGCGTACTGGACGACCCGGATGCGGCCGAGGAGCTGCTGGCCGAGCTCGACCGCCGCGCTGCCGACGAGATCGAGCGGCTCACCACCCGCCGGGCCCGTATCGCGGCGCTGCGCCGCGCCGGATCGCCGCCTGACCTGCCTCCCGAGCTGTCGGCGTGGCGCTCGGCTGAGGTGGCGGAGATCCCGGAGGACATGGCGCGCTACGAGCACGAGCAGCTCATCCTGGTCGCCCATCTGCTCGGCGAGGACGGCCCCGCCCGGTTCGCCGCCCTGCTCGGCGAGCCGGAGCAGTTGCAGGCGCCGTTCGCGCAGCTGACGGAGCGCTTCTACGCACTGGGGCCCGACACCCCCGATGACGAGGCCGCCCAGCTGGTCGAGGACATGGCGGCGCAGATGGGGCCGCTGACGGAGCGGCTGGCCCGCCTGGGCCCGTTCGGGCGCAGGGCCGCTGAGCTGGTGGACGAACTGAGCCGGCAGAACCTCCAACCGGTCCAGCACCGCGTCCTGCGCCGCCTCCAGCAGCGGCTGGATTCCACCGGCGGGGCCTGACCGGCGCCGGTGCGTGCCGCGGCGGCCCGCGCTGCGCGGAGCCGCTGCCGCGAGTCGCCGGCGGCCGGGGGCTTGCGCCCGACGCGACGTCAGGGAGTGGACTCTGCGGTGTCCGCACGTGACCGACCCTGAGGATGCGCCATGACCACCCAGCCGCCGCTGATCACCGCCGAAGCGTTCTTCGGCCTTCCCGACCGCACCGGGGCCGTGCTGTCCCCGGACGGGACGCGGGTTGCCTACCTCGCGCCGTGGCGCGGGCGCCTCAACGTGTTCGTGCGGGCCGTCGACTCCGACTGGAGCGTCGACGACGGTGCCCCCGCCTCCGGTGCCCGGCGCGTCACCTCCGATGAGCGGCGCAGCATCGACGCGTTCTTCTGGAGCGCCGACGGCCGCTACCTGCTGTTCCAGCAGGACACTGACGGCGACGAGAACTGGCACCTGCACCGCGCCGACCCGTTGCGGCCCGATGAACCCGCGGTGGACCTGACGCCGTACCCGGGCGTGCGGCTGGTGGGGGTGCAGCTGCCGCCGGACCGCCCGGGGGCGGTGCTGGTCCAGCTCAACAAGCGCCGCGCCGACCTGATCGACCTGTTCGAGCTCGACCTGGCGACCGCGGAGCTGGTGCCGGTCGCCGAGAACCCCGGCGACGTCATCTCCTGGCTGAGCGCCGGCGGTCGGGTGCTGGCGTTCACCATGGAGGAAGGGGGCGACCAGGCGCTGTGGGAGTGGGAGGCCGGCGCGCGGCGCCCCATCGCGCGGTTCTCCGGCAGCGACGCCCTGTTCGGGGCGCTGCCGGCGGCGCCGGCCCCGGACGGGGGCGGGCTGTGGGTCGGCTCGGCGCGGGGGACGGACCGCACCCGGCTGGTCCGCCTCGACCTGGCCACCGGCGAGGAGACCGAGGTTGACAGCCACCCCGTGTTCGATCTGGACACGCCGCGGCCCGAGGCCGACCCGCGCTTCCCTTCCTCGCTGATCCTGCACCCGGGCACCGGGGAGCTGCTCGGTGCCCGCTATCTCGGGGCCCGCCAGGAGGTCCATGCGCTCGACCCGCACTTCGCCGAGGTGCTGCCGCGGCTGGCCGAGCTCTCCGACGGCGATCTGGGCCGCGTGTCCTGCGATGCCGCGGCGCAGCGGTGGGTCGTGGACTTCACCCGTGATCGCGACCCCGGCGCGACCTGGTTCTACGACCACGCCGCCGGCACCGCCCGGCGGCTGTTCCGGTCCTTCCCCCGCCTCGACCCGGCCCAGTTGGCGCCGGTCGCGCCGGTCACCGTGACCGCGCGCGACGGGCTGCAGCTGCCCTGCCACCTGACCCTGCCGGCCGGGGTGGAGCCGCGCCGCCTGCCGACCGTGCTGCTGGTGCACGGCGGGCCGTGGTACCGCGACAGCTGGTGCTACGACCCGGAGGTGCAGTTGCTGGCCAACCGCGGGTATGCGGTGCTGCAGGTCAACTTCCGCGGGTCGACCGGCTATGGCAAGGCCCATGTCGAGGCCGCGGTCGGCGAGTTCGCCGGACGGATGCACGACGACCTGATCGACGCCCTGGACTGGGCGGTCGGGCAGGGCTACACCGACCCCGGGCGCGTGGCGATCTACGGCTGCTCCTACGGCGGTTACGCCGCGCTGGTGGGGGCGGCGTTCACTCCGGACCGGTTCGCGGCGGCGGTCAGCTACACCGGGATGTCGGACCTGGTCGACCTCGTCGAGTCGGTGGTGCCGTTCGCCCGGCGCGCCGTGGAGAACTCCTACCTGCGCTACATCGGCGACCCGGAGGACCCGCGGCAGAGGGAGGACATGCTCGCCCGCTCGCCCATCACCCGGGTCGGCGACATCACCGCGCCGGTGCTGCTGATCCACGGCGCCAACGATGTGCGCGTGCACCGGCGCAACTCCGACCGGGTCGCCGAAGCGCTGCGCTCGCGGGGGGCCGAGGTGGAGTACCTGCTCAACGAGTCCGAGGGCCACTGGTTCACCAACCCCGACAGCAACATCGAGCTGTACCGCGCTCTGGAGCGGTTCCTGGCCCGGCATCTGGGGGGCCGGGCGGCGGACGGGCTCTGACCTGAGCCGGCGTTTCTCCGCCCGCCGGCGCACCGCGGGGTCAGGGGGAGGCGGCGGGGGCGGCCAGCGCGTCGGCGATCCACGCCCAGGGCAGGTCGCCGGCGTCGCCGGTGCCGTTGATGGCCGCGACCAGCATCAGGTAGCGCTCGTGGGCGTCGTCGTAGGGGGGTGCTCCGGCGGCGGCTTTCTCTTCGGCGATGGTGCGCTCGATCTCGGGCACCTGGCGGAGGCCTGCGGCGACGCGGTCCCGCAGCTGGCGGGTGTCCTCGTCGCCGGAGAGTGCGGCGACCCCCTCGGCCAGCTGCCGCGCCGCGTCCTGCACCCGCGGCGACGACGGGGGTTCGCCGTCGCTGTGCAGGGCGACGAGTGCGGACATCGCGTCCGTTCCGGTGCCGTAGATGAAGCCCTGGAAGGAGGGGCTGGCGATCACCTGCCCGGTGCTGTCGTCGATGAAGCCCTGCAGGGCGGTCCGGACCTCCTCGCGGAACGCCGTGTCCTGGAGCAGGTCGCCCAGCTCGATCCAGGCCTCCAACTGGGCGAGGGTGGGGTCGGCGGGCAGGACGGGGCGCACGCCGCGGTTGCGGTCGACGAGGCCGCCGGGGGTGTCCAGGCCGCGGCCGACGTCGTTCCAGAAGTCGTCGATGATCTGCTCGCGCTCCTCGTCCGTCATGGAGACCAGGCGGTGCATGAGCGCGGCCTGGGCGGGGGTGGCGCCCTGGGTGGTCAGCGACCGCAGGACCGCTCTTCTGGCGCGCAGGGTCCGCTCCTGGCGTTCGACGACGGCGAGGTGGGCGGTGAGCAGACCGTGCAGTGTCGTTCCGCCGCTGAGATAGCCGCGGATGCCCGGCAGGTCGGTGCCGAGTTCGCGCAGGGTCCGCACGAGCTCCAGCGCGGCGATGGCGCCGATGTCGTAGAGCCGGTGGCCCGCCTGGCTGGTGCCGGTGGGCGCGACGATCCCCTCGTCTGCATAGAACCGCACGGCGCTGACGCTGAGCCCGCTGCGCCGGGCGGCGTCGCCGATGGAGTACAGCGTGTCGTTGTCCATGGGGCCACTGTGGTGCCTCAAGCGGCTTGAGGTGCAACCGGATCGACGCCGCTCCGGGGGTTCTAGGATCGGCGGCATGGACATCACCTGGGAGGCCCTGACCGTTGCGGCCGGCGAGCCGCTGGCGCTGGCGCAGTGGTGGGGCCGGACCCTCGGCTGGGACGTCGTCGATCCCTATCCCGACGGCGTGGAGGTCCGGCCGCGCGGCGGGCGCGGGCCGTCGCTCTTCTTCATCCCTGCCGGCGGGCCGGGAACCGGGCAGAACCGGCTGCACCTCGACCTTTCGGTGCGGGACCGGGCGGCCGCCGCCGAAGAGCTGGTGGCCCGGGGCGCCGCCCACGCCGACGTCGGCCAGCCGGCGGATGCGGAGTGGACCGTGCTGCGTGATCCCGAGGGCAATGAGTTCTGCCTGCTCGAACAGCACTGAGGGCGCATTCGGCTCCCTCCGGCAGGAAGCTCCCGGCCCTGCGTGAGAAGCGCCCTTGCGGTACCGGCCCGCGCCGCTGCGGGCGGGCCGGTACGGGGTGGGCTGCACTGCGGCGGCCCCGGCGGAACCGCAGTCGGCCGTGCCGGAGCGGGGCCGCCGCGGTCCTGCGGCGTTACAGCAGTGCGGAGACGGCAAGCGCGGCGGCGATGCCCAGGCACAGCAGCGCGATGGCACCGAACACCGCCGCCATCACCATCGAGCCGTCGCCGCGGATGCGGAACCGCTCGGGGTTCTGCGGCAGGTAGTGCAGCTCGACGGCCTGGCCGACGCTGATGCGGGGGTGGCTGCTGCCCATCGGGCTGCGTCCGCGCACGTCGAGGCCCTCGGCCGTGCGGTAGGCCACGACCGGGTGGTAGGTGCGTCGGCTGGATCCGCCGCTGCCCGAGGTGCTGCTGCTGCGGCGCACCTCGAAGTCGACCACTTGCGCCATGACGGCGACGCCCTGGGTGCGGTAGCGGCGTTCGCTCCACACCAGCAGCGCGGAGACCAGACCGAAGATGAGGGCGAACAGGGCCACAACGCCGACGGCGATCACGAAGTCCACGGCACAGGCTTTCTCTCGGGAGCGGGCCGCCCTACCCTGCCAGAGCCCTGCGCCCGCCTGCACCGCCCGGGGGCGGTCCCGGCCGGTGCGCAGGCGCGCCCGGCCGGGAACGTGCCGCACGGTCCGCGGCGGTGCCGTGCCACGATGGGGCCATGACCGCCTTTGCCTCCGCAGCTGACCGTGCCCGCCGCACCGCTGGTGCCGCCGACGCTGCCGTGGCCGCGGGGCGCGGCCTGGGCCTGGATGTGGCCGGCGCCGACCTCGTGCACGACGTGTTCTCCGTGGTGGTGCGGCTCCACCCGGCACCGGTGGTGGCGCGGATACCGGTGGTGGTGCCCTCCAGCGGCGGCACGGCGGCCCTGCAGCGCCGCCAGCGCGACGAGCTCGCGGTCGCGGCCTGGCTCGACGGCCGCGGCGTCCCGGTCCTGAAGCCCAGCCCCCTGGTGCCCGCCGAGCCGGTGGAGCAGGACGGGTTCTCGATGACCTTCTGGGAGTTCGCCGAAGAGGACCGCAGTGCTGCGCCGGACTATGCGGCCAACGCCGAATCGGTTGCCGGCCTCCACGCCGAGCTGCGCCGCTACCCGGGCCGGCTGGGCTTCCTGTCGGCCGCCGACCCCGACTTCGTCACCGAAGCCTTCGCGGAGCTGGCGGGCCATCCGGACCTGATCGGCGCCCAGGAGCTGGACCGGGCGCGGCGCGAATGGCGGGTGCTGGAGCCGCTGGTGCGCTCCCCGGAGGCGTTCGCCGCCCGCTTCCCCGGCGTGCAGGTGCAGCCGGTGCACGGCGACAGCCCGGTCGCCAACGTGTTCGCCGGCGCCGCGGGCCCCCGCTTCGCCGACTTCGAACTGGTCTCGCGGGGCCCCGTCGAGTGGGACCTGGCCGGTCTGGGCCCCGACTTGGAGGCCGCCTACAACCGCGGTGCCACGGCGCGCGGGCTGCGCCCCCTCGACCCCGATGTCCTGGCATTCGTCAACGCCGTGGGGGTTCTGCGCGGGCTGGCCACCCTGTCCCTTGCGCCGCAGCTGCCCGCCGTGGTCGGCTTCATCGCGCCGGTCTTCAGCGAGTGGGCCGGCATGCCCTTCGCCGGGGGCCTGGCCGGCTGAGCCTGCCGGGCCGCACCGGGGCCGGGGTGCCGCGGCGTGCGGCCCGCGGCGGCCGGGTGCAGTTCACAGGAGCGCCCTGGCCACGGCCGTGCCGCCGATGCTCAGGAACAGCACGGCGAAGGCGCCGAGCACCGCCGCCATGTGCGCTGAGCTGTGGCCTTCGATGAAGAAGCGCTCCGGCTCCCGGGGCAGGTAGTGCACCTGCACGGCGTGGCCCACGGGGAGCAGCTTCGGGCTGCTGCTGACGGTGCTCTGCTCGCGGACGCTGCGGCCGTCGTGCGTGTGGAACTCCACGGTGGGGAAGTAGTGCGTGCCGCGGCCAATGGACACCCACTCGAAGTCGACCACCCGGGCGGTCGCGGTCAGGCCTTGGGCTCTGATGGGGCGGTCGCTGCAGATCATGTGCACCGGCAAGGCAGCCAGAAGCAGGCCGACGGGGAATGTCAGACCGATAGTCAGTGCCAACTCCACGGACACGGCCTCTCTCTCGGTCGCCGCCCACCACTCTGCCGGGAGTCGGCGGACCGAGTACACCACCGCCGCCGCCACTCGGGCCTTACCGTGCCGTGACCGCGCACCAGGGGCAGCCGCCGGCGCTGCGGGCGGCCCCGGCACGCCGTGCTGATCCTGCCGTGTGCCCTAGGTCCGCGGCGCTAGGACAGGGGCTTTTCGTAGCGCATGACCGGGTGCCACCCCACTGCGGGGCCGAAATCGCGCCGGCCCCGCGGCAGGTAGCCGCGGTGCTCGTAATAGGCGCGCAGGGGGCGGTTGCCGGCGACGCAGTCCAGCCGGGCGGCGGCGCAGCCGTCCTGTGCGGCGCGGGTTTCGGCCCAGTCCAGCAGGAGGCGGCCCCGCCCTTTGCCGGCGGTGGAGCGGGCGGCCATCAGCCCGTGGATGTAGAGGGCCTTGGCCGGCCCCGGGTCGGGCCACACCTGGGGGTCCGCGGCCAGCAGGCGCACGGCCGCCACGAGACCGCCGTCGCGCACGACCCACCACTGGCGCCGGTCGATCTGGCCGGCAACCTGCTCGGTGCTGACCTCGCCCGGATTCCACTGGGTAATTCCGCTGCGCTGCTGCCAGCGGGCGCATGCGTCGCGCAGGGCGGCGATGGCTGCGGCGTCGCCCGGACGCGCGGGTACCGGTTCTTCGGCCACGTCTCCTCCTCCGGGTCCGGCGTCAGGGTGCGGGGACGGCGGCTTCGATGCCCGCGATGTGGGCCGCCAGGATCTCATCGAAGGCGGCTGCCCGGCCGGTGCCCAGCGGGCGCAGGTCGCGGGCGAAGCGGGTGAGGGCGGGGAACCGGCCGGGGTCGGCGCCCAGGACGGCGACGCGGAACAGTTCGAGGCTCTGCTCCCGCTCGCGGGAGCTGACCGCGGCCATCCCGGCGTCGGCGGAGATCAGCGCCGCGGTGAGGACCACGAGCCGGTGGTAGCGGTCCGGGATCTCCTCGTCGGACAGCCCGGACGCCTGCAGGGCCTGCAGCACCTCCTCCATCACCAGCCGCGATCCGGCGCCGCTGGAGGCGTAGCGCCCCCAGACCTCCGCGAGCTGGGGGTGGCTGCTGAACGCATCGCGCACCCGGTGCGCGACGGCGGTGAGGCGCTGCTGCCAGCTGCCTTCGGGGCGGTAGCCGTCCATGGCGGCGGCCAGGACGCGGTCGGCGACTGCGCGCAGCAGCTCGGTCTTGCTGCGGAAGTGCCGGTACAGGCTGGACGAGTCGGTCCCCAGGGACGCGGCGAGCTTGCGCACGCTGAACGACTCGGCGTCGTCGGTGCGCAGCAGTTCCGCTGCGGCGTCCAGGATGTCCTCGCTCGACCAGCGCCGTCGCCCTGCCATTGCGCTCCCTCCGACGTTTCCACGATGGCCCGACCCTACCGGTGCACTTGCCGTTGCACGCACCGCGTGCATAATGGGTGCCGATGCGGGCGGAGCGGCCGGCGTCCACGCCGTCCGCTCCTCGAAACCCCCCGAAGGGACCACAGCATGGGCTCCCCACTGGACACCGCGGCACTGGACTCCGCCCTCGAGGAGGTGCACCGCGCCGGGATGCCGGGGCTGTTCGCCGAGGTCCGCGAGGGAGACGAGGTCTGGCGCGGGGCGGCCGGCACCGCCGAACTCGGCTCAACGCGCCCCACCACCGCCGACATGCGGCACCGCGTCGGCAGCGTCACCAAGACCTTCACCGCCGCGGCGGTCCTGCAGCAGGTCGAGAGCGGCCGGATCGAACTGGACGCGCCGGTCAGCCGCTACCTGGATCTCGTCGCGGGCGCACGCGGCCGCGCGATCACCGTGCGGATGCTGCTCAACCACACCAGCGGCCTCGCCGAGTACCTGCCGCACGCCTATCCCTCGCTCCGGGCATTCCCCGACATCGCGGCGACCAGCCCGCAGAGCCTGTTCGACCACCGGTACACCTCCTTCGACCGCCGCGCGCTCATCGCGATGGGGGTCGGCGCGCCGCCGGCGGGCGAGCCGGGCGACAGCCCCGGGGTGTACTCCAACACCAACTACCTGCTCCTGGCGGAACTGCTGGAACGGGTGACCGGCACGGCGGCCGAGGACTGCATCCGCGGCGGCGTCATCGAGCGCGCGGGCCTCACCGGCACGGACTTCCCCCGCGGTGCGCACATCAGCGGAGAGCACTCGCGGATGTATGAGGCGTGGTTCGGCATGATCAGCCCGCCCGGCGACTTCAGCGTCTTCGACATGTCCTGGGTGGGGCCGGCCGCGGCGCTGGTGTCGACCATGGCCGACCTCAACCGCTTCTACGGAATGCTGCTGGACGGGCAGATCGTCAGCACGGCGTCGCTGGAGCAGATGCAGCGCACCGTCCGGGTCGTCTCCCAGGAGGGCGCGGTGATCGACTACGGCCTGGGCCTGCACCCGATGGAAGGCGGGGGAGGTGCCTGGGGCCACGGCGGCACCGTCTGGGGCGGCGGGACAATGGCCATGGCCGACCCCGGCGGCCGGAGCATGGCCGTTGCGGTGAACATGCAGCGCTGGAACCCCCTCGGCTCCGACGGCCGCCCCCGGCCCCATCCCATCGACGGCGCGCTGGCGCACCTGTACCGCACAGCGATGCCCGCCTCCCCGGTCCGGGACGGGTGACGGACAGCGGGCCGTCCTCGAACGGGCCCGGATCCGCGCTGGACCGGAGAGGGCGGCGGCCCGGCTGCGGATGCATGTGCGGGAGCCCGGCGATTCCGCGCGAAAGGAGTATTCGTGGGCTCGGCTGAGGCGCTGCGGCGGGCGTGGCAGCCGGTCTCCGGCGGCCTGCTCGTCTCCGCCGCCGTTCTGGTTGCGGCGACGCTGCCGTTCTACGCTCTGGGACCGCTGCTCGGCTCGCTGTCGCCGGTCACGGGCAGCGACGTGCCTGGAGCCGCGCTGATGTTCGCCTGTCCGGCGATTGCCGCGCTGGCGGCGGCGCGGCATGGCTCCGGTGCCCGGGCGTTCCTGCTGAGTCTGCGCCAGCCGGTGCCGCGGACCTGGTGGTGGGTGGCGGCGCTCGGCGCCCTGCCCGCCGTCGTGGCCGTCGCTTCCGGTGGTCCGCTCGGCGGCGGGATGACCGTCGCGCAGCTGTGCGGCCTGGCCGCCGTCTACGTCCTCAGCGCCGCGGCGGAGGAGGCCGGGTGGTCCGGGTACGTCCATCCCCGGCTCCTGCCGGTGCTGGGCGAGCTCGGCTCCTCGCTGGTGATCGGTGCCGTGTGGGGGCTGTGGCACGTGGTGCCCTGGGTGCAGCGCGGTGACGGCGCGCCTGCCGTCGCCGCCCACTTCCTCTTCACCGTGGCGTTCCGTGTGGTGCTGGGGCGCTTCTGCACGGCGGTGCCCCGCGGCGGGCTCTGGCTCGCCACCGCGGGGCACGCCTCACTCAACATCGCCTGGGCGGCATCGCCGAACTCCGGCGCGGACTACGATCCGCTGATCGCCGCCGGGCTGACGTTCCTGCTCGCCGCGGTGCTGCTCCTCTCCCGTTCCGGAGCCCGTCGGCGCACGTGAGGGCATTGCGCCGCCTGCGGCTGTGCCGGGAGGGCCGTGGGCCGGGCGCCTGCCTCAGGGGTGCTTGGGGCGGACCGACTGGCTGTGCCGGAAGACGTTGTGCGGATCCCACTCGTCCTTGGCGTCTTGGAGGAGGGGGTAGGCCTGCTTGTAGTAGAGGGACGGCCAGGGCTCGGGCCCGGTGGCGGTCTGCTTCTCCGGCAGGTCGCCGTCGGGGTAGTTGATGTAGCAGCCGTCGGTGTTGTGGGTGCCTTTGCCGTCGTGGGTTTTGGGCACGCCGCCGGTGCCGGCGAAGGTCGCGGCATAGGTCTGCTGGATCCAGTCGATGTGCTTCTGCTCGTCCTTGTCGCCCGGGGCCCAGTAGACCTGGTACTGCATCTTCATGATCGAGTCGCGCTGGGGGATCGCGGTGGCCGGGTGCTGGCGCTGCGGGGTGTTGATCGCCGATCCGTAGGAGTCGATCTGGATGCGGGCCTCGGCGTTGGTGTAGTCCTTGGGCGGGAAGTGCTTGGTGCCGAGGTAGTCCCACATGGCGCTGATCTGGGCGTCGGTGAAGGGTTTGCGGATGTAGGCGGACTTGTACTTGCCGCACTGGTTCTCGCCGGAGCCGTTCAGGGTCTGGGTGGCTGCCAGCCACGGCAGCCGTCGGGGCTTCTTCATCTTCGCGATCGGCGGGTGTTCGCCCATCGGGGTGCGGGGCTCTTTGGCCTCGGGGGTGATGCCGCCGTCGACGGTGGCGATGAAGCGGTCCATGGCCTCCTGGGCGCCGTCGATGTCGGCGTCGACCTGGGCGAGCAGGCCGATCTGGCCGTTGCTCACGTGGTTGAGCTTGAGCATGGCGAAGAGCCGGCCGTCCGGGGTGGCCGGGTTCTGGTGCCGCTGGAAGTAGGTGCCGTATGCGGTCAGCAGGGCGTGCAGGTCGCTGACGGAGTGGAAGTCCTTCCAGTCCCAGGCCAGGTTGCACAGCAGCACCTCGCTGGGCGGCTGGGGGATGTCGCGGAACCAGAAGCGGGTGACCACGCCGAAGTTTCCGCCCCCGCCGCCGGTGTGGGCCCACCACAGGGCCCTGGCCTTGGCGTCGCGGTCGTCCCGGCGGGCCGTGACCAGCTCAACGCTGTAATCGGGGCGCACGACGGCGACCTCAACCGCGTAGAGGTAGTCGACGGTGAGGCCGAACTGGCGGGACATCAGGCCGAAGCCGCCGCCGGTGATGTGGCCGCCCAGCCCGACCGAGTAGCACGAGCCGCCGGGCAGGGCGCGCCCGGTCCCGGGGTAGAGGTGGCTGTAGACGTGCCAGTTGGTGGCGCCGGCCTCGACGCAGTGCGCCTTCTCCGTGTCGTCGTAGTACATCGCGCACATCGGGCTGACGTCAATGATCTGCCCGACGTCGTCGCTGCACACGAAGTCCTCGTAGCAGTGGCCGCCGGAGCGGACGGTGATGCGCTTGTCCTTGCCGTGGTTGGTCTTCGCCAGCGCCTCGACGAGGGCCTGGCGGGTCTCTTCCGGTGTGCGGACGACCAGGATGTGCTCGGGCCGGGCGAGCCAGCGCTGGTTGAATCCGCGGCGCAGCGAGGAGTAGCGCGCGTCGCTGCGGCCGATCCGGCTTTCCGGAGGAAGGGAGTGGGTGCCGGTCATGGGAGAGCCCCCGAAGGAATTGCGGGAACGGGACGACGGTACTGTTCCTACCCTTTTCGATCCGGGGCGCAGTCGCGCCGTTTCCCTCTTCTCGGTGTTGCGGTCGGCCCGTTTTCTTGCCCATTCGTTTCAGGTGATTTTCGGCTGGCACACTGCCGGCCCGGCGGAGTGCTTTGCTGCTGATCGGCGCTGCCGTATGCACGTTTCTGTCGATATCTGCGCGGGAGCGACATTTGATGTCGGAATCGGATCTCCCGGACTCCGAAAACGAGCGGGGCAGCGCACGACCGGAAACCGGCATCGGAGGCGCCGCGGTTTCAGTCCCCGAGCTGGGCCTGGGCGCTGAGCCGGGCCAGGGGGCGGCCCAGTAGCACCAGGGGGAGGGCGATCACCGCAGCGGCCGCAGCGTAGGGCAGGCGCAGCGCTTCGGCGGTGGTCAGCCAGGGGCCCGCCGCGTCGGCCAGGGCGCCGCCGGCCAGCATGCCGAGTGCGCCAGTGCCCCAGGTGGCCATGCCGACGGCCGCGTTGACGCGGCCGAGCAGGTGGTCGGGGACGGCGCGCTGGCGCAGTGTGGACGCGGCCACGGTGAAGATGAGGACGCCTGCGCTGGAGCAGAACAGGGCGCAGGCGGTGACCGCGACGGTGGGGAAGGCCGCGGTTGCGGCGTAGCCGGCCGAGGCCGCGGCCAGGCCGGCCGCTGGCAGCCACCCGGGCGGCAGCCGGGACGACAGCGCGGCGCTGAAGTGGCCGCCGGCGATCCCGCCGACTGCCGCGGCGGCCATGAGCAGGCCGAATTGCGGTGCGGACAGCCCCAGCACGGATTGGGCGAACAGGACCTGGATGGCGGTGGCCATCGCGTAGGCGAGGTTGAGGGCCACCGCGGCGCCGACGAGGTGGCGCAGCAGCGGCGAGCGGGCGATGGCGGTGAACCCGGACCAGGGCGGGCCGGGCACGGCCCGCCGGGAGGGTTCGCTGCCGCGCAGCGGAAGCAGGAGGGCGGCGGCGAGGAGGCCCAGGGCCGCCGGCGCGAAGAGCGCCGCCGCGGCGCCCAGAGCCAGGGCGAGGCCGCCGGCCGGACGCCCCAGCAGCTCCTGGGCGGTGATCTCGGCGATGCGGAACCGCCCGTTGGCCGTATCGAGCTGGTCGCGCCGGACCAGGCCGGGGATGGCGGTGACCGCCGCGGTGTCGTAGACGACCTCGACCAGGCCGAGCGCGAACGCCGCGCCCAGGAGGAGGGGCACGCTGAGCCCGCCGGTGAGCGCGAGCACCCCGAGGGCGCCCCACAGCAGTGCGCGGGCGCAGGAGGCCGACGCCATAGCGGCCGTGCGCGAGACCCGGTCCACCAGCGCTCCGGCCGGGACCACCGCCACCAGCCACGGCGCACGGCCCGCGGCTGCCACCGCGGCGACCCCCAGGGCGCTGTCCGCCACTCCGGTGGCGATCCACGGCAGCACGATCAGCGCCACCCCGTCGGCCAGGTTCGACGCCCACGATGCCGCCCAGAACCAGCCGAACCGCCGTCCCAGCATCTGACTCGCCACCCGCCTCCTTGAGTATCAGGCGGCAGCGAACCTAGCAGTGCCGCAGGGGGAGGAGCACAGGGTTTTCCGCGGCGCCATTCGATGCAATCCCTCAACGGCTCCTTCCTGCTCGAAATATCTTTTTAGGGATTTTTTCCAACATCGAGTAATTCGTGAATAGCGGAGACGCGCGCCCGAGGTGCCGCTATTTTTCTCGCATGCCCTCCCAAGAACACGAATTCCCGCTCGACATGATCCGGCGGGCCCCGCGGGCTGCGGCCGACCTGCTCGCCGCTGCAGCCGGCGAACCGCTGCCCGACTACTCCAGGATCCGCTGCGACGCCAGCGACGCATCCACCACCGCACCGGTCGAGTTGCGCGTTGACAGCCTCACCGTGTGCGAGGACGAAGGCGAGGCGGCGCTTGCGATCATCACCGAGGTCCAGCGTCGAACCGATGCCGCGAAGAAATACACCTGGCCCGAATACGTCACGCTCGTCCGGGGGCGGTTGAAGTGCCCGGTCCGGCTGCTCGTCCTGGTCCCCGACCGCGCGACCGCCGCATGGGCGGGCGGTCCGATCGACCTGGGGTGCGGACAGGTGCGCCCGATCGCCCTGGACATGGACCTGCTCCAGCCGATCACCGACCCCGAGGAGGCCCGAGCCCACCCCGAACTGGCCGTCCTGGCCGCGGCCCACCAGCCCCAGCCGTCCGACGACGTCCTGGACGCCCTGCTCCCCGCCCTCGTCGCCGTCGACGAGTCCGCGACCAGCCTTTATTCTGACTATGTGCTCGCGGCACTGCCGGCCGCGGCCCGGAAGTACCTGGAGGATGCCGTGAACGCATCGACCTATGAGTACAAGACGGAGCTGTTCCGCCAGTCCTTCCATGACGGAGAGGTGAAAGGGAAAGCGGAAGGCAAGGTGGAAGGGAAAGCGGAGCTCGTTCTGGACATCGCGGCCAAGCGCGGCATCGCGCTGTCGGCCTCCGAACGCGAACGCATCGCCTCCTGCACCGACCCCGACCAACTGAGCACCTGGGCCCTGCGCGCCGCGACCGCAGCCACGGCCGGCGAGCTCTTCGCGTGAGCGGGGATCCGCAGGCAGCCGGTGACGCCGCGGACCGCTCCCGGCCCTGCCCCGGCACGAGTGAGGTGGCGGGCAGCCGCAGGACTGAAGATCCCTGGTACGAGTACAAGACGGAGCTGTTCCGCCAGTCCTTCCATGACGGAGAGGTGAAAGGGAAAGCGGAGGGGAAGGCGGAGCTCGTTCTGGACATCGCGGCCAAGCGCGGCATCGCGCTGTCGGCCTCCGAACGCGAACGCATCGCCTCCTGCACCGACCCCGACCAACTGAGCACCTGGGCCCTGCGCGCCGCGACCGCAGATGCCGCCCGCCCTCTCTTCTGATCCGCCCGGCGTGCCCGGGGCCGAGCGGCCCCGGGCACGCCCGTCCGCGCACACCGGCGGCGGGACAGGCGTCGACAGCGCGGGTTCGATCGGCAGGGCCGCGGCGCTCCGACGTATCCCACAGCCCTGCCGGCGGCTTCGCGCCGCCGCGTTCTCGACGGCGGCGCCCTCTCTGCCGGGGCCACGTGCCGGGTCGTGCTGGCGCTGCCTGGGAGCCAGGGGCGGTCTAGCGGGCGTCGGCGAGCAGCTCCTCGAGATTCCATACGCGCGCTGCGCCGTCCTGGCCTGCGCTGGCGAGCGTCGCCCCGTCGGCGGAGATCGCGACCGCGTGCACGGGCGCGCCGTGCCCTTCGATCGCGGCCAGAGCCTCTCCTGTTCCGGTGTCCCACAGCCGGACGGTGCGGTCGTTGCCTACGGTGGCCAGCAGTGATCCGTCCGGGGTGTAGGCCATGCTGTTCACTGTGGACGTGTGCCCTTTCAGCGTGAGGTGCCGCTCATTGGTCTGGGCGTCCCACACCAGCACCGTGCCGTCGGCGTCTCCGGAGGAGAACGTCGTGCCCTCGGGGGAGTAGGCGACCGCGTGTACCACGCTGTCGTCGTGGGCGCCGAATTTGTAGATCCGCTGACCGACGTCGAAGTCCCAGAGGCTGATGTCGGTGCTGCCGGCCACTACATACATTGCTCCGCTGGGATCGAACGCCACGGCGTTCGCATTGGACGGTGTCCCAACGGTGTCCAGGTGCTCGCCGGTTTCGGCGTCCCATATCCGCGCCGTGGTGTCCTGGCTTGCGCTGGCCAGCAGGCCGCCTTCGGTGCTGAAGGCGGCGTCGTGCACCGCACCCTCGTGCCCGGACAGCTCCTCGACGAGTTCACCGCTGCCGGTGTCCCAGAGGCAGACGGAGTGGCGGCAGCCCGCGGCGATGCGATCACCGCTGGGGGAGAAGGCCACCGACTGCACCCCGGGGGCCTCCATGGTGTGCAGTCGCTCGCCGGTCTGGGAGTCCCACAACTGCACGCCCCCCTCTGCGCCGGTGGCCAGCACCGCGGAATCGGGGCTGAACGCCACGCCTTGCACCGTGCCGTCGTGGTCGTCGAGGGTGAGCTCGGGCCGCGGCGACGTGTCCCAGGCGATCAGTGCGGCGGCCAGCAGGACGGCCGTCCCGAGGACTCCGCCCGCCCACGCGAACCTCCGTGTGCGGGAGCGGGGCGGCTGCGCCCGGTCTTCCAGGCGGGTGGGCGGGAGGAGACCGCTCTGCTGGAGCACGGCGGGACTGTTCTGCGGCCCGGTGGCTTCCTCCGCGTCCGCTGCGCGCGCCGCAATCTCCTCGGTGAGGTCGTCGGGCAGCCAGGGCTGCGGTTGCGCGTCATCCCGGCTGCCGGGCGGCTCCGCGGCGAGCCGCTGCAGTACGCGCTCCACGGTCGGTCTGTCCCGGGGATCCTTGGCGAGACAGGTGACGACCAGCTCGGCCAGTGGCTGCGGGACGCCGGACAGGTCGGGTTCGCCGTGCACGATGCGGTGCGTGATCGCATGGGAGGGCCCCTCTCCGAAGGGACTCCGTCCGGTGGCGGCGAAGACCAGGACGCAGCCCAGGGCGAACACGTCGCACGGCGGCCCGATCCCGCCCCCGGTCACCTGCTCGGGGGCCATGTAGGCGGCCGTGCCGAGCACCGCCGAGGTGCGGGTCGCTGCGGCGGCGTCCAGTGCGCGGGCGATACCGAAGTCGATCAGCCGGGGCCCGTCGGCGGCCACGATGATGTTGCCGGGTTTGAGGTCGCGGTGGACCACGCCCGCTGCGTGCACCGCGGCGAGGCCCTCGGCCAGGCCCGCGCCCAGCGCGGCGGTCGAGGCGGCCGGCAGCGGGCCGTGGCTGCGCACCGCCTCCAGCAGGGTGGGGCCGGTGATGTAGGCGGTGGCCAGCCATGGCGGATCGCCGTCAGGGTCGGCATCGACGACCTGGGCCGTGTAGAAGCCGCCGACGCGGCGGGCGGCCTCCACCTCGATGGTGAACCGGCGCCGGAATTCCGTGTCCCCGGCCAGTTCGGGGTGGGCGACCTTCACTGCGACCGTGCGGCCACCCGGTGAGGTGGCCAGCGAAACCGTCCCCATGCCCCCGACCCCCAGGCGCCGGTGCACGCGGTAGGGGCCGACGTGCCCCGGGCCGCCACTGTTCGGTGCGGTCGGAGGCCCTGCCTCTCCGGCTGCGGGGGCGTTGCTGCTCCCCGAACCCCGGCGGCGTACCCACACCAGGCCGGCCGCAACTGCGGCGATACCGATGGACGCAGCGAGGACGATCGCCCAGACGGGGGTGGACGTTTCCTCGGCGGCGAGGGTGATCGCCGAGTAGGGGATGCTGGAACTCATTTCCATAGCGTGACGCTAATGCCCCGCACCGCAGAAAGGCACCGCCCCGCACCTCTTCTGCGGCGGCCGTGCCGAGTTCGAGCGGATGCAGGTGCCAATCAGCATGGGCAAATGGAGCTGTCTGCCGACGACGGGATCGGCGCCGCAGGGCCAGCCGGGCTTCCCGCCCCGAGGGCAGGTGAGCTGAAGGCATGTAGTGCTCGGGGCAGAGCGTGGCAGACTCTGCCTGCAGGAGGGGGAGGCAGCCAATCGGTTCCATAGCGGAGAGGCGGAGCAGGGATGCGGGAGAACGGCCCGGCGGTCTGGAAGTACTTCGCTCCCGTGCGGGCCGACCCGAACCGAGTCGGCGAAATCCTCCGTTCGGAGGGGCTCGCTGAGCTCACCCGGGGGATGACCGACAGGGAATACTTCACGGCCGTCAACAATGCGCTCACCATGTCCCTGGCCGAGGTCGCTCACTGGAGAGTCTTCGCGGACAGCGTGGAGCAGGTATTCCCGTCACACCCGGGGAGCCTGATCGATCCCCGGATCCAGGCATCGACCCCTGAGCCGCAGCTGCTGTTCGATCCGCGCCACGAGGCTTCCTACCGAGCTGATCAGGAAGCCTTCATGCGCACACTGCTCCACAAGTTCGAGGCGGCGGTTGCGGAAGTCTTCCGGCACCCGTCCCGACCGCACCTGGAGGATCCAGAGCACCCGTACTACCCGATCCGGGATGCGCAGATCCGGTTCCAGCACGAGCACGGCGTCGGGAACCTCCAGGACTTCCAGACGGACATGCTTCGGTCGGGCAGGCAGCAGTTCGTTTTCATGCTCCTTTCGGCAGAACGGATCGTCGGCCCGTGGGGGGCGATGCGCAGCCCCGATGCGGGCAGCGACCCGCTGGCCCGCCCACCGGAGACCGTGGCAGACCTCGCCTCAGCGGTCCTGCACAACCTGCCGCGGGTACTGCAGACCATGCGGATCAGCCCGGGGGCTGTCGAAGCCGTCATCCTGGGGATGATCTCGCGCAAGCCGGGATCAATCGAGTTGATCAGAGACACCTTCGGCGAGGCTGCCCTGCAGGACTTCGAGGCGCAGTGGGACCGCATGCAGGAGAAGGACTTCTCCGACGACCTCTCTCGCGTCCAGGGCTGGAGCCTCGTCGGCGGGAAAAGCCTCCCGGACATCGCCCTCAACCTGTTTCCGACAGGGAAGGACAAGTCTGAAGGGCGCGCTCCCAGCGGGTTCCAGGTCGGCCCGAAGGGGCGCTGCCCGGCCCCTGAGGTGGAGCCCGTGGCGCGCGCTCTTTCCCTTGTGGGGCCGGACGGCAACCCCGATTGGGCCGTGCAGGCGCTGACGAAGTACCGGACACTGCAGAGATCCGGCCTGTTGCCGCACAGGGGAGCTGCGCGGGCGGCGCTTTCGACGGCGCTGGCGGAGACGATCCTGTTCACCACCGCCGTTCATCTCGGCAAACTGGTCGGTGGCCGGGCAACGGCCATGGGCCACGCGATGGCGGATTGCCTGCCGTGGGGGCGCGTGGCCGGGATCGGAGCGGAGCCGCGCCCCTTCCATACGGTCATCGGGAGCCCTGCACGGAGGCCGCGCTCCTCCGCGCCCACTCCACGGAAGGCTGGTCCTCCCGTGTTCCAGGCGGCTGCGCCGCGGCGGTGAGCTGACCCGTTTCCCCGGGCCGCAGACGCTGCCGGCATACCTGCTGCCGGTGTGCGGCAACGCCGGCGGGTCGCCCGTCCACGCCGTGCAGCGGCTCCGCAGCCCGGCATGCCCGCCCTGCCGGATCCGCAGCGGGCGCACCGCTGCCTGCACCGCACCGGCCAGCGTTGGCCGAGCCGCTCGCGGGCGCCGCACCCGCCGGCACCGGCCCCCTCCCTGTTCTCCCGGCCAATGCGACGTGTCCGGGCCCGTACCGCTGCGTGCGCAGCGGTGCCGGGAGGCAACCCAGCGCAGCTGGAAGACAGGCAGCAGCCTGCGCCCATCGGGCGGAAACGCCGGCGGTTGCGGGGATTCTGGGGGGGGCGTGAAGGGATTCGCCGATGAACGCCGCGTGTTCCTGTTTCCGGAACGTCAGAATTTATTGCGGTACGCGTATTGACTCCCTTGATTGGGCCTTCGTATCCTCGGTGGAACCTTAATCAAGCGAAATACTCCACTCTTTTTCGGTGAGCCCGGAGGCTCCGGCGAAGGGATTATTCGGCTTGGCAATGACGATGGCAGAGAAGATTCTGTCGAAGAAATCCGGAAAAACCGGCGCCCGCCCTGGTGACATTGTGGTGTGCGACGTCGACATGGCGGTGATGCTGGACCTGGGCTTCTCGATGCCCGGGCGCGAGGACCTGGTGCCGAAGTACGTCCGCGATCCCGAGGCGGTGGCGGTCATCCTCGACCACACGGTCCCGGCGCCCAGCGTGCACGACGCCGAAGGGCACCGCAGAGCCAGGGCGTTCGCCCGCGAGTTCGGCATCGAGCGCTTCTTCGACGTCGGTGCACACGGGATCTGCCACCAGGTGATCATGGAGAACGCCCTGGCGCTGCCCGGGTCGATCCTGGCCTGCTCCGACTCCCACACGATCGCCTCCGGAGCGCTGAACTGCCTGGCCCGCGGGCTGGGCCCGGTGGAGATCCTGCAGATCGTGTGCACCGGGCGCACCTGGTACAAGGTGCCGCCCACCATCCGCTACGAACTGGTCGGGGAGAAGCATCCCGACGTCTACGGGAAAGACATCTTCCTGCACATCGCCGGAAAGTACGGAAGTGCCGAGGGGTTCTCCATCGAATTCGGCGGCGAGTCCCTCGGTGTGCTTTCGATCGACGACCGGAGCACGCTTTCCACTATGTGCGCGGAAATCAGCGCCGAGTTCGCGGTATTCCCCTTCGACGCGGTCGTCGCCGACTATCTCGACGGCCGGACGGAAAAAGAGTTCGACCCCGTCGAGCCCGACGCCGGCGCCGAGTACGCGGCGGTCCGCACCGTCGACCTCGGTGCGATCCGCCCCGCCGTGGCCCGCCCCGACTCCATCCCCGGCAACACCCTCGATGTCGCCCAGCTGGTCGCCGAGGACGCCGGCATCGCCATCGACCAGGCGTTCGTCGGCTCCTGCGCCAACGGCAAGCTGGAGGACCTGCGCGTCGTGGCCGGCATCCTGCAGGGCCGGACGGTGAGCCCCGGCGTCCGCTTCATCGTCACCCCCGCCTCCCAGCGCATCTACCAGGAGGCGGCGGCGCTGGGCTACGTCGCGACGATCGTCGGCGCCGGCGCCGTGTTCACCAACTCCACCTGCGGCGCCTGCTACGGCGGCCACATGGGGGTGGTCGGCGCCGGCGAGGTCTGCATCACCTCCAGCACCCGCAACTTCCGCGGGCGGATGGGCTCTCCCGACGCCCGGATCTACCTGGCGTCCTCGGCGACCGTGGCCGCCTCCGCGGTGGCCGGGCGCATCGCCGACCCCGCCGACTACCCCGCCCGCCACCCGGCCGAAGGGAGTGCGCGATGAGCGGCGCACGGGGCGCCGTGCGGAGCGGCCGCGCCTGGGTCATGGCCGACGACAACATCAACACCGACCTGATCATGCCCTCGGAGACGTTCAAGAAGCCGGTCAGCGAGCAGGTCCGGCTCGTCTTCCGGGACTACCGGCCGGGCTGGGCCGAGGAGGTCGGCGAGGGCGACATCCTGCTGGCCGGGCGCAACTTCGGCACCGGCAGCAGCCGCCCCGCTCCCCAGCTGCTCCGGCTCCTCGGCGTCGGCGCGGTCGTCGCGGAGAGCTTCAACGGCCTGTTCTACCGCAACTGCATCAACTACGGGCTGCTCGCCCTGGAATGCCCCGGCGCGCCGGCCGCGGCGGCAGAGGGCGACCGGGTGGAGGTCGACGCCGAGGCCGGCACGCTGCGCGCGGCCGCCTCGGGCGCCGTGCTCCAGGGCACCGCCACACCCCCACTGCTCATGGAGATCATCCGGTCCGGCGGACTGCTGGAGCGCCTGCGAAGCGAAGGGTATGTCTGATGGGACCGCATCCGAGTCCGGCCCGGAAACTGCGAGAGCTCCTCGCCGAGGACGGCCTGCTGGTCGCCCCCGGCGCCTACGACTGCGTGTCGGCCCGCGCCGTGCAGCACTCCGGCGCCCGCGCCTGCTATATGACCGGTGCGGGGACGGCCGCGATGCTCGGCTATCCCGACTACGGGCTGGCCACCCTCACCGAGATGGCCGACAACGCCGGCCGGATGGCCGCCGCGATCGGCATCCCGCTGATCGCCGACGCCGACACCGGCTACGGCAACGAGCTCAACGTGATCCGCACCGTCGCCGAGTATGAGCGGCGCGGGGTGGCGGGGATCCACCTGGAGGACCAGGAGTACCCCAAGCGCTGCGGCCACCTCGACGGCAAGCGCGTCATCGGCCGGGACGCCTACCTGGCCAAGATCCGCGCCGCGGTCGGCGAGCGCTCCGACCCCGACTTCGTCATCATCGCCCGCACCGATGCGCGTGCCGTCCTCGGCTTCGACGAGGCCGTCGAGCGGGCCCGGCTCGCCCTGGACGCCGGCGCCGACATCGCCTTCGTCGAGGCGCCCCAGACGCCCGAGGAGGTCGCCGCAATCCCGGGGCGCGTCGGCGGCCCCTGCCTGCTCAACTCGGTGGCCGGCGGGAAGACGCCGGCTACCCCGTTCGCCGAGGCCGCCGCACACGGCTACGCCCTGTGCATCGTGCCCGGCATCACCGTCTCCGCAGCCCTGTCGGCCTGCGACCGCGCCCTGGCCGACATGTGGAAGCAGGACGGGACCCCGGCCGGCACGCCGCCGCTCACCGAGCGCTTCCGCCGGTTCGGCTCGGAGGACTGGGATGCCCTCCAGGCCCGCTACGCCTAGCAGCAGCCCCCCAGCGAAGGAAACGCCAGCCATGCCGAAGGACCAGCTCCGCGCAGGCGCACGGCCGTGCGCCCTCGGCCTGACGGCCGCACTCCTGCTGTCCGGGTGCGGCGCGTCGGGGCCCGTCGAATCGGCCGACGGCGAGCCCGACCGGTTCGACATCACCGTCACCCACTACCCCAGCGGCTACTACGGCCTGCCCTACAAGGTCGCGATCGAAGAGGGCTTCTTCGCCGCGGAGAACATCGAGATCGGCGAGATCATCCCCGGCGACGGCGGCGGAACAACGGTGCGCAACGTCCTCTCCGGCGACCTCGCCTTCGGCGACGTGGGCACCGCCGCCGCGGTCCAGTCCTTCCAGACCGGCGCTCCGCTGCACATCGTCGGCGGCTCGGTGCGCACGTTCGGCAGCACCTTCTACGTCGCCGGGCCCGGTGAGGACTTCGCCGCCATCGAGGACCTGAAGGGCCACCGCGTCGGCGTCACCAACCCCGGCTCCTCCACCGAGACCGCCCTGCAGGTGATCCTGGAGGAGCGCGGCCTGACCGGCGAGGTCGAGGTGGTGCACACCGGCGGCCCCGAAGAGGGCATGGTCATGCTGGAGCAGGGCGAGGTGGACGCCACTAACCTGGCCGAACCCCTCTACACCATCGAGGGCGGGCAGTGGTCGCCGGTCTTCGGGATCTCCGACTACCTCCCCGAGTTCCAGCAGAGCGTCCTGGTGACCTCGCCGCAGCTCGTGGAGGACAACCCCGGCCTCGTCGAGCGCTTCCTCGCCGCCCACGCCGCCGCCGTGGAGTGGATCGGCGCCAACCCCGAGGAGGCCGGCCGGCTGTTCGCGGAGTATGCCGAGGTCGACACCGAGGCGTCGGTCTCCTCGGTCGAGCGCCTGGCCGAGGAGGAGTTCTGGAGCACCGGCCTCGACCCCGAGGGCACCAACCAGGCGGTGCGCGGCATGCGGCTGTCCGGCACGCTGCCCGCCGACGAGCAGATCGAGTGGGACGGGCTGCTGCATCAGGAGCAGCTCCCCGAGGAGCTGCGCATCGACCCCTCCCGACTCGACTCAGGCGGCTGACCCCCCACACACCGGCAGGCGGAGGAACATGGAACCGATCATGGTCGTCGAGGACCTGACCAAGCACTACGACGGCGGCGGCACCGCTGTCGCGGCCCTGGACCGGCTCTCCCTGCACGTCGCCGAGGGCGAGTTTCTCGCGGTGGTGGGGCCCAGCGGCTGCGGCAAGACCACGCTACTGGAGATCCTGGCCGGGCTGCGCGCACCCACCAGCGGCACGGTCCGCGTCGGCGGCAGCCCGGTGGCCGGGCCCCGCTCCGAGATCGGCGTCGTCTTCCAGGAGGAGTCGACGTTCCCGTGGCGCACCGTGCGCGAGAACGTGGAGTTCGGCCTGCAGATGGGCGGCGTGGCCCGCGCCGAGCGTGCCGAGCGCGCCCGCCGGATGATCGCGGTGGTGGGGCTGGACGGCTTCGAGGACGCCTATCCCCACCAGCTCTCCGGCGGTATGCGCCAGCGGGTGGCCATCGCCCGCACGCTGGTCACCGAGCCCTCCATCGTGGTGATGGACGAGCCCTTCGGCGCACTCGACGAGCAGACCCGGCTGATCATCGGCGGTGAGCTGCGCGGCATCGCGGCGCGCACCGGCGCCACCGTGCTGCTGGTGACCCACAGCATCCAGGAGGCGGCGCTGCTGTCGGACCGGGTCGTGGTCCTGTCGGCGCGCCCCGGCCGCATCAAGGCGGTGGTCGAGAGCCCGCTTCCCAGCCCCCGCGGTGCCTCGGCGCTGCTCACGCCGGAGTTCGCCGCCATCACCCAGCAGTTGTGGTCCTGCCTCGAAGAGGCGTCCCTGGTCGACGCGGGCCAGCCGCCCGCCCGGCAGTGAGGCGGGTGGCCCCATGCCTGCCGCACTCACCCGCACCGTGATCGTCGTCGCCCTGGTCGCCGGCTACGAGGCGGCCACCCGCCTGCAGCTGCTCGACCCGTTCACCTTCGTACCGCTCACCGACATCGTGCTGCGGCTCAGCGCCGACCTCGCCGACCCGGAGTTCCGCGCGCTCCACCTCGTGCCCACGCTCGCGCAGGTCACCGGAGCCTTCGCGCTGTCCACCGCCGCCGGAATCGCCTTCGGCGTCCTGCTGTGGCGCTCCGACCTGCTCCACCACGCCGTGCAGCCCTACCTGCTGCTGCTGTACGCGATCCCGTCCTTCGTGCTCTATCCGGTCTTCATCAGCGTCCTGGGCATGGGCAGCGCCGCCGTGATCCTCGCCGCCGCGCTGTCGGCGGTCCCCGCGGTGGTGCTCAACACCGCGCTGGGCTTCCGCCAGACGCGCAGCAGCCTCGTCAAGGTCGGCCGCGCCTACCGGCTGTCCGCGCGCCGGATGCTGGTGTACGTGCTCTTCCCGGCCGCGTGGCCGCAGATCTTCACCGGGCTGCGCCTGGCGGCGGTCTACTCCATCATCGGGGTGATCGCCACGCAGTTCATCCTGTCCGCGCAGGGGATCGGCTTCAACGTCTCCTACCAGTACAACAACTTCGACCTGGACGGCATGTACGCGTCGATCCTGCTGATCCTGGCCTTCGCCATCGCGATCACCACGGCGCTGCGCTACGTGGAAGGCAGGCTGCGCACATGACGCGATCCCCGGCCGGTGACCCCCGGGTCCGCATGGCGAGCCGCATCGCCGTGGTCCTGGTCCTGATCGGCTCCTGGCAGCTGCTCCACCTGGCGGTGGGCGAGCGGGCGGTGGCCTCTCCGGCGCACGCCGGCGCGGCCCTCGCCGCCAACCTGGGCGCCTGGGCCTCCGACATCTCCACCACGCTGGGCGCCCTGCTGCTGTCGTTCGCCATCGCCGCCCTGTTCGGCACCGCGGCCGGGCTGGCGATCGGTATGAGCGACTACTGGACCCGCGCCCTCAATCCGCTGCTGCTCGTGGCCTACTCCATCCCCAAGGTCACGCTCTACCCCGTCTTCCTGCTGGTGTTCGGCCTCACCCTGCAGGGGCGCATCGCCTTCGCCGTGCTGCACGGCATCCTGCCGATCATCATCATCTGCGTGGAGGCGGGGCGGACCCTGCCCGGCGTCTACACCAAGGTGGCCCGCTCGCTCCGGCTCACCCGGCGGCAGAAGATCCTGCAGGTCTACCTGCCCGCGCTGCGCCCCCAGGTGGTGGTGGCGCTGCGGCTGGGCTTCAGCCTGTGCTTCCTGGGCCTGCTGCTGGCGGAGATGTTCGCCTCCTACCACGGCCTGGGCGCGCGGCTGCTGCACTACACCACGCTCCAGCAGTCCGACCAGGTGCTGGGCGTGATCTCGCTGGTCGTCTTCACCGCGTTCCTGGGAACGTTCCTCTTCGTCCTGTGGCAGGAGCGCCTCGAGTCGCGCACCGGAAAGGTCGCGGTGAACCTGTGAGACCGCAGCAGAGTCCCCGGTCCCGCCCGCCGCAGCAGGGGCGGTGCCATGGCCGCTGACCACTCGCGGGCCACCCTGGCCACCGTGGAGCGGGCCTGCGACGTCCTGGCCGCCTTCGCCCGCTGCGGCCGCCGCGACCTCGGCGTCACCGAGATCGCCCTCCAGCTCGACCTGGCCAAACCGGTGGTGCACCGGCTGCTCACCACCCTGGCCGGGAAGGGGCTGCTCACCTGTGACGGCGAGACCCACCGCTACCGGCTGGCCGCGGGCTCGCTGCGCCTGGGCATGGCCTACCTCGCCAACGTCGACGTCCGCCAGCTCGCGCTGCCCCGCATGCGGGAGCTGTCCGCCCGCTCCGGTGAGACCGTCACGGTCTCGCTGCGCAGCGGGTGGACCCGGGTCTACATCGACCAGGTGCCCGCCGCCCGCGAGGTGCGCATGTCGGTGGAGCTGGGCAGTCCGGTCCCGCTGCACGCCGGGGGCTCCTCCAAAGCGCTGCTGGCCTTCCTGGAGGCCGGGGACCGGGAGAAGTACCTCAACGCCGGACCGCTGAACGCCCTGACCGGCATCACCGTCACCGACCCGGCGGCGCTGCGCCGCGACCTCGACGCCATCCGCGACCGCGGCTACGCGGTCAGCTTCGGCGAGCGCCTCGCCGGCGCCGCCAGCATCGCCGCGCCCGTCCTCAACCACCGCGGCCAGCCCGAGGCCGTCGTGTCGGTGTGCGGGCCGGTCGACCGCTTCGGCCCGCACGCCGAGGAGATGGCCGGCCCGCTGCTGGCGGAGACGGGTGAGCTCTCGCGCGCCCTGGGCTATGAGGGCGCTGAACCGCCCGCCGGGTAGCGGGCCCGCTCAGCTCTTCGCCACCGACCGCACTTCGGGGAAGGCGTTGTTGCGGAAGGCGTCGACGAACAGGGCGTGGTCGGCGCGGGCCTGGGCGGCGTAGGCGTGGGCGAAGCGGGTGCACCAGCCGGTGAAGGCGGTCTCGCGGCCGGCGAGGACGGCGGCGATGGCGTCTTCGGTCTGTCCGGGGACGAGCGTGGCGTCGGCATCGGCGTCGGAGACGCAGTGGGCCTTGGCGGTGGCACGGCCCAGGTCGGCGAGGACGGGGCCGATCTGGTCGGGTTCGGTCAGGCCGCTCCAGTCGAGGTCTTCGGTGTAGGGGGAGACCTCGCTGACGACGAAGCCGCGGCCGCCGATCTCGGTGTGGCCCAGCAGCGGGTCGGCGTGGGCCTGCAGGGCGCGCTGGGAGACGGCGGTGCGGTGGCCGTGGTGCAGGAAGTGGTCCATGATGCGGCGGTCGGTGACCACCCGCGAGGGCGCGGCGACGTTGCCCTGCTTGATGGAGAGCACCCGGTCGTTGTCCCACGCCTCGGAGGTGCCCTCGATGAGGGCGGTGTAGGCGGGCAGGCCGGCCGAGCCGATGCCGAATCCGGCCGAGCCGACCAGGTCCTTGATGCGGTAGTGCAGCGGGGCGAAGCGCTTGTCGGCCGGAATGGTGCTGACGTAGGCGTCGAAAGCTGCGGTGACCTCGGCGTGCTCCTGCTCGCCGAGGCGGCGGGCGCGCGGGCCGGGCCGGAAGCGGCGCTCGAAGCCGTCACGCTCGGTCATCGCGGCCAGCATCTCGAAGCGGCTGTTGAGCCGGGCCCGCTGCAGGACCTCGTGCACGGTGCCGGCGGTGCTGTCGGTCTTGAGCGAGAACGCGTCGTCGCCGCCGTGCTCGGCGAAGGTGTGCACCTGGGCGGTGTAGGCGCCGGCGTAGTGCGGGACGAGCGCGCCGATGTCGTCGTCGGACAGCGCCTTCTGCCAGCCCAGCAGGGCGACGCTGGCGCACAGCCGCAGCACGTCCCAGGTGAAGTGGCCCAGGTAGGCCTCGTCGAAGTCGTTGACGTCGAAGACGAGGCGGCCGGTGGAGTCCATGTAGGTGCCGAAGTTCTCGGCGTGCAGGTCGCCCTGGATCCAGGTGCGGGAGGTGCGGTCGTCGGCCCAGGGGTCCTCCATGGGGGCGACGTCGGCGTAGAACAGCGGGGCGCTGCCGCGGTAGAACGCGAAGGGGTCGGCGGCCATGGTGCGGAAGCGGGTGCGGAAGGCGTCGGGGGCGTCGGCCATGAGGTCGGCGAAGGAGGTGCGCAGCGTGTCCACGATGGTGTCGCGCCGGCTCGGCGAGCGGTCGGCGGGGGCGTCGGGATCGAACATGGCGCCCATCCTGGCAATGCGGGGGCCCCGCCGCGACCCGGCGCCGGGGCCCCGGCCGCGGAGCCGGCGGCTTCACCGCCGGCTCCGCGGTCCGGTGAAGGGCTTGTCGCCGCGGTGTTACGCGCCGAACCGCGGCGGTAACGGCGGTTCCCTACGCTGAGCGGCGTTTCGCGCTATCCATCGGAAAGGGCGCTGCCGTGACTGCAAACCCTGCCACCCCCCGGCGCGGGCGCTGGATCGATCACTGGGATCCCGAAGACCGCGGCGCCTGGGAGGCGACGGGCCGCTCGGTTGCGCGGCGCAACCTGTGGGCGTCGGTGTTCGCCGAGCACCTCGGCTTCTCGGTGTGGTCGATCTGGTCGGTGCTGACGCTGTTCATGGTGCCCGAGACCGGGTTCGGCTTCTCGGCCGGCCAGAAGTTCCTGCTGGTGTCGATGGTGACGCTGGTGGGTGCGGTGCTGCGGGTGCCCTACACGCTGGCCGTGCCGCTGCTGGGCGGGCGCAACTGGACGGCGGTGTCGGTGCTGGCGCTGCTGGCGCCCACCGGCCTGGCGATGGTGCTGATGCAGCGCCCCGACACCCCGTTCTGGGTGTTCCTGCTGCTGGCGGCGACCGCGGGCCTGGGCGGCGGCAACTTCTCCTCGTCCATGGCCAACATCAACTTCTTCTTCCCCGAGCGGGAGAAGGGCCTGGCGCTGGGCCTCAACGCCGGCGGCGGCAACATCGGGGTGCCGGTGGTGCAGCTGGCGGGCCTGGCGGTGATCGCCGCGGTCGGCCTGGGCGGCGGCTGGCTGCTGGCGGCCCTCTACATCCCGCTGCTGCTGGCCGCGGCCGCGGTGTCCTGGGCGCGGATGGACAACCTGGCGTCGGCGCGCACGGATGCGGGCGCTCAGCTGGCCGCGGTGCGCGACCGCGACTTCTGGATCATGGCGCTGCTCTACGTCGGCACGTTCGGCTCCTTCATCGGGTTCTCCTTCGCGTTCGGGCTGCTGCTGCAGAACCAGTTCGACCGCACCCCGCTGGAGGCTGCCGCGGTCACCTTCATCGGCCCGCTGATCGGGTCGCTGATCCGCCCGGTGGGCGGCTGGCTCGCCGACCGGTGCGGCGGCGGCCGCGTCACGCTGTGGACGTTTGCCGCGATGGCCGCCGGCACCGGGCTGGTCCTGGCCGCCTCGGCGGTGGGGTCGCTGGCCGTGTTCACCGCGGCGTTCGTGGTGCTGTTCGTGCTCACCGGGGTGGGCAACGGCTCCACCTACAAGATGATCCCGGCGATCTATGCCGCCCGTGCGGCCTCCGCCGAGGGGGACCGGGAGACTGCCGCAGCCCACTTCCGGCGGGTCTCGGGCGCGGTGCTCGGGCTGGTCGGCGCGGTCGGCGCGCTAGGCGGGGTCGCGATCAACCTGGTGTTCCGCCAGTCGTTCGAGGCGACCGGCGGCGCGGCACCCGCCTACGCGGCGTTCCTGGCGTTCTACCTGGTGTGCGCGGCGGTGACGTGGGCCGTCTACCTGCGCCGCCCGCGCGCGGCGGCCGCCGCGCGCGCCGGAGCGGCGGCGGGCACGCCGTGACCCGCACCCACTGCCCCTACTGCGCGCTGCAGTGCGCCATGCACGTCGAGCCCGCCGCCGGGGAGGCCGGCGGCTGGGCGACACGGCCGGCCGACTCCGACGTCAACCGGGGCGGACTGTGCCGCAAAGGATGGACGGCCGGCGCGCTGCTCACCCACCCCGGCCGGCTCACGTCGCCGCTGATGCGGGCCCGGCGCGGCGCGCCGCTGGAGCCGGTGGACTGGGACACCGCGCTGGACGCGGTGGCCGGCCGGCTGCGCGCGCTGCAGCGGGCCCACGGCGCCGACGCCGCAGCGGTGTTCGGGTCGGGTTCGCTGACCAACGAGAAGGCCTACCTGCTCGGCAAGTTCGCGCGGCTGGCGCTGGGCACCTCGCGCATCGACTACAACGGGCGCTTCTGCATGTCCTCGGCGGCGGCCGCGGGCAGCCGAGCGTTCGGCCTGGACCGGGGCCTGCCGTTCCCGGTCGCTGACCTGGCCGGCGCGGGGGCGGTGCTGCTGGCCGGCGCCAACCCGGCCGAGACGATGCCGCCGCTGATGGGGCACCTGTCGGCGCCGCAGCTGATCGTGGCCGACCCGCGGGAGAGCGCCACCGCCCAGGCCGCGCTCCAGCGCGGCGGCCTGCACCTGGCACCGCGCCCGGGCAGCGACACCGCACTCGCACTGGGCCTGCTGCACTGCGCGCGCCGCGAAGGGCTGCTGGACGAGGCGTTCATCGCCGAGCGCACCAGCGGCTTCGAGCGCGCGTGGCAGGAGGCGGTGGCGTGGTGGCCCGAGCGCACCGAGCAGGCCACCGGAGTGCCGGTGCACCGCATGGTCCGGGCGGCGCGGCTGCTGGGCGAGGCCGCGGCCGGCGCGGGCGCCTACGTGCTCACCGGTCGCGGCACCGAGCAGCACGCCAACGGCACCGACACCGCCTCGGCCTGGATCAACCTGGCACTGGCCCTGGGGCTGCCGGGCCGGCGCGGTTCGGGCTACGGCTGCCTCACCGGGCAGGGCAACGGCCAGGGCGGCCGCGAACTGGGCCAGAAGGCCGACCAGCTGCCCGGCTCCCGGCCGCTGGCCGACCCCGCAGCGCGCGCCGCGGTGGCCGCGGTGTGGGGCGTGGACGCCGATGCGCTGCCGCAGCCGGGGGTGAGCGCGTTCGAGCTGCTGGACTCCCTGGGGCGCGCCGGCGGCCCGCGGGCGCTGCTGGTGTTCGGCTCCAACCCGGCGGTGTCGGCGCCGGACGCGGCCCGGGTGCGCGCCCGGCTGGCGGCCACCGAGCTGCTGGTCGCCGCCGATTTCGTGCTCTCCGAGACCGCGGCGATGGCCGACGTGGTGCTGCCGGTGGCCCAGTGGGCCGAGGAGGAGGGCACCCTGACCAACCTGGAAGGCCGGCTGCTGCTGCGCCGCAAGGCCGCCGACCCGCCTGCCGGGGTCCGCACCGACCTGCAGGTCCTGTCCGGGCTGGCGCAGCGGCTCGGCCGCAGCGCCGCGGAGTTCCCCGACGACGCGGGCCGGGTGTGGGAGGAGGTGCGCGCGGCCACCTCGGGCGGCGCTGCCGACTACTCCGGGGCCGACCGCTCCCGCCTGGAGGCCGGCGCGGCCCTGTACTGGCCGCTGCTGCGCCGGAGTGCCGGCGGGGCCGCGCAGGGCGGTCCGGCACCGGGGACGCCGCGCATGTTCCTGGACCGCTTCGCACACGCCGACGGGCGCGCCCGCTTCACCGCCGCCGCCCACCGGCCGCCGGCCGAGGAGCCCGACGCCGACTACCCGCTGCAGCTCACCACGGGCCGCACCATGGGCCACTACCAGTCCGGCGCCCAGACCCGCCGCATCGCCGAGCTCGCCGCCGCCGAACCGCACGCCTGGGCCGAGATCCACCCCGACACCGCGGCCGCGGCCGGCCTTTCGGCGCCGGGGTGGGTGCGGCTGTCCTCCCGCCGCGGCACGATGCTCGCCCGACTGCGGTGCAGCCCCCGCATCCGCCGCGGCACCGTCTTCGTCCCCTTCCACTACGGCGGCGCCCAGACCGCCAACGACCTCACCAACGCCGCCCTGGATCCCGTCAGCCGGATGCCGGAGTTCAAAGCCGCCGCCGTGCGCGCCGAAGCCGCGCCGCCGCCCGGCACCGCTGCCGCTGCCCCCGGAGGTGCGCGATGACATCCAGCGCCCCGCGCCGCATCGCCGTCGTCGGCAACGGCATGGCCGGCGCCCGCTTCGCCGAGGAGGCCGCCCGCCGCGACCCGGAGGGGCGGCGCGTGCAGCTGAGCATCGTCGGCGCCGAACCCGGCCCCGCCTACAACCGGGTGCTGCTGCCCGGCGTCCTCGAAGGCGCCTACCGCGCGGACGGCATCGCCCTGCCCCGGCCCGCTGCGGGTGCCGCCTCCTGGCGCACCGGCACCACCGCGGTGGCGCTCGAACCTGCGGCGCGCCGGGTGGTCCTCGACGACGGCGGCCACCTCGACTACGACGACCTCGTGCTGGCCACCGGAGCCCGCGCCGCGCTGCCGCCGCTGCCCGGGGTGCGCGCCGCCGACGGCGGCCCCGGCGCCGGCGTCGCCGCCCTGCGCACCCTGGCCGATGCCGCCCGGCTGCAGGCACTGGTGCGGGCCGGCGCACCGGCCGTGGTGCTCGGCGGGGGCGTGCTCGGGCTGGAGGCGGCCCGCGCACTGGCCGCGGCCGGGGTGCGGGCGGCGGTGGTGGAGTCCTCGCCCTGGATCATGCGCCGCCAGCTCGACCGGGCCGGCGCCGATGTGCTGGCGGGCGCCTACGCCCGCCTGGGCGTGGCGGTGCACTCCTGGCGGGTGGCGGCGCGCTGGATCCCGGGCACCGGCCTGGAGCTGGACGACGGCCGGGTGCTGGCCGGCGACGCGCTGGTGGTCACTGCGGGCGTGCGCCCTGCGGTGGAGCTGGCCGAGCAGGCGGGCCTGGCGGTGGACGGCGGCGTGGTCGTCGACGACCGGCTCGCCACCAGCGATCCGCGTATCCACGCCATCGGCGACTGCGCCCGCCATCCCGGCGGCGGCGCCGGCCTGGTCCAGCCCGCCTACACCCAGGCGGGCGTGCTGGCCGACCTGCTCACCGGCGCCGACCCGGCCGCCCGCTACACCGGCGCGCGGCCGCTGACCCGGCTCAAGGCCACCGGCATCGACCTGATGGCGATGGGCGACCCCGGCTCCGACGGCGCCCCGCCCGGACCGGAGGGCGGCGCAGCAGGGGCGGACACGGTCACGGTGAGCGATCCGCGGCGCGGCCGGTATGCGCGCCTGGACGTGCGGGGCGGGCGCATCAGCGGCGCGGTGCTGCTCGGCTTCCCCGACGCCGCCCCGGAGGTCGCGCGGCTCTTCGAGTCCGGTGCGGCGGTGCCGGAGGACCGGCTGGCACTGCTGCAGGGGCTTCCCGCGGCCGTGCCGGACGGCGGCGAGACGGGGGAGGACCTGCCGGTGTGCCGGTGCAACGGGGTCACCCGCGAGGGGATCGAGGCGGCGTGGCTGGACGGCGCGCGCACCCGAACCGCGGTCGCTGAGGTTACCCGCGCCACCACCGGCTGCGGCGGCTGCATCCGCGATGTCGACGCCCTGCTGGCCGGATTGGAGGCCCCGAAAGCCGGGCGGCAGGCCGCCCGGTAGCCGCGGTCCGCCGGGGGGCCGGTCACTCGGCGGCCGCCTCACCCGGCGGGTTCGCGAGCGGCCCGGTGCAGGGCGCGTCTGGCGAAGGCGGGGAAGGTGCCCGCGCGCGGCCCGTTGCGGGCTGGTGCGGCGCAGCGCGGCCACGGTGCGGGGCCCGGGCCCGGCACCGGCGGGTCGCGGTCGGCCCCGAGGGGAGGCGAGGACGCAGCGCTCACCTCGCGGCCGCTATCCGCTCCGGCACCCGACTGGGGCTGCAGGGCGGCCCGCCGAGCTGCTCCCGCACCCCGCCCGGGACCGCCCGTTCGGCCCTCGGCGCGCGGCCCGGCTGCCCGAGTCCCGGCGCGCGCTGGGCGGTCCGACGGCCCGGTGCGGGCATCGGCGTGGCCGGACCGCGCCCGCGCCCCGGTAGCGTGGCCTCGCATGAGCGGCCCCGAGATCACCGCCGACCTGGTCCGCGACCTGCTGCGGAACCAGCACCCCGACCTCGCGGACCTGCCCCTGCGCGCCGTGGCGGGCGGGTGGGGCAACCAGATGTGGCGGCTGGGGGAGCACCTGGCCGTGCGGATGCCGCGCACCCCTGAGGCTCCCGCGCTGCTGCGCAAGGAGCACCGGTGGCTCCCGCTCCTCGCCCCGCGCCTGCCGCTCGCGGTGCCCGAGCCGGTGCGGATCGGACAGCCTTCGCAGCGCTTCCCTCAGTCCTGGACCGTGATGACCTGGGTCCCCGGCGTCCCGCTGGACTCCGCCCCGCTCCGCCGCGGCCGCCACGCGGCCCAGGCACTGGCCGGCTTCCTCACCGCGCTCCACACGCCGGCGCCCGCGGACGCGCCGGTCAGTGACGACCGCGGCGGCCACCCGCGGGACTACGCCGAGGGCTTCGACCACTTCTTCCGCCAGGCCGTCCCCGAGCACCTCGCCGGCCGCGTCCGCGCCGTGTGGGACGACGCCGCCGCAGCACCGGCGTGGCGGGGCCCGCCGCTGTGGGTGCACGGCGACCTGCACCCCGCCAACGCTGTGGGCGTGCAGGGGACACTTTCGGGGGTCATCGACTTCGGCGACCTGCTCGCCGGCGACCCGGCCTGGGACCTCGCGGCCGCGTGGGTCGTCCTGCCCGCCGGGGCCGCCGCCCCCTTCTTCGACGCCTACGGCCGGGCCGATGCGGCGGCGATCCGCCGCGCCCGCGGCCTGGCCGCCCTGAAGAGCCTCTTCCTCCTGCTGATGGGCCGCAACGGCGACCTCGGCCTGCCCGGCGGAAAACCGGCCTGGGGGCCTGCGGGCGCGGCCGCCCTCGACCGCGTCCTCAACGAGGAGATCCCGGTGGCGGGCCGGAGGTGACCGCAGGCGCGGCGGCGCGCGCGGGTCAGGCGCCGGCGATGTGCTCGCGCCAGTCGGCGTCTGCCTCCATGTCCACCAGCCAGCGGGGGACCACCGACACCGGGAAGGGCGCTTCGGTGCGGAATACCTCATTGCCGAGCACTTTTGCCGCTTCGCGGTAGGTTCCGCCGTCCAGCCGCAGCTCGAATATCGAAGGATTCTCCTCGTCAGGGGTGACTATCCAGTAGGACTCGATCCCAAAGGCCGCGTACTCGTCCCGCTTCGTGTTGGTGTCGCGCAGCACACTCTCCGGGGAGAGCACCTCGATCGCAAGCAGCGGTGGGCGGGTGAATCGAGGCTTCTGGAAGTCCTTACCGTGAAAGACAGCTCCGTCGGGGATGCGGTGGTGGGTCTTCTGCGCGTTGAAATCGATCCCCACCGGGCCTGTAACCACCAGGTCTGAGGGGGCAACGTTGCCAAGGTGATGGGTGATCCGGTACTCGGCGATGGTGTGCAGCGAACCCGGTGAGGGAGACACGTCAAGCCTCCCGTCGACGAGCTCGTAGCGCCGGCCGTCGTCGGGCATGCGCTGAAGGTCCTCGACGGTCAGAGGACGGTCGGGCTGCGCCGACTTCCCGATACTCATGACAGACATGATGCCTCCAAGCGCTCACGGGAACCAGTATTCGGACGCCTGTTCGGGTGCGCGGCTTTCTCTGAAGATCCACGCGCTTTTCTTTTCCAGCGACCAGGTTTTGTAGGAGCCCGAATCAGCGCCGCTCGGCCGCCCCGCGGATCACCCTGCCCCGACCAGCAGTGACAGCACAACGAAACGCGGGGGTCATCGGCGGCTGACGCGGGCGAAACCCGGTGCGGCTTACCTGGAGGGCGAGCGCACCAACCGGGCGCCGCACGGCCGTACCGGAGGGGGAACCCCGCACCATGGCACGACTCGTCGTCCTCGGCTACGGCATGGCCGCCCACCGCCTCATCGAGACGCTGTCGGCCGCCGACACCGCCGGGCGCTGGGCCGTCACGGTCCTGGGCGAGGAGCCCCGCCCGGCCTACGACCGGGTCGCTCTGTCGTCGTTCTTCGACGGCGCATCGGAGGGCGCCCTGGCGCTGGGCGACCAGTCCGGCCGCGCCCAGGTGCGCACCGGCGAGCGGGCGGTGCGCATCGACCGCGCCGCGCGCACCGTCACCACCTCCACCGGGGACATCGTGGCCTACGACGCGCTCGTCCTGGCCACCGGATCGGCGCCGTTCATCCCACCGCTGGCAGGAGCCGACCTGACCGGCTGCCACCCCTACCGCACCATCGGCGACCTGCACGCCATCACCGCCTCCGCCCGCTCGGCCACGACCGGCGCCGTCATCGGCGGCGGCCTGCTCGGCCTGGAAACCGCCAACGCGCTGCGCCTGCTGGGCCTGGACACCCACGTCGTCGAACGCGCCCCGCACCTCATGCCCGCCCAGCTCGACCAGGGCGCCGCCGCGCTGCTGGCCCGCATGGTCGGCGACCTCGGCGTCACCGTGCACACCGGCGCCGACACCACCGCGGTCCTGGCCGGCGCCGGCGGCCGCGTCCGCGCGCTGGCCATGGACGGCGCCGAACTCGCCGCCGACCTCGTGGTGTTCTCCGCCGGCATCCGCCCCCGCGACGAACTCGCCCGCGACGCCGGCCTCGAACTGGGTCCGCGCGGCGGCGCAGCCGTCGACGGCGCCTGCCGCACCAGCGACCCCGCCATCTACGCCATCGGCGAATGCGCCAGCCACGACGGCACCGTCTACGGCCTGCTCGCGCCCGCCACCGCCATGGCCGACACCGCAGCCGACCGGATCGCCGGCGGCAGCGCGTCCTTCACCGGCGCCGACAGCGCCACCAAGCTCAAACTGCTCGGCGTGGACGTGGCCAGCTTCGGCGACGCCCAGGGCCGCACCGCCGGCGCCCTCGACGTCACCGTCAACGACGCCGCAGCCCAGCGCTACGCCAAGCTCGTCGTCTCCGACGACGCCACCACCCTGCTGGGCGGGATCCTGGTCGGCGACGCCTCCCGCTACGCCGCCCTGCGCCCCCTGGCCGGGCGGACGCTGCCCGCAGACCCGCTGGCGCTCATCGCCCCCGACGGCGACCCGGCCGGCGCCGGCGCGCTGCCCGACGACGCCCAGGTCTGCTCCTGCAACGCCGTCACCAAGGGAGCGCTGTGCTCGGCCATCAGCGGCGGCGCCGACGACGTGGCCGCCCTCAAGGGCGCCACCGGCGCCGGCACCAGCTGCGGCTCGTGCGTGCCGATGCTGAAAACCCTGCTGGCCGAGGCCGGCGTGGAGCAGTCCAGCGCCCTGTGCGAGCACTTCGCCCACTCCCGCGCCGCACTCATGGAGATCGTGCGCACCAGCGCCATCACCACCTTCTCCGAGCTGATCGCCGCCCACGGCACCGGCCGCGGCTGCGACGTGTGCAAGCCGGCCGTGGCCTCCATCCTCGCCTCGCTGGGCGGCGGCCACATCCTGGCCGGCGAGCAGGCCGCCCTGCAGGACACCAACGACCACTTCCTCGCCAACATCCAGCGCAACGGCACCTACTCGGTGGTGCCGCGCATCCCCGGCGGCGAGATCACCCCGCAGCGGCTCATCACCATCGGCGAGGTCGCCCGCGACTTCGGCCTCGCCACCAAGATCACCGGCGGCCAGCGCATCGACCTGCTCGGCGCCCGGGTGGAGCAGCTGCCCGCCATCTGGGCGCGCCTGGTCGAGGCCGGCTTCGAATCCGGCCACGCCTACGGCAAGTCGCTGCGCACCGTGAAATCCTGCGTCGGCACCACGTGGTGCCGCTACGGCGTACAGGACTCGGTCACCATGGCCATCGGCCTGGAGCTGCGCTACCGCGGCCTGCGCGCACCGCACAAGATCAAGGCCGCCGTATCGGGGTGCGCCCGCGAATGCGCCGAGGCGCGCAGCAAGGACGTCGGCGTGATCGCCACCGACACGGGCTGGAACCTCTACGTCGGCGGCAACGGCGGCTTCACCCCGCGCCACGCCCGGCTGCTCGCCGCCGACCTGGACGACGCCGCGCTCACCGCGTGCATCGACCGGTTCCTCATGTACTACATCCGCACCGCCGACCGGCTGCAGCGCACCGCGGCCTGGCTGGAGTCGATCGAGGGCGGCCTGGACCACGTGCGCGCCGTCGTCGTCGACGACGCCCTGGGCATCGCCGCCGACCTGGAGGCCGACATGGACGCCCACGCCGCCGGCTACCGGGACGAGTGGCGCGGCGTGCTGGAGGACCCCGGCACGCTGGCCCGCTTCGTGTCCTTCGCCAATGCGCCCGAAGCGCCCGATCCGACCGTCTCCTTCACCACCGTGCGCGACCAGCCCGCCCCCGCCGCACCGGTGGACCTGGGCATGCCGCTGGCCGCCCGCAGCTGAACCCGGCCGCGGCTCCCGCCGCAGTGCGGCCCCGCCCCACCGAGAAAGGACCCGCCGTGACCATCGCACCCACCGCACCCGCCCCCGCAGTGCGCCCCGCCGGCACCGCATGGGTGCCGGCCTGCCCCTCCGAGCGCCTCCAGCCCGAGCGCGGGGTGGCCGTGCTGCTGCCCGACGGCGGACAGGCCGCGCTGTTCCGCACCCACGACGGCGCCTTGTACGCCCTCGACAACATCGACCCCTTCACCGGCGCCGCCGTGCTCTCCCGCGGTATCGTCGGCGACCGCGCCGGCGAGCCCACCGTCGCCTCCCCGATGCTCAAGCACCGCTTCTCCCTGCGCACCGGGGCCAGCCTGGACGACCCGGCGGTGCTCCTGGCCGCCTACCCCGTCCGCGAGCACGGCGGCTGGGTCAGCGTCGGCGCCCGTCCAGCCTGACCCCGCACCGCCCGCCTGCCCCGAGGAGTCCCGATGAGCGCCGCCACCCGGCCCGCCGCGCCGCCCGCCGCCGGCAGCACGGCGCCGCTGGCCGGCTACACCGTGGGCGTCACCGCCGCGCGCCGCGCCGACGAGCTCGCCGCCATGCTGGTCCGCAAGGGGGCCGACGTGGTGTGCGCGCCGGCGCTGCGCATCGTTCCGCTCAGCGACGACCGGGCCCTGGCCGACGCCTCCCGCGCCCTCATCGCCCGGCCCGCCGACATCACCGTCGCCACCACCGGTATCGGTTTCCGCGGCTGGCTGGAAGCGTGCGAGACGTGGGGCCTGGCCGACGACCTGCGCGCTGCGCTGCGCGCCGGCCGGATGCTGGCGCGCGGCCCCAAGGCGACCGGGGCGCTGCGCGCCGCCGGGCTGACCGAGGAGTGGTCGCCGCCTTCGGAGGCCTCCGCCGAACTCCTGGACTACCTGCTGCAGCGCGGTGTGCAGGGGCTGCGCATCGCCGTCCAGCTGCACGGCGAACCGCTGCCCGACTTCTGCGCCGCGCTGCGCATGGCCGGCGCCGACGTCGTCGGCGTGCCCGTCTACCGCTGGACCGCACCGCACGACACCGCGCCGCTGGAGCGGCTGACGGCCGCAGCCGCCGCGGGCGAGATCGACGCCCTGACCTTCACCAGCGCTCCCGCGGCCGCCGGGCTGCTGCAGCACGCCCGCGCAACCGGCGCCGACGGGCCGCTGCTCGCCGCGCTGCGCCGAGAGCGGCCGCTGGCGGCCTGCGTCGGCCCGGTCACGGCCGGCCCGCTGCAGGAGGAGGGCGTGCCGGTGCGGTGGCCGCCGCGCGGCCGGATCGGCGCGCTGGTGCGCCACCTCGCCGAGGAGCTGCCCCGCCGCACGCCGGCGCTGCCCGTCGCCGGCCACACGCTGCGCCTGCGCGGCAGCGCCGCCGAAGTCGACGGCGCGCTGCGCCCGCTCAGCCCGGCCCTGATGCGGCTGCTGCGCGAGCTGGCGGACCGCCCGGGCCGGGTGCGTCCGCGCGCCGAGCTGCTGGCGGCCTTGGGCCCCGACGCCGACGTCCACGCCGTGGAGACGGCGGTGGCGCGGCTGCGCACCGCGCTGGGCCGCCCGGCCCTGATCCAGACCGTGGTCAAGCGCGGCTACCGGCTCGCGCTGCAGCCACCGCACGGTGCGCCCGGCGAGGCCGGCGGCGGCGCTCCCGGCTGATGCCGTGCTGCCGCGGGAGACGGGCCAGAGGCGCTAGCGGGCCTGGCCGGCATACAGGTAGACGCCGAGGTTTTCGGGGCGCCCGTCCAGCCGGATCCGCATCTCCTCCGACGCGGCGCGCGCCATCCCGCGCTTCTCGTAGAAGCCGTAGGTGCACAGCGAGTCGGTGTAGAGGTAGAAATCCGTCCGCCCGTGTTCGCGGAGGTGCCGGATGTAGGCCTGGTACAGCGCCGTGCCCACGCCCGTGCCCCGGGCCGAGGAGTCGACCGCGAAGAGTGTGAGCTCGTCGGTCAGCGGGGCGGAGGTGCTGCTGCGCAGTCTCCGGTAGACGCCGCCGAAGGCGAAGTACTGCGCCAGCGAGGGCAGGTCGGCGAACCCCGTGGCCGCGATTCTGGCGGAGTGCAGCCAGGTCCGCAGGGTGTTCCGGGCGGCGTGGGGAAGGCGCGGATGGCCCGGAACCCGGCCCATGATCACGCCGACTACGCGGTCGCCGTGCACGGCGACCCGGGTGAAGGTGCTGGCCAGGAGCCGCTCGCGGAGGTAGACCTCCAGGGCGCTGTCGAGCAGGTGCTCCTTGCGCATGTAGCGGTGGATATGGAAGGCCTCGTCGAGGATGGGCTTGATGTGTGCGGCGTCGCGTTCGCGGTAGGGGCGGAGGTCGGTGGCGGCCATGGCGGGTCCCGTCGTCGGAGAGCTGGGGCGCCGCGGGTGGGCGGCGTCATTGCGGTGCGCTGTCCGCGGGCTCCGCCAGGGCGGCGAGGAGCTCCGCGAACTGGGCGAGGTCGGCGCGGGCTGCGGCGCTGTCGCGGTGGGCCAGCCAGGACCAGGCGACACCGTTGAGGGCCGCGACGGTGAGGCGGGCGATGGAGCGCGCGTCGCGCTGGAAGGAGAGGCCTGCCTCGCGCTCCAGGCGCCGGATGTAGCGCGTGGCCGTGTCCAGGGAGACCCCGTACTCCCGGCCGGGCAGCGACCGGAGCCCGGGGTCGCGGAGTGCGAATCCGCCGAGGTCGAAGAGGGCGAGCTGGGCGTCGGCGTCGGTCTCGATCTGGGACCAGTAGGCGAGCAGCACTGCGCCGATGCTCTCCTGCGCCTCGCCTCCCGGGGAGATCTCCGGCCACACGGCGTCCAGGTCGATATCGATGTCGCTGGCGAGCAGCTCCGCATAGAGCTCGCTCTTGGAGCGGAAGCAGTAGTGGAAGGCTCCGTGCGGCATGCCCGCCTCTGCGCAGATGGCGCGCGTGGTCGCCGCCGCGGTTCCGTCCCGCTTCATCACTCGCAGCGCGGCCGCGAGCAGGCGCTCGCGCCGCTGATCGGCGCTGATCTGCTGGCGCGGCGGCTTCGCCTCCGGGTCCTCCATGCGTCCACGCTAGCAATTGGCCATGCGCCTTGGCCAGTTGGCCAAACCCGTGCTGCCGGGCGGCAAGGGCTGCCGGGAGAGGGCCGGGCGGGTCAGTCGGAGCGGTCCGCGGCGCGGGGGCCGCGGCGGGAGCGGTAGCTGCGCATCTTGCTCCGGGCGCCGCAGATGTCCATGCTGCACCAGCTGGCGTTGTTGGCGGGGGAGCGGTCGTAGAAGACCCAGCGGCATTCGGGGGCGCGGCAGGCCTTGAGCCGGCCGCGGCGCCCCGCGAACTCGGCGGCGGCCAGGGCGGCCAGGACCGCTCCGGCCAGGGCGCGGACCGGATCGGCGCCGGACACCGGGTGGTCCACTGCCCCGTCGGGGGTCCAGCGCGGGGCGCCGAGCAGTTCGGCGGCTGCCGAACCCAGCCGGCCGCGCGCGGCCGCGCTGCCCTCCAGGTGTCCGCGGATTGCCTCGCGCACCTCGGTGAGCAGCTCCAGTCCCGCGCCGTCCAGGGCCTCGGCGGCCGCACGATGCCCCTGGCGGCGGAGCCAGGAGCGGGCCGCGGGGAGGTCGGCGAAGGCGTCTTCGCCGTAGAGGAAGCGCGCCGAGTCGCAGAAGGACTCCACCGGCGCCAGGTCGTCCGGAGCGGGCGGTCGGTCGTAGGCCATACCGAAGACGTTACCCCCTTGGGTTGTCTTGCGGTAACCGAGCTTGTTACCGTCATCGACATGAAGACGGTAACGACCGATGGCCTCGGCACCCCGCCCCGCGAACACTTCCGCTCCTCCCACGGCGACGTCGCCTGGAGCCGGCACGGCTCCGGCAGCCCAGTCGTCCTCCTGCACGGCACCCCCTTCTCCTCCCTGGTGTGGCACGAGACCGCCGCCGCACTCGCCGCCCGCCACACCGTCTACCTCTACGACATGCCGGGCTACGGCCACTCCGCCCAGTACGACGGCCAGGACGTCTCCCTGCCCGCCCAGCAGCGCGTCCTCGCCGAACTCCTGCAGCACTGGGAACTGGACACGCCCGCCGTCGCCGCACACGACATCGGAGGCGCCCTCGCCCTGCGCACCGCCCTGCTCGAAGGGACGCCCCTCCGCCGCCTCGCCCTCATCGACCCGGTCGCCCTGCGCCCCTGGGGCAGCCCCTTCTACCGCCTCGTCCAGCAGCACGCCGACGTCCTGGGCGCACTGCCGGCGCAGATGCACGAGGCCGCAGTCGGCGCCTACATCGACGGCGCCTCCCACCGCAGAGTCCACCCCGACCTTCGCGCGGCACTGATCAAGCCGTGGACTGGCGAGCAGGGCCAGGCCGCGTTCTACCGCCAGATCGCCCAAGCCGACCAGAGCCACACCGACGCCGCCGAGCAGCGCCTGAGCGAACTCGACCTGCCGGTCACGATCGTGCGGGGCGAAGAAGACACCTGGATCCCGCACGAACGCGGCGCCGAACTGGCCGCCCGCATCCCCGGCGCCCGCCTCCACCTGCTCCCCGGCGCCGGCCACCTGGTCCAGCAGGACGCCCCCGGCCGCCTCGCAGCGCTACTCAGCGGCTTCTTCGCCGACTGACACCCAGAGCCGCGGTCCCGGCTCCATGCCGGCCCCGGCAGTTGGTCCAGTGGCGGGGCCGCCCCTCCAGGGGTGGCGCGGCCAGACAGGGCCCGACAACAAACACTTCGCTCTTCGCTTCCGCCGCCGTGCACCGGCACTCCCGCCGCGAACGGGCGGTAGCGTTCCGCCCCCGACGTCGTTTGCGCCGCGCAGCACCCCGCCCTGACCTCCCTGCCGCGGCCCGAAGGTCGAGCCGAAGGGAGAAGCAGTACTCAATGTCGGGCCCCGTGGAGTGGAACGCCTTCGAACCGGCACGCCATGAGCCCGAGCGTGTCCGCGACGTGCTGCGGTCGGAGCAATTGGCCGAGCTGACTCACGGCCTCAGCGACGCGGACCGGTTCCGGGTCGTGAACAATGCCTTCACCACCCTCCTTGCCGAGCCGATCTACTGGCGCGTGTTTGCCAGCACTGTGGAAGAACTCTTCCCTTCGGACCCGCGCGTCCGCCTCGACCAGCGCGTAGATCTCACTGTTCCGGGAGCGGATTCCCCTTTCGACCCCAAGAGGAACCCAGGCCCTCACCGGTCGGACCAGACGAGGTACATGCAACACCTCGTGGGAATGTTCGATTCGGCGTTTTTCGAGATCTACCAGCCCTCGTCCGGGCCGCACCTGGAGAATCCGAAGCACCCCTACTATCCGATCAGAGCAGCCCAGATGGAATTCCGGCGGGCCATGGGCGCAGGGGAGGGCCAGAGCCTGTTCACCGACATGCAGCGGTTCGGCCGGCAGCAGTTCCTCAACATGCTCTTCGCCGCAGAACGGGTCATGGGCGCGTGGGGCGCGATGACAGCGCAGGAGGCCGAACGCGACCCCGCAGCCCGCCTCCCCACATCGGTCGGCGACTTCGCCTCGGCGCTCCTGCACAACTTCCCCCTGGTGCTGCAAACGACGCGCATGTCCCCGGTTCCCGTCGACAGCATCGTCCTCGGAGTCGTCACGTGGCAGCCGGGAGCGCTTGAACTCATTCGAGACACCTACGGGGAACCGGCCGTGGAGCGCTTCCTCAAGGAGTACCGGCAGCGCCAAGGACAGGATTTCGCCGCCGACCTCTCCCACGTGCGGCGCTGGGACACTGCGGCGGGCACCACGCTCCCTGACGTCGGCCTCCGCCTTCTCCCCACCAGCGAGGACAAGCGCGCCGGACGGGCACCGAGCGGGTTCGCCACGGGCGGCAAGGGCCGCTGCCCGGCCCCGGAGACCGCCGCCGTGCCCGCAGCCCTCTCGAAGCTCGGTCCGCCCGGTTCACCCGACTGGGCCCGCCACGCGCTCCGCAAAATCGAAACCCTGCGTGCCACCGGCTTCCTGCCCGACCGCGGCGCCCCGCGCGCCAAGGGGCGCACTTCCATCGCCGAGCTGCTCTGGATCCCCTGCGCGGTCCACCTGGACAAGCTGGTCGCCGGCCGCACCACCGCAGCCGGCACAACCATCGCCCCCGGCCCGCCCTGGGGCAGCGTCGTCGGCATCAGCGCGGCAGACACACCGCGGCACACCACCCGTCCCGGTTCGCGCGCCCCGTCACCGCGCACTGCGACCGGGCCGCGTCCCAAGCCCGGCGCGACGCTGTTCCGCCCCGCCGCACACCGCCGCTGACCCGCTCCGCCGCGCCGCGGCGGCCCCCGGTAAGGTCGCGCCCATGCACGACATCCCCCTCGCCAGCGGACCGGTGCGCCGTGGCTGAGCAGCGCGACCGCGCGCGCGGACTGGCCTTCGCCGTCGCCTCCGCCCTGGCGTTCGGCGGATCCGGACCGGCCGCCCGGCCGCTGCTGGACGCCGGCGTCGACCCCCTGCACGTCACCTGGCTCCGAGTGGCCGGGGCCGCCCTCATCCTCGCGCCGCTGGCCGTGCGCCACCGCAGGGCCCTGCGCACCCACCCGGCACTGCTGCTGGCCTACGGCGTCTTCCCGATGGCCGGCGTGCAGGGCTTCTACTTCGCCGCAATCGCCCGCATCCCCGTCGGCGTCGCCCTGCTCATCGAGTTCCTCGGCCCCGTCCTCGTCCTGGGCTGGGTCCGCTTCGTGCGGCGCCGCCGGGTACCCCGCTCGGCCGCCTGGGGCGTCCTGCTCGCCCTCATCGGCCTGGCCTTCCTCGTCGAAGCCTGGGCCGGCATCCGCCTCGACGGCCCCGGCCTGGCCCTCGCGCTCGGAGCCGCCGCCTGCCAGGCCGCCTACTTCCTGCTCTCCGACGCCGCATCCGCCGACGTCGACCCGATGGCGCTGGTCTCCTACGGCTGCCTCACCGCAGCACTGCTCCTCACCCCGATCGCCGCGCCCTGGACCCTGCCCTGGCCCGCCCTCGCCGGCTCCGCGACCCTGGGCGGGGCCGAACTGCCCGCGGCGCTACTGGTGGTCTGGCTGGCCGCCGTCACCACCGCCCTGGCCTATGCCACCGGCATCGCCGCCATCCGCCGGCTGTCGCCGACGGTCGCCGGACCGGTGGCCTACCTCGAAGTCGTCACCGCCATCGCCCTGGCCTGGCTGCTGCTCGGCGAAGCCCTCACCCCCGTGCAGAGCCTGGGCGCCGCCGTCATCATCGCCGGCGCCTACCTGGCCCAGCGCGCCGTCCCCGAGAAACCGGACCGCCACCCCGAGCCCGCCCCGACCTGAACCGCTCGGACACACACCGGCCGCCCCTCAGCGGACGGGGGAGTGGAGCACAGCAGAACGGCCGGCCCCGCATCCCGGGGCCGGCCGCACACACGAACCGGGTACTGCGCCGCCGGCGCCCGCTCACGGGCCGCCGGCCGGCGCCGCCACTCCCTAGCGCTCGGCCTCCCCGGCCCGGCCATCACCCTGAGCGCGCTCACGCAGGTACAGCGGCGTGCGCGACACCGGCACCCGCCCCCAGCGCCGCCGCACCTCATAGGCCACCAGCGCCACGAACAGCGACCCCAGCGTCGCCAGCAGCGGCGGCCGCTGATCCGGCAGGAACGCCATCGCCACCAGCACCGATACCAGGCCGGCCAGCGTCACCCAGGACAGCCACGGAAAGCCCCACATGCGGAACCGCACCGACTCCGGGTCCTCCCGCCGCAGCCGCCGCCCCAGCACCACCTGCGAGGCCACGATCGTAATGAACAGCACCAGCAGGATCGCGCCGATCGAGGCCACCAGGAACCCGAAGACCTCCTCGGCCCACAGGTAGTTCGCGATCACCGACGCATAGCCCACCACGGTACCCAGCAGGATCGCGCGCACCGGCACCCCGCGCCGGCTCACCCCCGCCAGGCCGTGCGGAGCATCGCCCTGCAGCGTCAGCACATGCAGCATCCGCGAGGAGGTGTACATCGCCGCGTTCAGCACGCTCAGCACCGCGATGAACACCACGATCTCCATGATCAGCGGCGCCGCCGGCACCCCCACCGTCTCCATCACCGTCACGAACGGGCTCTTCAGCAGCTCCGCGGTATCCCACGGCACCACCGCCACCACCACCAGGATGGAGGCGATGTAGAACAGCCCGATCCGCCACAGCACATTGGTCGTGGCGCGGGCCACGTTGTGCTCGGGCTCGGCACTCTCCCCGGCCGCGATCGTCACGATCTCCACGCCGCCGAAGGAGAACAGCACCACCACCGTCGCGGCCAGCACCGCCAGCCAGCCATTGGGCGCAAACCCGCCGTGCTCCCACAGGTTCGCCAGCGTCGCGCCGCCGCCACCGGGCCACAGCCCCAGCGCATACAGCCCGCCCAGGATCAGAAAACCCACGATCGTGGCGACCTTGACCAGCGAGAACAGCGACTCCGTCTCACCGAACACGCGCACCGAGATCAGGTTCGCCGCCGTCATCGCCACCAGCAGCAGCAGCGACAGCAGCCACCCGTCCAGCGGCACCCAGTTCGCCAGGATCGCCGCACCGGCCACCGCCTCGGCCGCCACCAGCACCGCATACATCCACCAGTACATCCAGCCGATGGCGAAACCGGCCCGCGGCCCCAGCGCCAGCCGCGCATAGTCGGAGAACGAACCCGTCGCCGGCCGCGCCACCACCATCTCACCCAGCGCCCGCAGCGTCAGCAGCACCAGCGCGCCGGCCAGCGCATAGGAGACGATCGCCGCCGGCCCGGCCGAATTGATCACCGCCCCCGAGCCGATGAACAGCCCGGCACCGACCGAGCCGCCGATCGCGATCATCGACATATGGCGCCGGCGCAGCGACTGCGCCAGGCGCGGGGGCTGCGGCGCGGCAGCCGCGGGGGAGTCTTGCTTGTCCGGCCCATCCGAAAGGGCCCCATCGTGCGAGGTCACGAGCGCAAAGGCTACGCCGTATAGCGCCGATCACCCAACGCCGCGGGCCCCAGAGCGCCGCAGCGCACCCCCGAAGTGGCCGAAGTCACCGACACCCGCGCCAACCGGACACCGGTACCGGAACGCCTCACTCGGCGCCGCCGTCCTCCTCCGGCGCGCACAGCTCCAGCGCCGCCCGCGCCTCCTCCTCGCTCAGCAGCCCGTCACAGGCCGCCGCACGCAGCACGTCGCGAGCGAACAGCATGTGCTGGCGCACCCGACCCGCCGGCCACGCAACCCGGCCGTCCCGCCACAGCGGACGCACCGCCACAAATGCCCGCGCATCCGCGATACGCCCCGCATCCAGCGCGGCCACCAGCTCTTCGCGCGCTCCCATCACCGATTCCTCCACCGGCCCGCAGCAGGCCGCCACCGGCCCTTGCGACACTGCGGCCACTGCGACCGACGGTAGCGGCCCGGAACCGCCCGCACCCGCGATTCGCCCCGATCCGCACCTGCACGGCCCACCCCCTCAGGAAGCGCCCGACGCTCCGTCGGCCTCCACTGCGGAGCGCCCCTCCCGGCGCCGCCGGGCCGCCCGCATCTCCTGCAGCTCCACCACGTCGGCCGCATCGGCCACGATCCGCCCGAAGTTGTGCGGCTGGTCCAGGCTCACCATGTGCCCGGCCCGGGGGATATTGAGCAGCCGGCCCTGCGCGCACACATCCAGAAACCGCTTCTCATGGATCCGGAAATGGTCCCGGGCGCCGTTCACCAGCCACACCGGACCCGGATACGACGACAGCGCCCCCAGCACGTCCAAGTCGGCGATCTCGTCAATCACCTTGCGCGCCGCCTCCATCGCCAGCCCGCCGCCCAGCACCGCCTCGGCCCCCTCACCCGGCAGCGTCATCCGGTGGAACCGCTCGTTGACCGCCGCACCCTTGTCCGGCAGCACATCCAGCAGCGCCGCCGGAATCCGGTACACGTGCGCCAGCGACTGCGCCGGCCGCGCCGTACAGCTCGCCGCCACCAGACCGCCGATCCTCTCCGGCGCCGCCGCGGCCGCCGCGATCGACACGAACCCGCCCAGGCTCAACCCCACCAGCAGCGGCCGCCCGCCCACCGCGTCGGCCGCCTCCAGCACCGCATCCACCGCCGACCCCAGCGAGAACACCTCGCCGCGCCGCCCACCGTGGCCGGGCAGGTCCGGCGCCACCACGAGGCGCCCCCGCTCACCCAGCTCCGCCACCTGGGGGCGCCACATCGACGACGACACCCGCAGGCCGTGCACCAGCACCACGCCCACACTCATCAACGGCTCCCGTCCGATCCGATGGCCCGCAGACCCCACACGAATAGCACACCCGCCCTGCGCAGCCCCTCAGAGCGCGTAGACCGCCGTCACCGGCGCGTGGTCGGACCACCGCTGGTCGTAGGAGGCCGCCCGCTCCACCTCCGCGCGCACCGCGGACCGCGCCAGCTCCGCCGTCGCCGCGTGGTAGTCGATCCGCCACCCCGCATCATTGTCGAAGGCCCGGCCGCGATAGGACCACCACGAGTACGGGCCCTCGGCGTCCGGGTGCAGCGCGCGCACCACGTCCACCAGCCCCACCTCGCCGAACACCCGGGACAGCCACGCGCGCTCCTCGGGCAGGAACCCCGAGTTCTTCCGATTGCCGCGCCAGTTCTTCAGGTCGGCCTCGCGGTGGGCGATGTTGAAGTCCCCGCACACCAGCAGCGACCGGCCCTGCGCCTCCACCTCGGCCCTGCGCCGCACCAGGTAGTCGCCGAACGCCGCCATGAACCGCTCCTTCTCGGCCTGGCGCTCCGTCCCCACCTCACCCGAGGGCAGGTACAGGCTGCCCACCGACACCCGGCCGAGGTCGGCCTCCAGATAGCGGCCCGCGCCGGCGAACTCCGCCGCCGCGCCGCTGTCCCCGAAGCCGACGCGCACCGCATCGGGCCCGGTACGGCTATACACCGCCACCCCCGAGCGGCCGCGCACCCGCGACGGCGCCACGGACACATGCCAGCCCGCCGGATCGGCCACCGCCGCGGGCAGCTGCTCAGGTTCCGCCCGCACCTCCTGCAGGCACACCACGTCGGCCGAGCACCCCGCCAGCCACTCCGCAAACCCCTTGCGGGCCGCAGCGCGCAGCCCGTTCACATTGACCGTCGAAATCGTCAGAGACACGGAGGCAACCCTACGGCCGCGCCATGCACCGCGCGGAGCCGCCGGCCGGCCCCGCCTCGGGGCCTGGGCCGGCGGCTCGGGAGCGGGGCAGCGATCAGCCCGGGGCGCGCCTGCTGAGCCGCTCCCAGTCCCGGTACAGCTGCGCCGTCTCGAGGTCGGACTCCAGGACGTGGTCGAAGGACTGGCTGCCCACGATCAGCCGCCGCGGCGGATCCTCCAACCCCACCAGCTCCATGATCACCGGCGCCGCCGTCTCCGGCCCGGGCCCGGCCTCCTCACCCCACATCTGCTCCATCTCGGTGCGCAGCGGGCGGTAGTGCTCCAGCGGTTCGGTCATGGTCATACCCGCGGAGAACAGGCCGGTGGTGTAGCCCCCCATCTGCACGACGGTCACCTTCACGCCCAGCCCGGCGACCTCCATCGCCAGGGCCTCGCTGACCGAGTCCAGCGCGGCCTTGCCCGCACCGTAGAAGCCGACGGTGGCCATGCCGCCGCCGCTGCCCATGGACGTGACCTGGAGGAGCCGGCCCTTGCTCGCACGCAGGTGGGGGAGGGCGGCCTGGGCCACCCACACGGCGCCGAAGAAGTTGACGTCCAGGTGGGCGCGGATCTGCGCCTCCGTGGACTCCTCCACCATGCCGTAGAGCATGGCGCCGGCGTTGTTGACGACGATGTCGAGCCCGCCGAAGGCGGCCGCCGCCTCCTCCACGCCGCCGAAAACGCCCTGGCGGTCGGACACGTCCAGGGCCAGGGGCCGCAGCTGGCCGGGGTGGCGCTCGGCGAGGCTGTCCAGCGGCGCGGGGTTGCGGGCGGCGGCGACGACGCGGTCGCCGGCGGCCAGGGCGGCCTCGGTGAAGGCGCGGCCCAGGCCGCGGGAGGCGCCGGTGATGAACCAGGTGCGGGGATGGGCCATGGGGGCTCCTTCTGCTGCAGGGCTGCCGGCGGCGCTGCCTCCCGCCGACCAATACGGTCCGTCTCGTTTCGATGTGAGCCTAGGGGGCCCAGTTCTCCCGAAGGCCCGGCAACAGGACAAGTAACCCGTAAGTAACTTAAAGTCCAGTTCGAGATCACGGATCAGACGAACTCCCCGGTAACCCAGCACCTGTCCGCCATCGTGTGCGCTGTCGACTGACCGCACACGATCGCGGAGCACCTTCATGCGCCAGGACTGGACCCCTGAACAGCTCGTCGATGAGTGGACCCTGGAAGAGGGCGACCGCAAGCTGCTGAGCAACAAGAGCGGCGCTACCCGGCTCGGGTTCGCGCTCAAGCTCAAGTTCTTTCAGATCGAGGGCCGCTTCCCCTCCTACGCCGAGGAGATCCCGGCGGCGGCGGCACCCTTCGTCGCCGACCAGGTGGGCGTGGAGCCGACCCTGTTCGGCAAGTACCCCTGGAACACGCGAGTTCCAGGGCGGCACCGCCGCCAGATCCGTGACACCTACGGCACCCACGCGGCCACCGAGGACGAAGAGAACCAACTCGCCGACTGGTTGGCCGACCAGGTGTGCCCGGTGGAAGCCGGCCGTGATGAACTCGCCCAAGCCGTTCAGCGCCGGTGCCTCACCCTGAAGATCGAACCCCCGCGCCCCGGGCAGATCGAGCGGATCGTGGCCTCGGGGGTGCGCCGGTTCGAGGAGGCCTTCACCACCAGCGTGATGACCCGCCTGGGCCCGGGGATCTGCGATCGGCTGAGTCCAAGGTGCTGGGTACCGAGGGCGTGCTGGGGGCTGTGAAGTCCGACCCGGGGCCGCTGGGGTTGGAGACCCTGCTGGAGGAGGTCGACAAGCTCAAGACCGTGCAGGCCCTGGGCCTACCGGACGAGCCGTTCGGGGGCGTGTCGGAGAAGATCGTGGCCGCCTGGCGCTCGCGTGCGGCGCGGATGTACCCCTCCGACTTCGCCGAATGCGCCCCGGCGGTGCGCTACACCCTGCTGGCCGCGTTGTGCTGGACCCGTCAGGCCGAGCTGATCGACTCCCTGGTAGAGCTGCTGATCCGGCTCATCCACCGGATCAACGCCCGCGCGGAGAAGCGGGTGGAGAAGGAGCTGATCGGGGAGTTGAGCGCGGTGCCGGGCAAGAAGGGCATCTTGCGCCGGATGGTGGACGCCTCCCTGGCCGAGCCGGGCGGGACGGTGGCCGAGGTGATCTTCGGCGCGGTTCCGGGTGGGGAGAAGACGCTGCGCAAGCTCGCGCGGGAGTTGATGGCCACGGAGAAGGCGATGGCTGAGCGGGTGCGCTACCAGCTGCGTGGCTCCTACTCCCACCACTATCGGCGTATGCTCTCCCCCTTGTTGGCCGCGTTGTCGTTTGCCTGCAACAACACCGCCTACCGGCCGGTGATGGAGGCCATCGAGCTACTGGGCCGCTACACCGACGTCGACCGCTCCGAGAAGTTCTACGGGACCGCCGAGCACGTGCCGATCGAGGGCGTGGTGCCCAAGGCCTGGCACGAAGCGGTCACCGACCAGGCTTCGGGGCGGGTGGAGCGCATCCCCTATGAGCTGTGCGTGCTCATCGCGCTGCGCGAGGCCCTGCGCCGCCGCGAGATCTACGTTCAGGGCGCGGGGAAGTGGCGCGATCCTGACACCGATCTGCCCGGTGACTTCGCCGACAACCGGGACGTGCACTACGCCGCGTTGAACAAGCCCCTGGAGCCGAACGCGTTCGTGGACGGGGTACGCACCCGGATGCGAGCGGCCCTGGACCGGCTGAACACCGCGATGTCGGAGGGCACTACCGGCGGGGTGCGGATCGTGACCCGCAAAGGCCAGCCCTGGATCAGTGTCCCGAAGCTGGAACCACTGCCCGAGCCGCAGAACCTGGGAGCGCTCAAGGCTGAGGTGCTCAGGCGGTGGGGCACCATCGACCTGCTCGACATCCTCAAGGACACCGCCCTGCTCACCGGGTTCTGCTCCGAGTTCGCCTCGGTGGCCACCCGCGAGGCCATCCCGAAAGCGACGTTGCACCGCCGGTTGTTGCTGTGCCTGTTCGCGCTGGGTACCAACATGGGCATCAAGCAGATGATCGCCACCGGCGACCACGGCGAGGACGAGGGGGCGCTGCGCCGTACCCGCGCCAGCCACATCACCCGCGACAACCTGCGCCGCGCGATCGCGACCGTGGTGAATGAGACCTTCGCCGCCCGCGATGCCACCTGGTGGGGCACCGCGACCACGACCGCGTCGGACTCCAAACGGTTCGGGTCCTGGGAGTCGAACCTGATGACGGAGTTCCACGCCCGCTACGGCGGGCATGGGGTGATGATCTACTGGCACGTCGACAAGGGCCGGGCCTGCATCTACTCCCAGCTCAAGTCGTGCTCCTCCTCCGAGGTCGCGGCGATGATCGAAGGGGTCCTGCGCCACTGCACCGACGCCGACGTTCAGGCCAACTACACCGACACCCACGGCGCCAGCATTGTGGGGTTCGCCTTCACCGAGCTGCTCGGGTTCAAGCTACTGCCGCGGTTGAAGAACATCGGCGCGGTGCGCCTGTACAGCCCCGACACCGGCCCGGCCACCTGGCCGCGCCTGGAGCGGGTGGTCAAGAACCGGCCCATCGACTGGGCGCTGATCGAGCGCAACTACGACCAGATGGTCGCCTACGCCACCGCCCTGAGGTTGGGCACGGCCGACACCGAGCAGGTCTTGCGCCGCTTCACCAAGGGCGGCGGCCCCAAGAACCCCGTCTATCAGGCCATCGAAGAACTCGGCCGGGCGGTGCGCACCATCTTCGCCTGCGACTACCTGGCCGACGAGGCACTGCGCAGGGAGATCCACGGCGGCCTGGAGGTGGTGGAGAACTGGAACGGCGCCAACGACAAGTTCTTCTATGGCAAGGAGGGCGTGCTCACCGGAGGCGATCGCGAGCACGCCGAGATCTCCATGCTGTGCCTGCACCTGCTCCAGTCCGCGCTGGTCTACGTCAACACCCTGCTCCTGCAACGGGTGTTGGAAGACCCGGCCTGGGCGGGGCGGCTCACTCCCGAGGACCGGCGGGCGCTCAACCCGCTGTTCTGGACCCACATTAACCCCTACGGCCGGTTCGACCTAGACATGGACAAACGCCTGGACCTGGCCGTGTGAGGATCTGGCATTGACACCGACAAGCAGGAAAATGGCACCACGTCTGGTTTTTACGTGTGCGGTTGGCGGTCTTCCCGGGCGCTCTGGTATGCCATTTTCCCAGCTCAAGCGGCAATACTCCTTTCATGAGCGAGGTCACCAGGACATCAAAAGGGCTTTAACAGATGAGTTGATGCCAAGGAAGAGGATCATGGCCCTCATCCGTTCGATACCAAGCCTTAGGATCTTTGAGCAGGGGCAGCTGTGTTTGCTGTGGCCAAATGTGGCCCCGGGTGGTTGCTGTGCAGCATGACGGTAAAGGTGAGTATCGTCCGATCATTCCCCCTTGTGTAGAGGATGCTTTTTGATGCGCGTCACCTCCCGTGTCATCGCCACGACCGGAGCCGCCGCTCTGGCCTTCAGCCTCGTTCCCTCCGCCTCGGCCCTGGCCGCTGAGGTCCCGGAGCCGCAGGCCTCATAGGTGGCCGACGTGGAGACCGCCGGCGACACCACGACGCTCACCTATGAGGACGGCTCCACCTTCTCGAGCCAGCTCATGACGGGATACTTCTCCTGGGATGCTGAGTTTGACGGCGTCGTGTTCTCCCGCAACTACACCGCGACCGACTCTGGCACGCACACCATCACGGTCGACTCAATCACCAACTGCGACCCCGGCCTCGGGACCTTCTACATCCGCCTGGAGCAGGACGTCTGGTACGGGTGGGATGAGGTAGGCAGCGTCTACGGCTTGGACTGCGACGGCGAAGCCGCCACCTTCACCGGCGTCGAGTCCGGAACCTTCCGCTGGTACCTGGGCGTCAACGGCGGCTCCAGCGGGGACCTGTTCGGCTCTGACGAAGGCCACCGCGTCACTGTCCATGCCGGTAGCGTGGCGCGCCCCGCCACGGGTGTCAACAGATGTGACAGTTGCCGGTACTCACCGTTCCGTTCCTACTCGGACCCCACCATCACCCCGAGTCGCCCGTTCGGTGATCAGCTCGGTGGTTTCTCGGCGATTACGTCCACCGGTTCGATGGTGGGCTGGGCGAACAGGGTGCCGGTGTTGTCGGCGAGGGCTTGGGCGACCTGGCCCGAGAGGTGGGCTTGGCGGCCGGAGTCGTCGGGAAAGGCGTCGTAGATCCCGAACGACGAGGGCCCGAAGCGGATGGCGAACCACCGCACCGTGTTGGGCTCCTGCTCCACGATGCCGAGCCCCTGCTGCAGGAAGTCTTCGACCTCTTTCTCGTGGCCCGGTAGCGCCTCGATCCGGACGAGGAGCCCGACGGTCACCGATTCAGCCATGCTCTGGCCTCCTACTCAAACGGGTGCTGTTCAAAGCCGCGGCGGACAAGTCACGCCGCCGTGCCGGGGTTGAGGACGACCTTGGTCCAGCCGTCTTCGCGGGCGTCGAAGTGCTTGTAGGCGTCCGGGGCTTTCTCCAGCGGCAGGTTGTGGGACACGATCCAGGAGGGGGTGACCTAGTCGGCGGCGATGAGGTTGCGCAGGTGGCGGTTGTAGCGCTTGATCGGGGCCTGCCCGGTGCCCATCTGCTGACCCTTGAACCAGAAGTTGCCGAAGTCGAAGCGGACCTTGCCCTGCTGGGACAGCTCGTCCGGCCCGCCCGGGTCCTGGGGGATGAACACCCCGACGGTGCCGATGCCGCCGGTGAACCGAACGGAGGAGACCAGCCGGTCGACGGTGAAGGTATCGCCCTTGTCGATGTCAGCGTTCATCGACTGGATCTCTCCGGTGTGGATCGACAGCAGCGTCACCTGCGCCCCGGCCTGCTCCACCGCCTCGCGGGGCTGGGTCAGTTCGACCTGCTCGACACCGTCAGTGGCCAAGATCGCGACCCGTCGGCCGCGCAGCTCTTCTGCAATGGGAATCGCGCCTCCTCATAGTGTGGGATAACCACAGAGTTGCCCGGTCAGGCCGGGTCGAAACCACCCGCCGAGGGCGGTTAGCGCGGATCGACGGGCCGTGCAGGCGTGGCCGCGTGCCCACGGTGTTCACCCCATCGAGCACGAGCCCAAGGCGGGTGGGGTCAAGGGCTGTGCGGCCGGACGAGGGGGACTCTGACCGCTGTCGGTGAGCCGGGCCGACGCTGCGTCTCGGGCGATCACCGCCACACGGTCGCGCCGCGAGTGCCGTAAGCCGATCCCCAGCTGAGACGGCTACCACCGTTAGAACCTAAGCTCCTTCGGGCCCGCGTGGTGTCGGCTCCGTGGTCGACGGGCCCTGACGGACCCACCGACCCACGGACCCACGGGCCGACAGCGGCGCCGCTCACGCCATGGCGGGCTTGAGTACCACCTTGGTCCAGCCGTCCTCGCGGTTGTCGAAGTGCTCGTAGGCCTCCGGCGCCCTCTGCAACGGCAAGTCGTGGGAGACGATGAAGGACGGCTTCGCGCGGTCCTGGTGGATCATGTCGCGCAGCTGCCGGTTGTAGGCCTTCACCGGCGCCTGGCCGGTACCGATCCTCTGCCCCTGGAACCAGAACGTCCCCATCTCGAAGTCGAGCCGGCCGTTGCGGGACATCTCGTCCGAAGCTCCGGGGTCGGAGGGCAGGAAGATGCCTACGACACCGATGCCGCCGGTGAACTTCACCGACTTCACCAGGTTGTTCATGGTCAGCTCAGGGTGCTCGACACCGAGATGGTCGTGGGCCTGGTAGCCGACACACTCACATCCGCAGTCCGCACGCCGGCCGTCGGTGAGGTTGAGGACCTGCTCGACCGGGTCGCCCTTGGAGTCGTCGACGGGGATCGCCCCCATCCGCTCCACCAGGCGCAGCCGGTCGGGATGGCGGTCGACCACCATCACCTGGGACGCCCCCTGCAGCAGCGCCGAATATGCCGCCATCAGGCCGACCGGACCCGCGCCGTAGACCACGCAGGACTCACCCGGCTTGAGCCCGGCCAGGCGGGTAGCGTGCCAGCCGGTGGGGAAGATGTCGGCGACCATGACGTAGTCGTCCTCCTTCTCTGCCGCGTCCTCGGGCAGCCGCAGGCAGTTGAAGTCCCCGAACGGCACGCGCAGGTACTCGGCCTGCCCGCCCGAGAAGGGGCCCATCCCGGCGAAGCCGTAGGCGGCCCCGGCCATGTCGGAGTCGGGGTTCGCGGTCAGGCAGTAGGAGGGCATGCCGCTCTCACAGTTGCGGCAGAACCCGCAGCCGATGTTGAAGGGCAGGCACACGTGATCGCCGACCTTGACGCGCTCGACGCCGTCACCGATCTCGGTGACCACGCCCAGGTTCTCGTGTCCGAGGACCTTGCCGGGCTCCAGGTCGGTGCGTCCTTCGTACATGTGCAGGTCGGAACCGCAGATGTTGGTGGCGGTGATGCGCACGAGCACGTCGGTGGGACGCTCGATCCTGGCGTCCGGCACCTCTTTGACGGATACGTCGCGGGATCCGTTGTACACAAGAGCCTTCATGATCTTCTCCAAGAATGGGTGCGGGACGGAATCGGGCTGGCGGGGCTGCCTGCCCCTGCTTCGGACCCTGCTCTCCTAGCACCAGGACGAAACAGCATTACGCGCGTGGTTCGGACAAAACACGTCAAGGTTCAGTGACTGACCGCCACAAGAGCCCGGACACCGGGTCCACCACAGGGCTGTTGCAAAGTCGGATGAGGGCTGCACCCGTGCTGGTCAGGGGATCTGGAGAAGCTCGAGAGGGCGCGTGAAGGTCTCGTAGGACACCCACCGCGTGGCCTCGGGGATGCCGCTCATCCCCAACTCGCTCAGCAGCGGGATCGCCAGATTGCGCAGCATCGCCATGTTCTGCGGTCCGTGCCCGCACCGCACCCGCGAGGCGTCCTCACCAAAGCTCACGTCCCGCACATGGTGCAGCACCTCGATCCGCCAATGGCCCCGCACCAGGCCCGCCAACCGGGCAGCATCGGCCCGCTCAGCGGGCAAACTCGTCACGACATAGGCGTAGGTGCGCCGCACATCACCGGTGGCCAACTCTTTGACCCACCGGTGTACCCGCAGCACCTGCGCCACGTGCGGGGAAGTGATCCGGGGTGCGGTAACGACCTTGACCGTGCGCCTTTCGGCCCGTCCGTGCCCGCGCTCGGTCTCGGCCCGGTTCTCCCGAAGCTACGGCGAGGGGCAAAGTAACCCGTGAGTAGCTTCGGGAGCGGTCTGAGGTCGGGTCGCCCGGGGGAATCTCACCCCCGGGCGACCCGACCTGAGGTCACAGATGGGGGTCGAGAGGATTACTACAGGATTTAGCGGTAGGCCTCCGGCCGCTCACCGGTCGATGGTGAGCGCCTCCAGGGCTGTGGCTTTGTCGGCTTCGGTGGGTAGGGCATAGCGGCGGGTGGTGTTGATGTCGGCGTGCCCCATCAGTTCGGCGACCGTCACCAGGTCCACCGGATCGCGCGCCAGATCGCCGCGGCCGCGCACCAGGTCGGTGCCGAAGGTGTGGCGCAGCACGTGCGGTCCGAACGCCTCGCCGTCATCGTCCGGCCCGATCCCCGCCGCCGCGCCCAGCGCGGTGACCGCCGCGGCGGCCGCCCGGGTCGACAACCGCCCCCCGTCGCGGTTGCGCACCAGCGGCCCCGCGCCGGGGCGGCCGAGCTCGTCCAACAGCCGCTCCAGCGAGGAGCGCACCTCGGAGTGCAGCGGCACCGTGCGGTCCTTGCCGCCCAGGCGTCCCTTGCCGCGCACCCGCACCGTGCCCTTGCGCGCCGACAGCCGCAGATCGGCCACGTCCAGGGCGACGATCTCGGCGACCCGCAGCCCGGCATAGTAGGCCAGGTGGCAGATCACCCGGTCGCGCACCGAGGCGTCCCGGGCCACGGTGCGCAGGAACCGCAGCTTGGCCCGCCCATCCAGAGCCCGTGGGGCGCTGGGACGGGCCAAGTGCTCGCGCACCACCTCGGGGCGCCCTGAACCGCGCAGGGCGAAGAAGGCATCCAGCGCGGCCAGGCGGTTGTTGATCGTGGCCGCCGACAGGCGAGCGCCCGCGCGGGTGCGGGTGTTCTTCAGGGTGCGCCGCCAGTCGCGCACCGCCCAGTCCCGCGCGGTCGCATCGGTGAGCGGGTCTCCGTCCAGCGCGCCGGCCTCGCGCGCGTCGGCGAGCCAGGCCAGGAAGTAGCCGACGTTGCGCCGGTACTTGTCGCGGGTGGCCGCGCCCAGGTCGGTCGCCGAGGCCAGTCTCTCGGCGAAGGCCGCGCGTTCGGCGTCCAGGTCGCCGGGCAGCGCCACGGTTCGGCGCGGCCGCCCGGTTTGTGTGTTTCCAGAAGTCGAATCAGTAGCCTGTTCAGCGGAGGAAGCTGTGTTTCCAGAAGTCACCCGGCCAGTCTAATTCCGGGAACACTAGTTTCCAGAAGTACGACACCCGCTGCGAACGTCGACTAAGTTACTCGCGGGTTACTTGTCCTGTTGCCGGGCCTTCGGGAGAACTGGGCCTAGGGTGCCCCCGCGCAAAAAACAATACGAACCGTCTCGTTCTCCATCCGGTAGGGTGTCCCCATGCCCTCCCCACCCGCCGCCGGCCCCGACCACTCCCACCGCAAAGAGCGCTCCCGCCAGGCCATCTTCACCGCCACCCGCGCCCTCGTCGCCGAAGAGCACTACGACAGGGTCACCATCGAAGCCATCGCCGCCCGCGCCGGCGTCGGCAAGCAGACCATCTACCGCCGCTGGCCCTCCAAGAGCGCCGTCGTCTTCGCCGCCTTCCTCGCCCTCAGCGAAGACGCCGGCAGCCGATCCACCGCCCTGCCCGACACCGGCGACCTCGAAGCCGACCTCAAACACGTCCTGCGCGCCACCGCCGAAGAATTCGCCGACCCCGCCACCGACCGGCTCATCCGCGCCCTCACCACCGAGACCGCCAACGACCCCGCCCTCGCCGCCCAGTACAAGGAGAAACTCGCCGACCCGCTCGACGAATCCAAGAAAGACCGCCTGCGCAGCGCTCAGGAAGCCGGCCAGCTCGACCCCGGCGCCGACCTCGACCTCGTCCTCGAGGTCCTCTACGCCCCGCTCTTCCAGCGCTGGCTGCTGCGCAGCGGCCCGCTCACCGCCGCCTACGCCGACGCGCTCGTCGACACCGCACTCCGCGCCTTCGCCCCCCGCAGCCGGACCGAACCCGGATAGGGCGCAGCCGGCCCCGCTCCGCTACCGCGCCGCCACCGCCCCGTCGGCATCACCGTCCGCCGGCTCCGACAGCCGCCGCAGGACGCCATACGTCCGGTTCGACCGCGCCGCCTCCCGCTGCGCCGACGCCGTCACATCGATATAGGACTGCGACGACGTGATCGAGGAATGCCCCAGCAGCCGCATGATCTCGCTCACCGACGCACCGTCCTCCGCCAACCGCGTCGCAAAGGTATGCCGCAGCGCATGCACCAGCGTCCCCCGCGCCACCCGGTCGTGCACCCCCGCGTGCCGGTAGCACTGCTGCACCAGATACTGCAGGCCGCCCCGGCGCAGCCCCGCACCGCGGTTGTCCACCAGCAGCGCATCCCCGCCCGCAACCGCGCGCCCGAACCGTGCCTCCCGCGACTCCAGATACACCCCGATCAGCGCCTCCAGCGGCGCCTCGATCGGCAGCGACCGCACCCGGCCGCCCTTGCCCACCACCCGCAGCCGCCGCTCACCCGCGCGCCCGCCCAGCGAATCCACCCGCAGCGCCAGCATCTCCGCCGACCGCAGCCCCGTCAGCAGCGCCAGTGCCACCACCGCCAGATCCCGCTCCGGCCACGGATCGCGCGCCCGCCGGCACCCCGCCGCCAGCGCCTCCAGCAGCCGCTCCGGCGTGTCCTCGCCCATCAGCGGCTTCGGCTCGCCCTGCCGCATCCGCGGCCGCTGCACCGCCTGCATCGGATTGCCCTCAACCGCACCTTCGGCCACCCAGAACCCGAAGAACCCGTTCCACGTCGACCACGCCCGCACCACACTCGACGGCGCACGCTCCGCGGCGAACCCCGCGAACGCCCGCCGCAGCAGCCCCGCATCCAGATCCGCCAGCGCCAGCTCGCCGGACGCGCACTCCCGCGCAGCCGCCGCATACCCCAGCACCGTGCGCAGATCCCGCCCGTAGGCCGCCAGCGTGTGCGGCGACGGCTTCGCCGCCTGCCGCGCCACCAGATACTCCGCCACGGCCGCCTCCGCAGCCAGCCCAGCACCCACTCCGCTCATGCCCCCAGCCTCCCCGATGCAGGCCCGCCGCACCCCGGCGGCCGACCGCGGAACCGGCGCTGCGCCGAACCCGCGTTCGAACAGCATGCCGGGCACTGTTCGAACCCGACAAGCGCACCGGCATCCAACCCGCCGCAGCAGCAGGGGAGAGGTAGTCCGAAACACCCGGGCACAGCACCGGCGCGCCCCGCGCGCCCGCTGCAGGCGGAGGCAACCGGCGGACAGGACCGGGGGAGAGGGTCACGGAATGCGGCGTGCCGCCCACATCGACACCACGTGCAGCGGCCCCTCCAGCGGACCCCGCCGCACCAGCAGCCGCCACACCGTGGCAAACACCAGGCAGCCCACCAGCACCGTCACCGCCAGCTGGTTCTCCACGAACGCCAGCGGTGTGCCCGCCACCAGCCCCGACTCGGCCAGCCAGATCACCAGGATGTGTCCGACATAGGTGGTCAGCGCCAGCGCACCCACCGCCCCCACCGGATAGAGCACCCACCGCAGATAGGGTGCGATGATCAGGCACAGCCCCAGTACCGCGATCCCGATGCCGCCGGCACCGAACACCTCGAACGGTGTCCCGCTGTGCCCGGCCGACACCAGCAGCCACGCCCAGTCGTTCACCGGAACCGTCCCGGGGAAGCCCACCGTCAGCGCCTCGCTGAGCGAGGACGCACCGCCGTAGCCCTCCATCGCCTCCGGCGTGACCGCGGCCTCCAGCCGCGCCCGCCCGCCCAGCAGCTCCAGCGCCGCCCACGAGGCGGTGTAGGCGGCAGCCGCCAGGGCCGTGCCCACGCCCACCAGCGCCCACTGCACGCGGGCGCTGCGCAGCCGCAGCCGGCCGATCGCCAGCCCGGCGAGGACGAACGGCATCCAGGTGATCGCCGGGTAGGCCCCGGTGAGCAGGAAGTTCACGAAGCCGTCGTTGGCCCAGGCCACGAACGGGTCGACCGAGTTGATCGCGCTGACCGGCGCGCGCAGCGGGCCGTCGTCGATCAGGCGGCGCACCGCGAACGACGCAACCGGGCCCAGCAAGCCCAGGACCGCCGCCGCTCCGGCGACGATCTTCCACCGCTCGCTCATCAGCGGCGCCGCCAGCACGAAGAACACCGCGTAATAGGCGAGGATGACCGACACCGGCGTGCCCAGCATCGTCAGCAGAGTGCCGACCGGCAGCATGATCAGCCCGCGGATGACCACCCGCCACAGCGCCACCCCCATGTCCTTGCCCTCCTTAGGCGCGGACCCGCCGGACAGCAGCGCGATGGAGACCCCGGCCAGCAGGGCGAACAGCGCCGCCGAACGGCCCGAGGCCAGGCCGTAGAGGGCGTTCTCGCCGGAGGCGAGGGTCCAGCCCAGGCCCACGTGTACGACGAACATCCCCAGCACGGCGATGCCGCGCGCCACGTCGATGCCGGCGAGGCGGTCGGCGGGCGCGCCGCCGCGCGGCCGTCCCGCCGGGGGAGCGGCGCTGTCGGCAGGGGCCGCACGCGCTTCAGGGCGCGCTGCGGAGGCAGCGGGCTCGGGCGGGTCCGGAGGGTCGGAGTGCCCGCCGCCCACTGCGGTATCGGTGTCGCGAGGGGAGGGGCCGGTGCTGTTCCACACCCTTCGAGCATCGCGCCCCGGGCGGCGGAATACAGGGGGATGGGCGGTTGTGACCGCTTGTGGCCGGGGAGTGGCCGCCCGCGCGGACCCTGCCAACGGAAGGGGGCGTCCAGGCGTCGGGGCCGGCGGGAGGAGCGGTGATCGCACCGGTCCGGTCGCCGCATTCGGAGCCGATGCTCCGTATGGGCGTTTCATCCCGTTTCGTGCATAACGCACTTTATGCATGAAACTTTGCCGAAAGCTGGCCGGCCCGTGGGCGTGGCCGCCGCGGGATCGGGGAGGCGCTCCCGCCTCATACAGGCCCTGCGCCTGCTGCACGTCCAGCAGGCCGCGCCGGGGTCGGGATGGAGCTCGGCGGCACAACGCCCGCACCGCCGAAGGGCTGCGGGCGCGGGTCTGCCAGCGCATCTGCGCGCTCAGCGCCGCGATCCGGCAGAACAGGCTGAACGGCGCCCCGGCCAAGCGATCACTGACCGCCTGCGACTACTGACCAGGACGCAGAACGCCGCCCAACACGCCCTAGCCCCGCGGGGACAGCGCCGTCCAGACCGGCTCGCACGCTGCCACCAGCCGCTCCGCAGCGGCGTACGTCGCAGCGGGATCGCCGGCCGCCTCGAACTCGGCGATCTCGATGCCGGCGAACCCGCCGTCGGCAAGGGCTGCCAGCGCGGCGCTGAGCTCGTCGGCGCTCAGGCCCCCGGGCGCAGCGGGAGCGTCCAGGACGTCGCAGTCGATGTGCACATACACCGGGCGGCCGGCGGCAGCCGCGCGAAGCCGCTCGGGCAGGTCCGGCCCCGGCGGCACGGCGGTCAGGGCGCCGGAGTCGATGCGGCGCTGCTCGGCGGGGTCGATGTCGCGTGCTCCGGCGAGGAGGGTGCTGCCGGCAGCGAGCCCGGCGCCCAGGCCGGAGTCCCACCGGCCCAGCGGCGCGGCCAGCGCCATGCCGCCGAGGAATCCGGTCGCGCTCTCTGCCGGCGTGTTGAGGTCGGCATGGGCGTCGAACCAGACGACGGCGGCGTCGGGCCGGCGGGCCGCGACGGGCGGGACGGTGGCCACCGACGCGGCGCAGCGGCTGGATGCGGTGACCGGCGTCCGGCCGCCCTGCAGGAGTGCGTCGAGATGGTCGCGCAGCGTCCGCAGTTCCTCCGCTGCACCGGCGAGCTCCGCGTGCCAGCCGGCGCTCAGCGCGGGACGCGGGGTTCCGATGGTGCGGGGCCCAGTGCCGAGCCGCTGGGCCAGTACGCCGGTGAGGACGGCCGATCCGGCCATGGCGCGGTCGTTGCGGTCGGCGATGCGCCCGGCGAACCGTGTCAGGGCCAGCGGCTCTGCGGGAGGTGGGGGTGCCATGCGGGGATCGTAGCGTCCGGAATGGCACCGCTGAACTGCAGTGTCCGGCGGCGTGCACCGAAGGCGGGTGCCGGGGTTTTGCGTGCGTGTACTGGAGGGATGGCCCGCGGAAATCTCGCTCGCCGTGGCAGCGCGCCGCCGCTGACTGCGCAGATGCCGGAACTCGGCGGCGCCGGGCGGTTCAGCGGCTGCCGGCACGGCGTTCGCTCGGCGGCGGGTGTCCGGCGCATGGGGCGGCCCGGCAGCCGCGGGCGCGGCCTGGGCGCGAAATGTCGGCGTCCGCCGTGCGCGACGGCGTGCGCAGCGGGTGTTCGACCCCTCTCGGCCCGGCAGTCAGATGCGCCGATAATCAATATTATGTCAAGTTGGGGAGTCCGAGAGGGGGTCCGGACCTCTGGCTGCCTCCCCCCGTTTCTGTCTCTCCGCTGCGCGTGCCGCTGCGGATCTGCGCGGCGTCGGCGGTTCTGCTGGCGCACGCACCGCCGTCCCGCCCGCGCCGGTGGCTCTGGCTCCGATGTGCGCGCTGCGTGCCGCCGCTTCGCTTCCGGCTTGGGCGCATTCGCAGCGGCCTTCCTTCGCTCACCTGCGGTCTGCGTGCTGACCGGCGCCTGGGGCGCGGCCCAGGCGATGCCGTCGACCGCGAGGATCGGCTCGCTGGCCGCGGTGCAGGGATTGCATCCGCGCAGGCCGTGCGGCGCGGTGCAGGTGCGACGGGCCGGCGTAGCCGGAGCCGGCGGCGACGTCGGCAGGCCTCTCCCCTGCCGACAGGCGGTGGGCGGCGCGGTCGAAGCGGATGAGGGTCGCGGCTTCGGCCGAGTCGGTCGGTGCGGGCGCGGAGGGTACTGCGCCGGGTCGCGGGGGCTCTCCCCTGCTGGAGCCTCCGGAGCGGCCGCCGCTCCCCTGCCGGGGTTTGCTGCGGTGCATGCGGTCGGGCCGCCTGGACGGCGCATTGCATATCCTTTATGTCGCACTTGCGTACGTTTGGGATGTTCCGTGGCCGCGCCGCTGCCATCGCCGCCTCTGACCCGGGGCGGTCGGCCCCGGCGGCGGCCGGAAGGGCCGATCGTGACCGCCACCGCCGCGCCGCCCGCCGCTGCACCGGGCCCCCTCTCCCCCGCCTGCCCGCCGCCGGCGCGCCGGAGTTCCCGGCTGCACGGGCTCGACCTGGCGCGGGCGGTGGCGGTCCTGGCGATGTTCACCGTGCACCTGGGGGCGCCGCTGGCGGCTGTGTTCCCGCGGACGGGCTCGGTTGTGGAGGCGGCGGCGCACGGGCGCTCCTCGGCGCTCTTCGCGGTGCTGGCCGGGGTGGCGCTGGCGCTGCTGAGCGGCCGGACGCGCCGCCCGGCAGGAGCGGATCTGGCGCGGGCGCGCCGGCGGATCGCGGTGCGCGCCGCCGTGCTGGTCACGGTGGGGTGGTCGCTGATCGCCCTGGACACCCCGGTTGCGGTGATCATCGCCCATTACGGCGGGTTCCTGCTGCTGGCGCTGCCGCTGCTCGGGGCGGGGCCCGGTGTGGTGGCCGGGGCCGCGGCTGCGGGCGCCGTGCTGCTGCCCGCGGTGTCGTTCGGGGTGCGGGCGTGGGCCTCGGGTGCGGGGGCGGAGTCGGCTGCGGCGCTGCTGGCGGCGGGTCCGGTGGGCGGTTTCCTGTTCACCGGGATGTTCCCGGCGGCGGCGTTTCTGCCGTACGTGCTGGCGGGGCTGGCACTGGGGCGGTGCGATCTGGCGCGGGCCCGGGTGCGGCTGGCGGCGGTGGCCGGCGGGCTGGTGTGTGCGGCGGCGGGGTACGGGGGTTCGGCTCTGGTGCTGGCGGTGGCGCCGGGCCCGGTGGCGGACGCCGTCGGCGCGCGGCCGTATCTGCACGGGGCGGTGCCGGTGGAGTCGGGCTGGTGGCTGGCGACGGCGGTACCGCACAGCGGGACGGTGTTCGAGCTGGTGGGATCGGGCGGTGTTGCGGTGGCGGCGGTGGGGGTGTGCCTGTTCGCGGCGGATCGGTGGCCGCGGGCGTCGGCGCCGCTGGCTGCGGTGGGGGCGCTGTCGCTGACGGTGTATGCGGTCCATGTTCTGGGGATCTGGGCGGTGCGCGGTGCGGGGGTGGCCCAGTGGCCGGTGTGGGCCGAGGTGTTTGCGGCTGCGGCGGTTGCGGGGGCGTTCGCGTGGCGGCGCTGGCGGGGCCGGGGGCCGCTGGAGGGAGCGGTGTCGGCGGTGGTGCGCCGGGCGGTTCCCGGTCCGGGGGCGGTGCGCGGCGGCGCGGGGTGGCCGCTGCCGGACTCGGGCGATGCGGGCGCATTCGCTGCGGGGGGCGGGGGGCGCGCCTAAGGTTGGGCCATGGTGTGGCACCGCGACGTCGATCTGGTCGTGCCGTTGTGGCAGGGGGGCGACGACGTGCGCGTTTCCGCCGGTCCGGGGGCGCTGGCGCATCTGGTGCCGGCGGGCGGGCGGCGGCTGCACGTTGCGGTGGCGGACGGGCCGCGCGCGGTGGTGGACGGCGTGGTGAACCTGGAGACGGTGGCGGAGACGCAGCGGCTGCTGGCGGAGCGGCTGCGGCGGCGGGATCCGCGGCGGGCGCTGACGCTGGGCGGGGACTGCGCGAGTGATCTTGCGGTGGTGCGCCATCTCGCCGGGCGCAATCCGGGGATGGCCTGCTACTGGGTGGATGCGCACGCGGATCTGAACACGCCGGGGTCGTCGCCGTCGGGGCGGGCGCACGGGATGGCGCTGCGGGTGCTGCTGGGTGAGGGGCATCCGCGGCTGGTGGAGGGGGCGCCGCTGCGGCCGGATGAGGTGACGCTGGTGGGGGTGCGTTCGCTGGATCCGGGTGAGGCGGGGTTCGTGCGGGCGGCGGGGGTGGCTGCGGTTCCGCCGGAGCTGGTGGCGGCGGATCCGGGTGCTGCGGTCGCGGGGCGGGCGGCGGGTTCGCCGGCCTATGTGCATCTGGATCTGGATGTGTGCGACCCGGCGGAGATGGGTGCGGTGGCGTGTCCGGAGCCGGGCGGTCCCCCGGTGGCGGCGCTGGCGCGGTGTTTGGCGGTGATTGCGGCGCACCACGATGTGGTGGGCGTGGGGGTGTGCGAGTACGTGCCGGTGGTGGAGCACGATCCGGGCGCGGTGGCGGAGCTGCTGGGTGCGCTGGGGCTGGTCGGGGCGGCCGCGGAGTAGGGCTGCCGCTGCCCTCCCCCGGTCCCCTGGTCCGCGGTGCCGGCTGGGCCGGTGTGCCGCTGCTGCGGTGGGCTGCGCGGGCGGGCGGTGCTGCTGCTCCCCCGCCCGCGCGGTGCCGGTCAGGGCACGTCGGCCGGGGTGAGCAGGGTGAGGTCCTCGCGGGTGGGGTCGGCGAGGTCGATGGTGCGGCCGGCTTGGCGGGTGATCATGCGTTCGAGGACCTGGCGGGCGTAGCGGGCGTTGCCGAAGGAGTCGGTGCGCGGGACGGCGGAGAAGTGGGCCCGCAGTGCGTCGGTGGTGTCTTCGGGCAGGGTGTATCCGCTGGTGGCGGCCATGGATTCGACGATGGTGACGAGTTCGCCGTCGCTGTAGTCGGCGAAGGGCACGTGGTGGGCGAAGCGGGATGCGAGGCCGGGGTTGGAGTCGAGGAAGCGCTGCATTTCGGCGGTGTAGCCGGCGACGATGACGACGACTTCGTCGCGGTGGTCTTCCATGAGTTTCACCAGGGTGTCCACTGCTTCCTGGCCGAAGTCGCCGTTGGCGCCGACGGGGGTGAGGGTGTAGGCCTCGTCGATGAAGAGGACGCCGCCGCGGGCCTTTTCGAAGGTCTCCAGGGTGAGCTGGGCGGTGTGGCCGATGTAGCGGCCGACGAGGTCGGATCGGGCGGCCTCGACGGTGTGGCCCTTGGGCAGGACGCCGAGGGAGTGCAGCAGGCGGCCGTAGAGGCGGGCGACGGTGGTCTTGCCGGTGCCGGGCGGGCCGGCGAAGACGAGGTGGTGGCTGAGGCTGGGCGCGGGCATGCCGAGTTCGCGGCGGCGCGCGGCGGAGACCAGGACGTTGACCAGGTCGTTGACGGTGGTCTTGACGTCGGCGAGGCCGGTGAGGGTGTCGAGTTCGGCGCGCAGGGCGGCGAGGTCGTCGCCGGGGCCGGTGGCGTCCTCGGCGGCGGTGCCGAGGTCTTCGGGGGTGAGGACGGTGAGTTCGGCGGGGTCGGCGGGCGGGTTCTCGCCGAGGCGGTGGGCCTGGCGGTCGACCATTTCTTCGAAGACCTTGCGGGCTTCGCGGCCGTTGCCGAAGGCGGGGCCTTTGGGCAGGGCGTCGAAGTGGCGGAGCAGCAGGGGGTGCAGGTCGTCGGTGAAGGTGTAGTGGTGGTCGGCGCCGAGGCGTTCGATGATGGCGACGAGCTCGTCGGGCTGGTAGTTGGGGAAGGTGATGGTGCGGGCGAAGCGGGAGGCGAGGCCGGGGTTGGAGTCGAGGAAGGTGTCCATTTCGGCGGCGTAGCCGGCGACGATGACGACGACGTCGTCGCGGTGGTCTTCCATGAGTTTGACCAGGGTGTCGATGGCTTCCTGGCCGAAGCCGCCGCCGTCGTCGGCGGCGAGGGTGTAGGCCTCGTCGATGAAGAGGACGCCGCCGCGGGCCTTTTCGAAGACTTCGGTGGCTTTGATGGCGGTGGCGCCGACGTATTGGCCGACGAGGTCGGCGCGGGCGGTTTCGACGACGTGGCCGTAGCGCAGGACGTCGAGGTCGGCGAGGATGCGGCCGTAGAGGCGGGCGACGGTGGTCTTGCCGGTGCCGGGCGGGCCGGCGAAGACGAGGTGGCGGGCGACGGGGGGTGAGGGCAGGCCCATTTCGGCGCGGTGGCGGGCCATCTTGGTGCGGTTGACGAGGGTGGTGACCTCGTTTTTGACGTTGCCGAGGCCGATGAGGGCGTCGAGTTCGGCGAGGGGGCCGGCGTCTTCGGTGTCGTCGTCGGCGGCGGGTGCGGTGGCGGGTGCTGCGGTGACGGCGTCGGGTCCGTAGCTGTCTTCGGCGTGGTTGTCGTGGCTGATGAGGGCGTCGGCGCGGATGCGGTCGCCGGGGACGGTCTGGCGGAGTCCGGCGCGGCCGTTTTCGCGCAGGGTGCAGCTGTCGACGACGACGTCGTCGTCGCTGCCGACGAGGATGCCGTCGCCGCCGTTGGCGAAGAGTTCGCAGGAGCGCAGGACGGCGCGTCCGCCGGAGGCGATGAGGGCGCCGTTGCGGGTGTTGGTGTGGGCGCGGATGCGCAGGGCGGTGATTTCGCCGTCGGTGTGGGCGGCGATGCCGTCGCCGCCGCATTCGGCGGCTTCGCCGTCGCGGAGGTCGAGGACGGCGCCGGCTGCGGCGGAGATTCCGTTTTCGCGGGCGCCGATGACGCGGATTCCGGTGAGTGAGGCGCGGGTGTCGCCGGTGGCGTGGACGCCGGTGCGGCGGGGGGCGGTGATGTCGGTGTCTTCGAGGCGTCCGCCGGCGGCGTCCCAGCGCAGGCCGTGGGCGCGGGATGCGGTGACGGTGGTGTTGCGGAGGAAGGGGGCGGCGCCGGAGAGGATCTCGATGCCGGGGCCGGTGGTGCTGTCGGTGGTGAGGCGGTCGAATTCGGCGGTGGAGTCTTCGGCGATGCGGACTCCGGCGGCGGCGGTGGTGTGGATGGTGAGGCCGCTGAAGGAGGTGGAGGAGCGTCCGGCGACGTCGATGCCTTCGGCTCCGCTGTTGCGGATCTCGCCGTCGCGGATGAGGCCGCGGGCTTTGTCTTCGGTGCGGATTCCGGCGCCGGTGGTGGCGGTGATGCGGAGGCGTTCGACGCGGGGGTCGGTGGCGGCGCGCAGGACGAGTCCGCGGCCGCTGGCTTTGTCGATGGTGAGGGTGTCGATGAGGACGGCTGAGCGGGTGGCGATGACGACGGCGTCGTCGGCGGCGTTGCGGACGGTGAGGTCGCTGAGGGTGGTGGCGGCGTGTTCGTCGAGGACGATGGCGGGTTTGGCGGTGCCGGTGATGGTGCAGTCGCTGATGTGGCCGGCGCCGCTGCCGGCGGCGTAGATGCCGTTGGCGCCGGCGTCGCGGACGGTGCAGCGGCGGACGTGGGGGGCGCCTTTGTCGTTGATGACGATGCCGCTGGTGGCGATGTCTTCGATGAGGCAGTCTTCGATGACGCTGCCGTGGGGTGAGGTGACGACGATGCCGGCGCCGGCGGTGCAGCGGACGGTGCAGCCGCGCAGGGCGAGGGCGCCGTCGTCGCGGGCGAGGACGGCGGCCCAGGCGGCGCCTTCGACTTCGCAGTCGGCGAGTTCGACCTGTCCGGCGGCGGAGTCGATGACGGGGGCTTCGGTGTCGCGTCCGCGCAGGGTGAGGCCGGTGAGTTTGACGGCTTCGGCGATGGAGGTGATGGTGCTGCCGGTGGAGCTGAGGATTTCGACGGTTCCGGGGCCGTCGGCTGCGAGGAGGGTGACGACGCGGGTGAGGACGAGCTGTTCGTCGTAGCGTCCGGGGGCTAGGGAGAGGACGGCTCCGTCGCCGGCGGCGGCGAGGGCTTCGCCGATGGTGCGGAACTCGGCTCCGCCGGAGGGGTCGACCGCGCGCACGTGACGGTTCATCGCCTGGTGTCATTCCTTTCTGGGCCCGCGGACCGGGTGGTCCGCGGGCGTGTCCTGCTGCGCCCGTGGAGGGGCGGGTGCTTCGGGTGCTGTCAGGGGGTTAGCTGCACTCTGCCTCGACGACGGAGTAGGGGTGTTCTGGGGTTCCGCCGCCGTCGGGGTCGGCGGCGGCGTTGGTGGTGCGCAGGGTGAACGATTCTCCGACGTCTTCGAGTTCGGTCATGGCCCAGTAGCGGCCGCCGTCGGGGCGGGTGACGTCGAAGCCGCCGCGGGGGCTGCCGTTGCTGTTGTCGGCGTCGAAGACTTCGTAGTGGGCGGGGATTCCGTTCTCCCAGAGGGGTTCGGCGCCGTTCTGGACGAGGATTTTGACGGTGCAGGTGGCGCCGGGGCGGCCGGGCCAGAAGGTCCATTGGGCGGCGGAGGTGCTGTTGCCGGGGTCGCCGCTGACGGGGGCGACGTCGTAGGCGTCGTCGCAGCCGGCTCCGTTGTAGCCGGCGGGGCCGTCGCGGCGGACGTTGTCGCCGTTGACCTGGTAGCGGGCGCCTTCGGAGGTGCATCCGGGGCCGGCGACGGCGCGGAAGGGCTCGGGTTCGGGGTTCTGCTGGGTCTGGGGCTGGTCGGCGGGCGGGTTCTTTTCGGTGTCGCTGCTGTCGTCCTGCGGGGTGCCGCCGGAGCGGGTTTCGGGGCCGCTTCCGCTGTCGTTCTTGCTGCCTTCGCCGCCGCTGTCGTTGCTGTCGTTGCTGTCCTGGCTGTCGGAGCGGCTGTCGTCGCTGCGGGTGTCGTCGGAGCTGGAGCCGGAGCCGCGGGATTCTTCGTCCCCGGTGTCGGAGTCGCGGCTGGTCGCGCCGTCGCCGGTGCTGCTACCGGATTCGCGGCTGCTGCTCTCGCGGTCCTCGCGCTCCTCGCGGTCGCTGAGCAGGCCGGCCAGGAAGGATCCCTGTTCGATTTCCAGGGTGGGGGTCTCGTTGTCGTCCCCGCCGCTGCCGTCGGATCCGTCTTCGTCCTCGTCTTCGTCGGTGGGGCCGGGGGGCACGGGCGTTCCGTTGCCGCCGCCTCCGTCGCCCCCTCCCCCGCCCTCGCCGCGGGGCTCGCCGGACTGGCCGCCGCCGTCTCCGGAGCCGGGGCTGTCGGGCAGGACCTGGGGGACGTAGCCTTCGGCGCCGCCGGCTGATCCGGTTCCTGCGCCGGCGCCCGCTCCGGTGTCGGGTGCCTGGGGCTGGGCGGCGCCGTCTGAGCCGGCGTAGGCGTGGTCCTGGGTGGTGCCGGATGCGGTGTCGCCGTCCAGGGGGGCGGCGCCGCGGTATTCCTGGGCGGCGGACATGCCGAAGGGGGCGGCCACGAGCAGCAGCCCGGCGATTCCTGCGACGGCGAGGGTGGGGCGGCCGGGGCGGTGGCGGTCGGCGTCGGTGTCTGCGGCGCCCGGTGCGTTGGCGGCGCTGCTGCGCAGGGCCAGGGCGGTGAGCAGGGCGCGTCGCCCGCGCCCGGTGTCGGTGTCGGTGTCAGTCGCGGCGGCTGCGGCGGCGGGAGGGGGCTGGGGGGTGGCGGCCGAGGGTGGGGCGGGGGCCGCGGGCGCCCCGATGCTGCCGGTGCCCGTTGCCGGGGCGGCGGGTGCGTCGTTGCCCGTCGAGCTGAGGACGGGGCTGGGGCGCACGGGCCCGCGCGCTGCCTCGGTGTTGTCGGTCATGGTCTGCTGCGTCCTTTCCAGCTCTGGTGGTGCTCGGGTGATTCTTCGGTACTGGAGTGGGTTCAGGGAAGGCGGGGTCAGGAGATCGGGTTGAGGGCGGCGTTGAAGGCGGCTGCCATGGTGGTTTCGGTGGGGGGTGCGGGGGGTTCGGGGCGGGCTTGAGTGGTGTGGGCGGTGCGCAGGGCGGCGAAGTAGTCGTCGAGGGCGGCGCGGTGGCGGGTGAGGGCGGTGTGCATCGCGTCCCGGGCGGTGTGGAGTTCGCGGAGGCCGCGGACGGTGTCGGCGGGCAGCCCTGCGGGGGTGCCGGCGCTGCCGTCGAGGGTGGTGAGTGCGGTGGCGGCGGCTTCGCTGGCCTGGCGGGTCTGGTCGGGGGTGCGGTCCCAGCCGCTGGGGTCGAGGTGGTGGCGCAGGGCTGCCACGGCGTCGGCGGTGGCCGGTGTCCAGTCGCGGGGGGCGGTGTCGGCGCTGAGGGCGAGGAGGTCGGCGGCGGTGCGGGTCCGGGTGCTGGTTTCGGTGTCGCGGTGCAGGCCGAGTTCGCCGTCCAGGGCGGTGCCCAGTGCGGTTTCGGTGCCGGCGGCGCGGGTCTGGTGGGCGGCGGCGGTGTCCCAGGCGGCGAGGTAGGTGTCGGACAGGCCGGTGCCGAGGGCGCGGAGCTGGTCGGCGGTGAGCCAGACGTCGAGGTGGCTGGTGGCGGCTTCGGCGGCGGGGGGTGTGCCGCTGGCGGTGTCGTCGGCGGTGAGCAGGGCGTCGACGGGCAGGCGCACGAGGTAGCCGCGGCCCTTGGCGGGGGGTGCTCCGGTGGTGGTGCGCATGGTGGAGTCGGCCTGTTTGGCGGTGCCGGAGGAGGTGCTGGCGGCGCCGGAGGTGGCGGGGCCGCCGCCGATGATGGCTGAGGATTCGGTGAAACCGGACGCTGGCGGGTGGTCGACGGATTTCATGCCGGCGAGGTCGGTGCCGGTGGTGAGAGCGGTCTGGCCGTCGTGGGTGGCGGCGTGCTCGTCGCGGTGGAGGTGCTGGGAGTCGCTTTCGGCGGCGGTGTCTTCGGCGGCGCCGATGATGGTGGCGCGGGTGGCGTCGATGCGGGTGTGCAGGCGGGTTTCGAGGCCGGGGACGGCGAAGGGGCCCTGGCGGTCGAGGCCGGTCAGGGTGGCGCCGTGGCCGGCGGAGGCGGCGTAGACGGCGCGCAGGACCTGTTCGTCGATGGCGGCGGCGAGGATGGGGCCGCGGGCGCCGGGGCGGTGGGTGCGCAGGTATTCAGCGGCGGCGGTGCCGGGGTCGGTGCGGTCGGCGGGGGTGGGCTGCCAGCCGAGGGCGCGGGCTTGGGCGGTGAGGGCGGCGTCGGCCAGGGGTGCGGGGTTGAGGCGTTCGATCGGCGGGAGTTGCGGGGTGGCGCGGTTGAGGTGGCGGAGCCAGGCGTCGGCGGTCTCGCCGGGTCCGGCGCCGTCGCGGGGTGGGGGGAAGGCCGTGGAGGCGGGGGTGCGGGGGCCGGTGGCGGTGGTGGGGGCCAGGCCGGTCTGGATGAGTTCGCTGCGGTGGCCGGCGTTGACGGTGCCGGTGAGGGCGGGGCCGCGGGAGCTGTCGTGCCAGTTGTCGAGGGACAGGGTGAAGCGGACCTGCAGGTCGGTGTCGGTGGTGACGGCGGGGGCGGTGATGGAGCGGGTGGTGTTGGCGGTCTCGGTGTCGGAGGTGAGTCCGGTGGTGGTGGTTGCGCTCTCCCAGCCGGTGCCGGCGGTGAGGGTGGTGGCCCAGTAGCGGTCGGCGGGGTAGGTGGGGGCGCCGTCGGCGTCGGTGCCGGTGGCGGCGACGGGGTTCTGGCCTCCGTCGACGGCGGCGGTGATGCCCTTCTTGGTCTGGGCGGCGTGGGAGCTGTTGGTTTCGGTGGATTCGGAGTCGGTGCGTTCGGTGGAGAAGCCGGCCTCGACGGGGCCGAGGCGGGGGGCTCCGTGGGCGAGGAGCTGCAGGCGGATCCAGCCGCCGCTGCTGAGGCGCTGTCCGCCGAGGCGGGCTTCGGTGGCGCGGACCTGCAGGACGACTCCGCCGGTGCGCAGGCGGCGGTTGGTGCCGCGGCTGCTGGTGGCGGAGAGGGCGGTGGCGAGGTCGCGCCGGCTCTGCTCGGTGAGGTCGAGTCCGGCGTTGCGGATGCGGTCGGCGATGCGTGCGGCGGTGCCGTGGGTGTCGAGGGGGCCCAGGGCGTAGCCGGAGTGTTCGCGGCCGGGGAGGAGGGTGAAGCCGTCGGGGACGGCGCGGGCTGCGGTGAGGGCGCGGCCCATTCCGGTGGTGCCGGGCAGTGCTTCCTGGTGGGCGAGGTCGAGGACGCGGTAGCGGGCTTCGCTGGTGGCGGTGCCGTCGTGGTCGGCGGCGGCTTCGGTGCTTTCGGTCTCCTCGGTGTCGGTGTCGCTCTCGTCGGAGCTGTCGCTGTCGGGGAGCAGTGGTGTGGTGGTCGTGGTGGTGCTGGTGAGGGGCAGCGGGACCAGCAGGTTGAGGCGTCTGCGGATGGCGGCGGTGATGCTGAACCGGTCGGTGGTGGTCACCGCCACGGTCGTGCCGGGCAGGGTGGCCTTGTCTTCTTCGGTGAAGGTGGTGCTCGCGCCTTCGGTGCGGGTCTTCTTGGTGGCGTAGGGCACTGCTCCGGCGCTGAACCGCAGCCGGTTGTAGCGGGTGTCGGCGGGGTTGGGCGCCCCCTCCCCCCTCACGCCGAGGGTGGTGGTGTGGGCGGTGGCGCGGCTGGTGCCGATGACCCGGTCGGACTCGGTCTTGTAGGTGAGTTCGATGCCGCTGTCGGGCAGGGTGGCGGAGGTGTGCACGGTTTCGCGTTCGGCGCGGGGGGTGAGGGTGAGGTCGCTGCGGTAGCGGAAGCCGTCTTCGAACTGGCCCTGGTGGGCGATGCCGCCGTTGTGGACGTCGGCGGTGTGGGCGGCGAGCCCCTTGGGGCTGTCGAGGAGCTGCCAGTGGCCCAGGAGGGCTTCGCCGGAGCGGGTGGAGGGGCCGAAGCCGGCTGCGGTGCGCGCGGCGGCGAGGAGGGTGGGCCACAGGCGGGTGGCGCGGGTGTGCTTGGGGGCGTTGGGGAGGGCGTCGAGGTCGAGGCGGGGGCGGGCGGCGGGCTGCGCTGGGTCGCCCTGGGCCGGGTCGGGGCGGCGCAGGCGGGAGTCGCGCTGGCCGGCGAAGGTGTGGTCGCGGTGGCGCCCGCGCGCTTCGGCGGCCGCGGTGTGGGCGGCGTGTTCGGCGCTGAGGGCGTCGGCGGCGGCCTCGCCCAGGCGGGTGAGGCGGTTGCGGGCGGCGAGGGAGGCGTTGCGTTCGCGGTGCGCGTCGGCGGCGGCGTCGTTGCTCTGCTGGGCCAGGTCTTCGGCGGCGCGGGCCGCCTGGTCGGCGCTGTCGGCGGCGGCGCGGTGGCGCTGCGCGGTGGCGGCGCGGCTGCCGGCTGCGGTTTCGGCGGCGGTGGCCCGGTCGCCGTGCTGGTCGGCGCGGGCGCTGGCGGTCTGGGCGGCCTGGTTGGCGTTGCGGGCTTCTTCGCGCAGGTCAGCGAGTCCGGTGGGGGTGTCGGGGCGGGCTGGTGCCCCTTCTGCCGGGGTGGGGCGGGTGGCGGCCTCGGCGGAGCTGACGGCGGCGAGGGCCTGCTCGTGGGCGTCCTGTAGGGCGTCCCAGTCGTCGATGGCGCGGTCCCAGGCGCGGTCGGCGCTGTCCTGGCTGAGCGGGCCCGGGGTGGTCTCGGCGGGGCCGGGGGGCAGCGGGGTCCAGTCGCGCGGGGCGGGTGGCGCGGCGGGGTCGGGGTGGTGTGCGGCGTTGAGGGCGTCGGCGTAGGTGCGCAGGGCGGTGACCGCGTCGCGGCGGGCGAGGGCGGCGGCGCGCTGGTCGTGTGCGGCGTCGAGGCGGGTCTGGGCTGCTCGGGCGGCTTCGGTGCGGGCTGCGGCGGCGGCGCGGTCGGCGGTTCGGGCGCTTTCGGTGGCGGTGTGGCGCTGCTTCTCGGCGGTGGCGCTGTGGGCGGCGGCGGTCCGGTTGGCGGTGGTGAGGGCGTGTTCGCGGTCGGGGAGCTGGTCGGCGAGGGCGGCTGCGGCGTCGCGGTCGGCCCGTGCCCGGTCGAGGGCGGCGCTGGCGGCGCGGGCCGCGGTGAGGGTGCGTTCGGCTTCGGCGCGGGCGGTTGCAGCGGCGGCGGCGCGGTCGGCGGTGGGGGCCCTCTCGCCGGGAACGGGTGTGGTCCGGGGGCCCTCGACCAGGAGGCGGGGCCGGCCTGCGCTGCCGGTGCCGACCGGGGTGACGTCGGTTTCGGGGCCGGTGCCGATGGCGGCGGTGAGGCGGAGGGCGTAGCTCCAGGAGTCGAGGGTGCCCGAGGCGCTGGAGGCGGCTTCGACGCCGGATTTGCGGGTGCTGGAGGCGGGGGCGGCCTTCTCGTGCTCGTAGGTGTATGCGGCGCCGGCCTCGGCGATGCCGCGCGGGAGTGCCGCTGCGGTCTCGCCGGGGCGGACCTGGAGGGCGGCGGAGGCGTCGGCGCCGTAGGCCCGGGTGGTCTGGTGGCCGGTGCCCTGGGCGGTGGAGGCGTTGAGGCCGGAGCTGAGGGTGCCCTCGCGGGATCCGGCGAAGCGGGCGCCTTCGAGGCTGCCGTGGATGCGGACGGTGACGAAGCCGGCGCCGTCGCGGTCGTCGGTCTTGACCGATTCGTTGAAGGCGCCCACGAGGGAGCGGCGGCGTCCGGGGGCGGGGGTCAGGGCGTTGCGCAGCCCGCCGGTGCGCAGGGTGATCGGGATGCCGTCGCCGATGAGGGTGTCGGCGTCGGCGGCGGCGCGGTCGATCTGGTCGTAGAGGGCCAGGGTGTTGCTGGTGCGCTGGTCGGGGCCGCGCCACAGGCCGGACCAGAAGCCGCGGCCGGTGCGGTCGCCGTCGGCCGGGTCGTGGACCAGTTCGGGGTGGGCGCGGTGGACGGCTTCGTGGACGCGGCGGGCGGCGGCGGCCAGCGGGGTGGCGGCGCTGGTGTCGCGCAGCCGGCCGTCGTCCCATTCGGCGTGCAGCGGGGTGGATTCGCCGAGGTGGTCGGCGCGGTCGGCGCGCAGGCCGGGGGTGGCCGGGGCGGCGGGGTCGCCGTCGGCGGGGGTGCGGGGGCCGGCGGCGATGGCGCGGGCGTCGTCGGCGGAGACCTGGTCGAGGGTGGTCAGGTCGAGGGTGCCGGGCCGCAGGCGCGGCTGGGGTGGGGCGGTGCCGCCGCTGTCGGGTCCGGGGGCGGGGGGCTGGGGTTCGGTGGTGGTGATGCGGTAGGTGCGCTGGACCTCGTAGAGGGCGGAGTCGCCGGTGGTGCCGGCGGCGTGGACGCGTTCGCTGCCGTGCTCGGTGGTGCGGGTGGACTTCTGGGCGCCCTTGGCTCCGCCGCCGATCTCGGGCCCCAGGCGCAGCAGCGAGGGTGATCCTGCGCCGGGGATGAGGGTGCCGACGAAGCCGCCGCTGATGCGCAGTTCCTGCTTGTTGGTGCGTCCGGCGCTGCTCTGGGCGCTGGCGGCGGTCTTGTCGGTGTCGGAGAAGGCGCTGTCGGTGAGTTCGGGGCCGATGCGGCGGTAGTCGAGGGGTCCGCCGCTGATCTCGGCGACCTGCCAGGCGCCGGTGGGGTCCTGGTAGGGGACGCGGAGGGTTTCGCCGTGGTCGGCGCGGCCGAGGTGTTCGCGCAGGGTGCGCGGGTCGAGGGGGAAGCTGTCGGGCGGGGTGGGGCTGGTGATGGCCAGGGTCTGGGCGAAGCGGGGGACGCGGGTGGGGATGCCGGTTCCGTCGTCGGTGCGGAAGTGGTCGGGGGCCGGTTCTCGGGGCGTCTCGGCCGGGTCGGTGGGGGCCGGGGGGCGGATCTGTCCGGGCAGCGCTACTTCGATGGCGCCGTTGAGGCGGTCGGTGAACGCGGTGGGGCGGGGCGGGCGGCCGGTGGTGTCGGTGCGGTCGAGGTCGAGGGTGCCGTGCACGGTGAGGTCGGTGGTGAAGCGTGCGGGGCGGTCGCCGGAGACGTCGACCTTGCGCTTGCGGCGGCGTTCGGTGGTGGTCTGGTATTCGCTGCCGCGCTGGCGGATGGCGGCGGCGATCTTGGCGCGGATGGTGGCCAGTGCGGTTTTGCCGCCGGCTTCGCCGATGAGGGTGATGGGTGCGCCGATGTTGGCGCTCTTGCGGGACTGCTGGGCGGCGGTGCCGACGGCCTTGGCGCGGATTTCGGCGGTGTGCGCGGGGCGGGTGGCGGCGGTGTCGCCGGCGGATTCGGTGGTGTCGCGCCAGGTGTGGTCGGTGGTCAGGCGCAGGCGGCCGCGTGCGGGCGGCGGGTCGCCGCGCCGTGCGGATCCGTCGGTGCTGCGGGGGCGGACGGGGATGTCGAGGGGCTGGCCGGGGCGGGTGGCGCCGGTGGCGATGCGGACCAGGGCGTTGTCGAGGGCTGCGGGGTCGGGTTCGAGGCCGCGGCGGGCGAGGCGTTGGGTGATGCGGCGCTGGAGCCCTTCGACGTCGGCGGCGGGGTCGGCGCGGGTGCCGGTGTAGCCGCCGCCGGCCTCGTTGACGCCGCCGGCGAGGAGCGTGTCGAGCAGTCGGGTGGTGGCGGCGTCGGGTGCGGGTCCGTCGATGGGGGCGGGGGTCGCGGTCTCGGCCGCATGCTCGGTGCCGGTGTCGTCGTCGCTGGATTCGTCGTCGGTGGTCTCGCTTGCGTCTGTGTTCTCGGCCGGCGGGGCGGTCTCCTCCCCCGGCGGCGGGCCCTGGGGGTCGGTGGGCGGGGCGAAGCGCACCCGCCGGCCGGTGGTGTTCAGGTCGTCGAGCGGGTGGCCGCGGCCGTCGGCGGGAGGGTGTGCGGTGGCCGATTGCGCGGGGCCGGCGGCGCGGTGCGGGGTGCTGTCGGGTGCGTCGGTTCCGGCGGGGTGCGGGAGCTGGGACAGCGGCGCGTCCATGCCGGCGCCGCGCGCGGTGTCCAGGGCGCGGTCGAGGCGGCCGTCGGCGGCCCAGGCGGCGGTGGCGGCGTCGAAGGGGGCGCGCAGCCGCGGCGGCAGGTCGGCGCGGACCTGGTCGTCGGGGCGGCCGCGGACGTCGCGGTCGTAGGCGGCGCCGAACAGGTCGACGGTGTCGTCGGTGCTGCGGGTGCCGTCGGGGTCCAGGACGGCGGCGATGGCGCGGTGGGCGCCTTCGCCGAGGTCGGCCAGGCGGGCGGGGGCGTCGTAGGCCGATGCCTGGCCGGCGTGGGCCTCGATCTGGTCGAGGTAGTGGTTGAGGATGCGGGGCGCGGTGTGCGGGTCGTCCATGTAGCCGCCGGCCTGGTGCACTGCGGTGGAGCCCGGTGAGCTGCGGAGCACGGCGGGCGAGCGCGCGCCGTCCTCGGCCGGCGGTGCGTCGCGGTATTCGTCGTTCAGCCCGAGGCCGTGGAGGGTTTCGTGCAGCCACACGTCGGCGCCGTCGTCTAGGCGCCAGTTGGCGGTGTCGCTGCGCCCGGGCAGGTCGGGGTTGTCGTTGACCCAGGTGATGGAGGTGTGGGGCCGGTCCCCCGCGCCGACCGGTTCGATGCGCACGTGCAGCTGGTCGCCGCTGTCGGGCAGCCGGTAGTGCTGGTTGAGCACGTCGTCGACGCGCTGCAGGAAGCGCTGCCGGGCCCGGTCTGCGTCGCCGGGGTGCACGCTGTCGCCGGCGCCGAAGTGCATCCGCACGGTGAGTTCGGTGACGTGGGTGGGGCCGCCGTGCGGTGGGTGCGGCAGCGGGATCCGGCGCACGTCGAAGCCGCGCGCGGCCACTGAGGAGACCGGCCGGTCGGGGGTGGAGGCGGCGAGGATCTCCACGCCGTCGGTGTCGATGCCGGAGGTGTCGCGGGCTGTTCCGGCGCGGGAGACCTCTGCGGCGCCGCGGGCGCCCTCCCAGTCGGCCGGGGGCGGCAGACCGGGCGTGGTCGGGGCCGGAGCGTCGGGGGCGCGGTGTCTGCCCGTGCCGGTGTCTGCGGTCCCCTCCGCTGCGCGGTCCGGGGCGCCGGGGCTGTCCGCGGCGCGGTCGGCGCCGTTGTCCTCGGCTGGGGGGCGGGGCGGCGGCGCGGCGGCGCGCACCGGGGTGTTCGGCTGTTCGGGGGCGGGCCGGGCGGGGGTGGAGAACGCGTTTTCCAGGTTCTGGAAGTAGGTGTCCAGGGCTGTGCGGTGGTCGCGCAGGGCGTGCTCCAGGCCGCTGCGGTGCTGGACCAGGTCGCGCATGCCTTGGACGGTGTCGCGGTCCAGGCCGCCGGCGTCTCCGGCGGTGGAGTCCAGGCGGGTGAGGGCTGCGTCTGCGGCGGTGCGGGCAAGGTCGGTTTCGGCGGCGGGGCGGTTCCAGCCGTGGTCGGCCGCTGCGGTGCCGAGGTAGTCGCGCAGGGCGCCGACCGCGTCGGCTGTTGCGGGCGACCAGTCGCGGGGGTTGCGATCGGCGTCCAGGGCGAGCAGGTCGCGGGCGCGGTTGGCGGGCTGGCCGGCCTCGGCGCCGGTGTCGAGGCCGAGGTGGTTGAAGACCGCGGTGTCCAGGGCCGCCTCGGTCGTGGCGGCGGCGGTCTGGGCGGTGGCCGCTGCGTCCCAGGCGGCGCGGTGGGCGGGGGTGATGCCGGTGTCGAGCAGGGTCAGGCTGTCGGGGCCCAGCCACACGTCCACGGTGGTCTGCACCCTCTCCCCCGCCGGGGGCGTGCTGGAGCGGGTGTCCTGGGCGGTGATGAGCACGTCGACCGGGAACCGCACCAGGTAGCCGTCGCTTTTCGCGGTGGGCGGCGCGGCGTCGGTGCGCTGGGTGGAGGCGGCGGTCTTGGAGCCGCCGGCGGCGGTGGAGGCCGCTCCCGCGGTGCTGTTGCCGCCGCCGATCATGACCTGGCGCTCGTTGAAGCCGCTGGCCGGCTCGTCGACCGCCTTCATGCCGGCCAGGCTGGCGTCGGTGGTCAGGGCGGTGGAGCCGGCGTGGGTGGTGGCGTGTTCGTCGCGGTGCAGGTGCTGGGTCTCGGTGCCGGTCTTCAGGCCGCTGTCGCCGCCGGCTGCGCCGATGATCTCTGCGCCTGAGTAGTCGACCTGGGTGAAGATGCGGGTGTCCAGCCCGGGGACGGCGAAGGGGCCCTGGGGGTCGTCGCCGACGAGGCTGGCGCCGTCGTCGGTGGTTGCGGCGCCGAATACGCCGCGCAGGACCTGCTCATCGATGGCGGCGGGGAGCATGTCGGCGCGTGTGCCCGGGCGCTGGGTGCGCAGGTGCTCGACCGGTCCGCGGGCGTTGTCGGTGGTCCAGCCGAAGGTGCGGGCCTGGGCGCGCAGTACGGCGTCGGCGACGGGGCGGTGGTCCACGCTCTCCACCGGGGGCAGGGTGTGCTGCGGGCGGGCGAGGCCGGCGCGCCAGTGGTCGGCGTAGGTGCGGTGTGTGGGGGCGTCCGGGCCGGGCTGGGGCGGGGTGAACGGCTGCGGGGCGGTGCGCACGGGCCGGTCGCCGGAGCGGTGGCGGGGCGGGTTTCCGTCTGCCGCGGGTGCGGGGCGGGGGCGGAAGGAGCCGGTGGGGAAGACTTCGCGGCGGGGGCCGGCGTCGACGGAGCCGGAGGCGGTTCGGATCTTGCCGGCGCTGTTGCCCGCGGTGAGGGTGAAGTCGATGCTGAAGCGGGTGTCGGCGCCGGCGCCGGGTGCGGTGACGGTGCGCGAGGTGGTGCGGGTGTCGGTGTCGGAGGTGAGGTCGGTGGCGGTGGTGGCGCCTTCGACGCCGGTTCCGGCGGTGAAGGCGTTGGACTGGTAGCGGTTGCGCGGGAAGGAGGCGGTGCCGTCGGCGTTGGTGCCGGTGGGGCCGACCGGGTTGACTCCTCCGTCCACTGCGGTGGTCAGGCCGCGCTTGATCTGCTTGGCCGAGGAGGCGTTGTGCTCGTCGGAGCGGCTGCCCGACCACTCGGTGGAGAATCCGGACTCGGCCGAGTCGAACTGCGGTGCGCTGCTGCGGCCCAGGCTGAGGCGGATCCATCCGTGGCTGGTGAAGCGCTGCTCCCCCAGCGGGCCGCCTTCGCGGACCCGGACCGGGACCACGAGGCCGCCGGTCTGCAGGCGCCGGTTGGCGCCGCGGGTGTCGGAGGCCGACAGTGCGGTTTTGATGTCGTGCAGTGCCTGGTCGGTCAGTTCCACGCCGGCTCGGTCGCGGACCTGGCGGGCGATGGTGTCGGCGGCGGCCGCGGTGTCGATCGGGGTGAAGGCGTAGCCGGTGCTGTGGCGGCCCGGGACGGTCTCGGTGTGCGGCGGGGTGGCGCGGGCGCGGGTGAGCGCGCCGTCCAGTCCGCGGGTGCCGGGCAGGGCGCCGTCTTGGGCCAGGTCGAGGATGCGGTGGCGGGCGGAGACGGTTCCGTGGCCTTGGGCGGGCCGGCCGGGGGGCGGCGCTCCGGGGCGGCTGGCGGAGCTGTCCTGGGAGTCGTGGCTGGTGCGGGTGGGCGGCGGGGCGGGCAGGCCTGCGCTGGTCTGGCTGCGGGAGCTGATCGGCACCGAGGCGCCGACGTTCCACCGGGTCTTGATGCGGGTGTCCACCTGGAAGGTGTCGGAGGTGGTGACGTCGAGCGTTCCGCCCGGGAAGGAGATCTTCTCCTCGTCGGCGCTGGTCTGGGTGTCGCCGGTGGTCCGGGTCTTCTTGGAGGCGTAGGGGGTGGCGCCGGCGGAGAACCGGAGGCGGTTGTAGGCGTCGGCGCCGGGGACGAGGGAGGCCTCCCCCTTGACGCCGGCCTTGGTGTCGAAGGTGTGGCTGCTGGAGGCGCCGGTGCCGCGTCCGGCCTCGCTTTTGAGGGTGAGGTCGATGCCGCCGTCCTTGACCGCCGCCGAGGTGGTCATGGTCTCGCGCTGGGCGGTGATGTCGGTGGTGATGTCGGAGCGCAGGTGGCCTTCGTACTGGGCCTGCAGCGGCAGGCCGCCGTTGTGCAGGTCGGCGGTGTTCGCGGCGAGCACGGTGGGTGAGGTGAGCATGTCCCAGTGCCCGGTCACGGCCTCGCCGGAGCGGGCGGCTTCCTGGGCGCCGTGGGCGTTGCGGACCGAGTCGCGCACGGTGGCGGCGAGGTCGGGGGCGTCGACGTTGCGGGGCGCGTTGGGACGGCCTTCGAGGTCGAGGGCGGGGCGGCGCCGGGGGGCGCCGTCCGGTCCGGGTTCGGCGCGCAGCCTGCCGTCGCGTTCCAGGGCGAAGCGATGGTTGCGGGCTTCGGCTGCGGCTGCGGCTTCCTCGGCGCGGGCGGTGCGCTCGGTGTCCAGGGCCTGGTGCAGGGCGGTGCGGCGGTCGCCGAGGCGTTCGCCGGCGTCGTGGGACTGCTGGCGTTCTGCTTCGGCGGCGGTGGCGGCCTGCTGCGCGTCGCTCGCCTGCTCGGCTGCCCGGGTCGCGGCCGCGGCGGCCTCTTGGGCGGTGGTGCGGTGCCCGGTGGCGGTGCGCTGGCTCTGGTCGGCAGCCGTGCGGGCGCGGTCGGCGCTGTCGCTGCGGGTGCGGGACTGGTGGTCGGCTGCGTCGGCGTTGGCCGGGGTGGGGCGCTGGGGTGCCGGCGCGGGGTCGCTGGGGGCGCTGCTGTGGGTGTCCCGGGCGGCGTTTTCGGCCTCGGTGGCGTCCTGTTCGGCGTCGCGGTAGTGCTGGTCGAGGGCGTCGCGGTCGGCTTGGGCCCGGGTGAAGGCGTCGTCCGGGCGCTGGGGGCCGGCGCCGTCGGGTGCGGTCCAGGGGGTGCGGGCCGGTGGCAGCGGGGCGTGCGCGGCGGCGGGGCGGCCGGTCTGGTGGTTGAGGGCGTCGGTGTAGGCGCGCAGTGCGTCGATGGCGTCGCGCCGCTGCTGGGCGGCGGTGTGTGCGGCGTCGGCGGCGCGGGCCCGCGCGGTGTCGGCGCTGGCGCGGTCGTTCTGGGCTGCGGTCTCGGCGGTCTGGGCGGTGTCGGCGGCGCGCTCGGCGGCGGTCTGCTGGTCGGCCGCGCGGTCGGCGAGGTCGTGGGCGTGCTCGGCGGCGGCGGTGGCTGCTTCGGTGCGCGTGTCGAGGAGGCCGGCGAGCGCGGTGTCGGCGGCCAGTTCCTGGCGGGCGCGGTCGGCCGCTGCTGCGGCTGCGTCGGTGCGTTCGCGGGCCTGCTGGTCGGCGGCGAAGGCCTCGTTGGCGCGGTCGATGCGTTCGGATTGGGAGCCGGCCGGGGGGACTTCGCCGGGGACCGAGGTGGTGCGGGGGCCTTCGACGACGACGCGGGGCCGGCGGTCGCCGCCGTCGCCGGTGTCGGGCCCCTGCGGGGTGATGGCGTGCGCGGCGGGGTCGGAGCCCAGGGTGATGGACAGGTCGAGGGCGTAGGAGAAGGAGTCCAGGGTGCCCTTTGCGGAGGTGGCGGCGTCCACGCCGGCCTTGCTGGTGCCGGTGGCGGGGGTGGTCTTCTCGTAGTCGTAGCTGGAGCCGGCGCCGGCCTCCACTCTGCCGCGGGGAAAGCCGGAGGGCGTGGATCCGATGCGCACCTGGGCGGCGAAGGACCCTTCGACGCCGGCTCCGGTCGTCTTCTCCCTGCCGGCGCCCTGGGAGACCGTCCCGGTGAGGCCGGTGCTGAGTGAGCCGTCGGAGCGGCTGCCCTCGTAGCGGGCTTCCTGGAGGGCGGCCGCGAGCCGCACGGTGACGAAGTCGGCGCCGTCGCGCTGGTCGTCGCGGACCGGGGCGATGTGGAGCAGGGTGCCCAGGATCTTCTTGCGCAGGCCGGGGGCGGGCAGCAGGGCGTTGCGCAGGCCGCCGGTGCGCAGCCGGATGTCGGTGCCCGGGGGCAGCAGTCCGTCGGGCCCGCCGATGGCGCCGCCGATCTGCTCGTAGAGGGTGAGCGTGTTCTGGCTGCGGAGGTCCTGGCCGATCCAGATCTTCTTCCAGAACCCGCGGGAGGGCACGGGGCCGTCGCCGGGCGGGAGCACCAGGTCGGGGTAGGAGCGGTGGACGACCTCGTGGGCGCGGCGCGCTGCGGCGTCCAGGGGGGATTCGCCGCGGGCGTCGCGCAGGTCGCCGCCGTTCCACTCGGCGCGGACCGGGGCGGAGTCGCCGAAGTGGTGGACGCGGTCGGCGCCCAGGCCGGAGGTGGTGGGCCGGGCCGGGGCGTCGGCGGGCGGCGGTGGTGCCGGTCCGGCCAGGTCGAGGGCGTCGCGGGTGAGAACCTGGTCGATGGTGGTGAAGTCCAGGCTGCCGGCGTCCACCCGCGGGGCGCCGGCGCCTTCGCCCGTCTGCGGCTCGGTGGTGGTGAGCTGGTAGGTGCGCTGGACCCGGTAGAGGGCGGAGTCGCCCTTGGCGTCGGTGGTGCGGGTGCGTTCGCTGCCGTGCTCGGTGGAGCGGCTGTGCTTCTGCGATGCCTTGGCGCCGACTCCGGCTTCGGGGCCGAGGCGGACCACGGCCGGCCCGTCGGTCAGTCCGGCCAGGACGCCGCCGCTGGCCCGCACCTCCTGCTTGTCGGTGCGCACGGCGCTGCTGGAGGCGTTCGCCACGGATTTTCCGCTGCCGGAGAAGGAGGAGTCAGTGAGTTCGGGGCCGATGCGTTCGTAGGCGACCGGTCCCCCGCTGATCTGCAGCAGGTGGGGCTGGCCGTCGCTGCCGGTGTAGGGCACCCGGAGGACTCCGCCGCGGTCCATGGCGGGGAGCTTCTCCCGCAGGTACTGGCCGTCGACGGGGAAGCCGTCCGGCAGGGCGTCGGCGGGGACGGCGAGGGACTGGGAGAAGCGGGGGGCGCGCACCGGGCGGCCCGGGTCGCCGTCGTGGCCGGGCGGGTTGCCGTCGGTGCGGAACCGCTGGGGCGCCGGGGTGCGCTCGGGGGGTGCGGTGCTGGTGCTGGCCAAGCTGTCGGGGGTGCTGTTCCCGCCGGCGGGTCGCACGTGGCCGGGGAGCACGACCTCGGTGACGCCGGTCCAGTCGTCGGTGAAGTCCAGGGGCGGCGGTGTGACGCGCTCGGGCCGGGCAGCGGGGGTGCCGTCGGCGCCGGGAGGCCCGTCGGGGCCGGCCGGGCGTACCGGGTCGAAGTCCACGCGGGCGTGGGTGGTGGTGCCGCTGGTGTAGCGGGTGGGGTTGTCGCCGTCCACGGCGACTTTGCTCTTGTGGCGGCTCTCGGCGGTGGTCTGGTACTCCATGCCGCGCTGGCGCACGGTGAAGGGGGTCTTCAGGCGTGCGCTGATCAGCGACGTCTTCTCCGCGATCGAGCCGACCACCGACACCGGGAAGGCGGGGTTGACCTGTTTGCGGGACTGCTGCGCGCCGGCGCCCACGACGCGGTTGCGGGTCTCGGCCGTGTCCTCGCCCTTGGTGGCGGGGTTGGCGGCGTCGGTGGTGGCGCGCCAGGTCCAGTCCCCCGCCGTGATGGTGGCGCGTCCGTGCTGGGTGCCTCCGGGGCCTTCGGCGGTCACCGGGATCTGCACCGGCAGCCGGGGGCGGCCGCGGTTGGCGTCGGCGTGGTCGACGGCCTCGCGCACGGCGCGGTGCAGCAGGCGGGGGTCGGCGTGGATGCCTTCGCGGTCGAAGCGGGCCCGCAGGCGTGCGGCGATCTCGGTCACGTGGCCTTGGCCGCGGTGCGTCCCGGTGTAGCCCCCGCCCTGGCGGTCGCCGCCGGTGGTGCGCAGCGCATCCAGCAGGTCGACGGTGTCCTGGTCGCGCACTGCGGAGGGGTCGTGGTGCTGCTGCTCCGGGCCGAACGGGCGCTCCGGGTCGCGGCCGGGCGGCTGCTGCGGGTCCGGCGGGTTCTGTCGACCGTCCTGTTCGGTCGGCGGGGTTTCGCCGTCGGGACCCCGATCGGAGAGGTCGGTCATCTCCTGTCCGCCGTCGGGCTCGGGGGCGGCGGGGCCGCGCCCGAACACCGTGGACAGGAACTTCGGCAGGCCCGGTGGCGGGGCGTCGGCGGTCTGCACGCGGATGGGCAGCGGCGGCGCGGACGCCGCGGGGGCCTGATCCGCGGACTGCTGGGCGCCGTGGTAGCGGGCGGTGTCCACGGCCCAGTCGAACCGGCCGTCGGCGTCCCAACGTGCCGTGACCGTGTCGTACACCGTGCTCAGGTGCGGCGGGAGGTCGTTGCGCACGAGGTCGTCGTCGCGGCCGCGCACGCGGCTGTCGTAGGCGGCGCCCAGCAGGTCCAGGGTGTCCTGGGTAGTGCGGGTACCGCCGGGGTCAAGCGCGGCGGCGATGTCGCGGTGGACCGATTCGGGCAGGTCGGCCAGGCGGGTCGGCATGTCGAAGCGGGTCGCGCCGCCCCGGTTGGGGAGCACGTCCGCCGGCGCTGGCGGCGCGGGCCGCCGCGACATCGGGCCTTCCATGCCGAAGTGGCGGGCGGTGTCCACGGCCCAGTCGAACCGGCCGTCGGCGTCCCAGGCCGCGGTGCTCGCGTCGAAGACGTCGCGCAGCCGCGGCGGCAGGTCGCGGCGGACCAGGTCCTCGTCGCGGCCGCCCGCGCGGTAGTCGTAGGCCGCGCCGAACAGGGCGACGACGTCGCCGGTGTTCTGGGTGCCGTGGGGGTCGAGCCCGGCGGCGATGTAGCGGTGGACCGCGGGCGGCAGGTCGGCGATCCGGACGGGGGCGTCGTAGTGGGAGGCGCCGTCGACCTGGGCCTCGATGCGCTCCAGGTAGCTGTTGAGGATCTTCGGAGTGGGGCCGCCGGGGCCGTTGTGGGTGTCCATGTAGCCGCCGACTTCGTGCACGGCTGACTGCTCGGGGCGCTGGCGCAGTATCGGGGGGTTGCCCGCGCCGTCCTCGGCGGGGGGCTCGGCGTATTCGTCGCGCAGGCCGATGCGGTGCAGGGTCTCGTGCACCCACGCGTCGACGCCGTCGTCGATGCGCCAGGTGTCGGCGTCGCTGCGCCCCGGGAGGTCGGGGTTGTCGACCGCCCAGGTGATGGCGGCGTGCGGATCGTCGTCGGGGCCGACGGGTTCCACGCGCAGGTGCAGCTGGTCGCCGCTGCCGGGCAGCCGGTAGCGCTGGTTGACGACGTCGTCGATCCGGTCGGACAGCTGCTGCTGGGCCTGGGCCGCAGTGTCGGGGTGCACCCCCGGGCCCAGGCCGAAGTTCATGCGCACGGTCAGTTCGGTGACGTGCGTGGGGCCGCCGTCCCGCGGATCGGGCAGCGGGATGCGGCGCACGTCGAAGGCGTGCTGGCCCACCATCGTGTCGGGGCGGTCCGGGGTGGACGCGGCGAGGTGTTCCACCGTGTCTGTGTCGACGCCGGAGGTGTCGCGGGCGGTGCCCACCCGGGTCACCTCGGCGGTGTCGCGGGCCCCCTCCCAACTGGAGGCACGGGGCAGTCCCGGGGTTTCCTCAGCCGCCGCGTAGGGGTCGGGGCGCGGCTTCTGCACCACCGGCGGCCACGGGCCGGCGCCCTCGGAGCGATCGGAGTCGTCGGAGTCGGAGGAGGAGTCCGAGGCCTCCCAGGAGTCGGCCGAGGAGGACTCCTCCGCCGCGGAATCGCCGAAGGGCGACCTTTCCGTCGGCCCTGCCCCGGCCCGGCCGCGGCCTTCGGAGCTCTCAGAGGACGCGCTCTCCGATGAGGAGTCCTCCGCGGCGGAATCGCCGAACGGCGATCGCTCCGCCGGCCCGGCGGGGTGCGGGGAGCGCGGGCCGGACGCGGCGTCGGAGGAGGAATCCGACGGTTCCCCGGAGTCGCTTGAGGACGACTCCTCTGCCGCGGAGTCGCTGAACGGCGATCGCTCCGGCGGGGCGGCCGCCGGCGGGGCAGCGGCCGGGGGCGGCGTGTTCTGCGACGGCGGCGTGTTCGGGTCGCCGTGGCGGCGGGCGGCCTCCAGGGCCCAGTCGAACCGGCCGTCGGCGTCCCACTCCGCGGCCACCGCATCGTACTGCCCCTGCAGGTGGTGCGGTAGGTCATCGCGGACCAGGTCGTCGTCGCGCCCGCGGATGCGCCCGTCATACACCGCGCCGAGCAGGTCGAGGGTGTCGTCGGTGCTGCGCCTGCCGTGCGGGTCAAGCCCTGCCGCGATCTCGCGGTGCACCGAGTCGGGCAGGTCAGCCAGCCGGACGGGCAGGTCGAAGCGGGGGTGGATGCCGTCGGAGCCGGTGGGGGGCGGCACGGCGGCCGGGGCGGTCCGCTGCGACATCGGCCCCTCCAGGCCGAAGCTGCGGGCGGCGTCCAAGGCCCAGTCCACCCGGCCGTCAGCATCCCAGTGGGCGAGGACCTGGTCGTAGCGGTCCCGGAGCCGCGGCGGCAGGTTGTCGCGCACCTGCTCCTCCGGCCGTCCGCCCACCCGGCTGTCGTAGGCCGCGCCCAGCAGGTCGAGGGTGTCGGCCGCGGTGTAGGAGTCGGGCAGGTCCAGGCCGGCGGCGAGGTAGCGGTGCGCCGCCGCAGGCAAGTCGGCGAGACGGACTGGGGCGTCGTGGTGGGAGGCGCCGTCCACCTGGGATTCGATCTGTGCCAGATAGCGGTTGAGGATCTGCGGCGGGTTGCCGTCGCGCCCGTGCACGGTGTCCATGTAGCCGCCCACCTCGTGCACCCCGGACTGGCCGGGGCGCTGGCGGAACACTGACGGCTCGCGTGTCTTCCCGTCGGAGGGGGTGTCGACGTATTCGTCGTGCAGTCCGATGCGGTGCAGGGTCTCGTGCAGCCAGGTGTCGGCTCCGTCGCTGAGCCGCCAGCTGCCCATGTCGCTGCGGCCGGGGAACTCGGGGTTGTCGGTGACCCACGTGATGTCGGCGTGGGCGTGTTCGTCGGCGCCGACCGGTTCGACGCGGACGTGCAGCTGGTCGCCGCTGCCGGGCAGCCGGTAGCGCCGGTTGACGACGTCGTCGATCCGGTCGGACAGCTGCTGCTGAGCGATGGCGGCCGCATCGGGATGGACACCGGAGCCGGTGCTGAAGTGCGTCCGCACGGTCAGCTCGGTGACGTGGGTGGGGCCGTCCGGATCCGGGTTCGGCAGCGGCATGCGCTGCACGTCGAAACCGTGCCGCGACAGCATGGGCACGGGCTTTTTCGGGGTGGAGTCGGTCAGCAGCTCCACGCCGTCGGAGTCAACGCCGGATGTGTCCCGGGCGGTGCCCACCCGGGACACATCGGCGTTGTCGCGGGACCCCTCCCAGTCGGACGAGGGGCGCAGGTTCGGCGCCACCGGAGCCGGGGCGTCGGGGTCAGGAGGGGGCGGGGAGGGTGCCGGCCGCTCCCCCACCGGAGAGCTGGTGCCGGAGTCGTCGGAGGAGGACTCCGCGGCGTCGTCTGAGCGCTCCCAGGTGTCCCGGGAATCCTGCGAGGAGGACTCGATCGCCGCGTCGTCGCCGAACGGCGTCCGGGGCTGGGCGCCGTCGGGCGCAGACCCGGTGCTGGAGTCGTCTTCGGAGCGCTCCCAGGTGTCCCGAGAATCCTCTGACGAGGGGGACGTCGGCTCCTCCGACGAGGAGGTGATCGCGGCGTCGTCGCCGAACGGCGAATCGCCTGGCGGATTCGCGCGCGGCGGAGCTGAGGGCGGGAGTGGGGTGCTCGCCGCGGGCGGCTGCTGCTCCGGGGCCGCCTGGCGGCCGTGGTAGCGAGCGGTGTCCACCGCCCAGTCGAACTGCCCGGTGGCCTCCCAATGAGCGACGGTCGCGTCGTAGACCGAACTGAGCCGCCGCGGCAGGTCGTTCCGCACCAGATCTTCGGAGCGGCCGCGGACCTGGGCGTCGTATGCGGCGCCCAAGAGCTCGATGGTGTCGGCGACACTGCGGGCGCCGGAGGAGTCGAGTCCGGCGGCGATGCCGCGCTGCACGGAATCCGGCAGGTCGGCCAGCCGGGTGGGCAGGTCGAACCGGGATCCGGCGCCATAGCCGGGAACCCCCACCGGCGCCGCGGGCCGCTGCGACATCGGGCTCTCCAGCCCGAAGCGGCGCGCGGCAGCCAGTGCGCGGTCGAACCGGCCGTCGGCGTCCCACGCCGCCGCGGTCCGGTCGAAGACGTCGCGCAGCCGCGGCGGCAGGTCGCGCCGGACGCGTTCATCGGGCCGACCGCTCACACGGGTGTCGTAGGCGGCGCCCAACAGCGCCATCGCGTCGCTCACCGAGTAGGAGTCGTCCAGGCCCAGGCCGGCGGCGATGTGGCGTCGCGCCGTGGGTGGCAGGTCGGCGAGTCGGACGGGAGCGTCGTAGTGCGACGCCCCGTCCACTTGCGCTTCGATGCGGTCCAGATAGCTGTTGAGAACCTTCGGCGTGGGACCGCCGGGGCCCGGGAAGGTGTCCATGTAGCCGCCGGCCTCGTGCACCCCGGACTGGCTGGGGCGCTGGCGGAACACCGCCGATTCGCGGGTCATCCCGTCGGTGCGCGTGTCCACGTACTCGTCGCGCAGCCCGATGCGGTGCAGGGTCTCGTGCATCCACGCGTCGGCGCCGTCGCCCAGACGCCAGGTGTTGGCGTCGCTGCGGCCCGGGAGGTCGGGGTTGTCGGCGACCCAGGTGACGTGGTTGTGCGGGCGGTCGCCTCCGGTGACCGGTTCGACGCGGACGTGCAGCTGGTCGCCGCTGCCGGGCAGCCGGTAGCGCCGGTTGAGGACCTCGTCGATGCGGTCGGACAACTGCCGCTGTGCGGCGGCTGCCGCGTCCGGATGCACGTCGGGGCCGGTGTGGAAGGCGGTGCGCACGGTCAGTTCGGTGACGTGGGTGGGGCCGTCCTCGGCCGGGTCGGGCAGCGGGATGCGCCGCACGTCGAAACCGTGCTGGGCCACCATGGGGCGGAGGTTGTTGGCCGCCGAGCTGGTCAGAATCTCCCGCGTGTCGGAGTCGATCCCCGAGGTGTCCCGCGCGGTGCCCACCCGCAGCACCTCAGCGCTGCCGCGCGCGCCCTCCCATTCGGTGGCCGACGGCAGGTTTTCAGTGACGGGCGCTGGCGCGTCCGGGTCCCGAGTCGGCCGGTCCCGCGCCGGCGACACGGGACCGGAGTCGTCGGAGGAGGACTCGTCGTCCGAGCGTTCCCAGGTGTCGCGCGAGTCCTCTGAGGAGGACTCGATGGCCGCGTCGTCGCCGAACGGCGACTTCTCGGGCCCGTCCCCGGCCGGGGACTCGGACTCGGAACCCGAGGACGCCGGCCCCTCCCCCGAGTCCGATGACGACTCGGCGGCCGAATCCCCGAACGGGGACTTCTCCGGTGGGGTGGCGGGGGACTGGTGTGTGCTGGAGCCGCCGTCTGAGGAGGAGTCCTCCGCCGCGGAGTCCCCGAACGGTGATTTCTCCGGCGGCGGTGTGCCGTCGGGGCCGTCTGCGGCCGGCGGTGCGGCGGGCGGATGGGAGCCGCCCTGCGTCCGGACGGGGGACGGCGGGGCGGGCTGCTCCGCCTGCTGCTGCGGCGGGTCCTGGTGGCCGTGGTAGCGGGCGGTGTCCACCGCCCAGTCGAAGCGGCCGTCGGCGTCCCACTGCGCTGTGACCGTGTCGAACACCGAGCTCAGCCGTTCCGGCAGCTCGGCCCGGACCAGGTCGTCGCCGCGGCCGGCGACGCGGCTGTCGTAGGCGGCGCCGAGCAGATCGATGGTGTCGGCGGTGCTGCGGGTCCCGTGCGGGTCGAGTCCCGCGGCGATGTCGCGGTGCACCGAGTCGGCCAGGTCGGCCAGCCGGACGGGCAGGTCGAAGCGGGTGGCGCCGCCCTGGGTGGGGACCACAGCGGCGGGCGCGGGCGGTGCGGGCCGCTGCGACATCGGCCCCTCCGCGCCGAAGTGCCGGGCGGCCTGCACGGCCCAGTCGAACCGCCCGTCGGAGTTCCAGGCCTCCGCGGTCCGGTCGAAGACGTCGCGCAGCCGCGGCGGGAGCTCGGTGCGGACCAGGTCGCCGTTGCGGCCCCGCACCTGGTTGTCGTAGGCGCCGCCCAGCAGCGCGATGGTGTCGGCGGTGGTGTGCGTCCCGTCGGGGTCCAGGCCGGCCGCGAGGTAGCGGTGCACTGACGGGGGCAGGTCGGCCAGCCGCACCGGCGCGTCGTAGTGCGAGGCGCCGTCGACCTGGCCCTCGATGCGCTCCAGGTAGCTGTTGAGGACCTCCGGGGTGGGACCACCGGGGCCGGGGAAGGTGTCCATGTACCCGCCGGCCTCGTGCACCCCCGACTGGTCGGGACGCTGGCGGAAGATCGGCGGATGCCGGCGGCCGTCTTCGGCCGGCAGCTCGGCGTATTCGTCGCGCAGCCCGATCCGGTGCAGGGTCTCGTGCACCCAGGCGTCGGCTCCGTCGGCCACGCGCCAGTTGTCGGCGTCGCTGCGCCCCGGGAGGTCGGGGTTGTCGGTCACCCAGGTGATGGCGGCGTGCGGATCGTCGTCGGGGCCGACCGCTTGGACGCGCAGGTGCAGCTGGTCGCCGCTGCGTGGCAACCGGTAGCGCTGGTTGAGGACCTGGTCGATGCGGTCGGAGAGCTGCTTCTGTGCAGCGGCGGCCGTTTCAGGAGCCACGCCGGGCCCGGTGCCGAAGTTCATCCGCACGGTCAGTTCGGTGACGTGCGTGGGGCCGCCGTCCCGCGGATCGGGCAGCGGGATGCGGCGCACGTCGAAAGCGTGCTGGCCCACCATCGTGGTGAGCTGGCCGGCAGTGGAGTCGCTCAGGACCTCCACCGTGTCGGTGTCGATGCCCGAGGTGTTCCGCGACGTGCCGACCCGGAACACCTCGGCGCTGTCGCGCGCTCCATCCCATTCGGTGGACGGACGCAGGTTCGGCGCCACGGGTGCGGGCGAGTCCGGGTCGGGGCGCGTCGCGGGGCCGGCCGGGGACGGGCGCGGCGCACCCGCGCCGTCCTGTCCGCCGCCGTGCGGGAGCGGTGCCGCTGCCACGGGCAGCGGCGGCGGGGCGGGCTGGGGCACGCCTTCGCCGTCGGTGACGGGCGCGCCGGGATCCTCGGCGTCGCGGGGGGCGGGGCCGCCGGCCTGGTCGGCCCGTGGGTCGGGAGCGGGCGGGGCGGCATGGTCCGGGCGGGGTCCTGCCTGCGTTCCGGTCTCCGGGGCGCGGGCGTCGGGACCGGGTGCGCTGCGGTCGTCCCCTCCTTCGGACGGCCGCTGCGCTCCGCTGTCCTCCGCGGAGTCGGACGGCGCCGCCGTGGAGGAGTCCTCACCCTGCCCCGAGGGGGCCCGCTCCGGGCCGTCCGGCGGCGCGCCGGTGGACGGATCCGGCTGCGCTGAACGGTCCGGAGCGGGCGGCGGTGCGGATCCTTCGGCGGGATCCGGGGCCGGGGTGCTCAGCGCGCCGCTGTCGTCGGTGGGGCGGGCGTTGGTCTCCGCTGCCGGGGGTACGGCGGGCGCTGCGTCCTGGTCCTGGTCGGCGCCCTGTTCGGCGCGCGGCGGCGCGGCACCGCCGGTCTGCTCCGGGCCGGAGGCGCGCGGTGCCGTGTCGGTGCCGCCGGACTCGGTACGGACGGGGTCGGGCGCGGGTGCTGCCTCGTCTGGAGTGTCGGAGGGCTCGCCGGGCCGGGATGGCGCCTCGGCGTCCTGCGGCGCGGGGGTCTCTGCCGGTGTGCTGCCGGTGTCGTCCCCGGCCTGGCGCTGGGGGTCGGACTGCTGCTCTGGAGGGGGCGCACTGGTCTCGGTGCCGTCGCCCGGGTCGGCGGAGGCAGTGTTGCCGGAAGCGTTCGCGGGCGGCCCGGCGGCGTCGCCGGACGCACGGTCCTGTTCCGCGTCCGCCGGCGGGGGCGCGGATGCGTTCGGGGCCTCGTCTGCGTCGGGGGTGCGGTCGGCCGTGTCCGGGGTCTCCGGTTCCGGGCCGGTGTCCTGTCCCAAGGCCTCGTCGCGCGTTGCGCCGTCTCCGCTGCGGTCGTGCTCGGAGCCGCCGCCCTGGTCGGCGGTACCGCCGCTGCCGGAGGCGCTCGGCGGGGGTACTGCGGAGCTGTCGGACGATCCGCCCTCGGTCTGGACGGGCGGCGGTGCGGGGGGTGCGACCGGAGGAGCCGCCGGCGGGGGCGGTGGGGCTCCCGGGCCGGGCCGGCCGGCGTCCTCGTCCGCCTCGGTCCCGACCCTCTCGGGCAGCGGAGGCGGCCCGGCGGCGCTGCCGCGGGAGTCGTCGCCCCCGGTGGTGGCGGAGGAATCGGGGCCGGGACCGGGGGAGGCTGCTCCGCCGCCGTCGGGCGAGCGGGGGTCGTCGGACCCCATCGGCGGGGTGGGGAGGTTGGGCACGCCGTCGGGCAGGCCCGCGTTCCGGAGCCGGTTGATGAGCTCGAGGCCGCCGGCGGTGAGGGTGTGCTGCAGCGCACCGGTGACCGCCCCGGAGACGCCGGACAGCCAGGTGATGGAGAAGGACTTCTCGTCGCTGAACCAGAGGTTGAACAACCCCTCGCTGAGCATGCCCTGGACGCCGTTGGCGATGGTCTGGCCGCCGAGCTGGGCGAGGAAGTTCTTCCAGTGCGCGCCCACGTCGGCCAGCCCGTCGCGCACGCCTGCGGGCACGCCGCTGCCGAGGAAGTCGCGCATCGACGGGTCGAGGCCGCGGCCGTGCTTGGCGATGACGTCGTTCAGCGCGTCGTTGAGGCCCGGGTCACCCCATTTGCGGGCGAAGGTGTCGGCGTAGCGCTCGCCGAACTCGCGGGCCTGGTCGCGGCCCATCGAGGGGCCCAGGGTGTCCTCGAACTGCTTGCCCATGTCGGTGCGGAACCGCTCGCCGTCCACCGGCCGGGCCCAGCCGGGCCGGTTGTCCAGGCCGAAGTTGCGCAGCAGTTCGTCGGTGTTGCGGCCGAACACGCCGCCCATCCGGTCGGGCAGGTCGCTGGGCGAGCCCGGCCCGCTTCCCGGCGCCTCGGGCCCGCCCCGGCTCGGCCCGCCGGTCGGCGGCGGGAAGCGGTCGTTGAGCTGGTGGGCGATGCTGGGGCCGGAGGTGTTGCCGAGCAGCTTGTTGAACTGGTGGCTGAGGCCCTGCCCGGCAAAGGCGGCGCCGGTGCCCAGCAGCCCGTCGATCCAGGCGCCGTTGGCCGCGTCCTGGGTGAGCTGCTCGTCCCACTCGTCGCGGGTGCCGCTGTCGATCTGGATGCGCTGGATGAGGGCGTCCAGCGTCATGGCGAAGACGAAGCTGATCATCATCTGCTGCAGCAGCTCGGAGAGCAGCCGGAACATGACGCGGCCGATCACCGTGCGCGCGATCGCCTGGAAGACCGGGATCTTGGCCAGGGACGCGCCGAAGGTCACCGGCGCCATCGCGATCGCCCAGGCGATCTCCGCGGCCAACTGGATGAGCTGGCCGATGATCATCCACTTGGCGTACTGCACCTGGGTGCCGGCGCTGCTGACGTAATCGGAGAGTTCGCGGGCCACCGTCGCGCCCGCGCCGATGTAGTCGCGCTCCCCCGCGGTGAACTGGTCCACCGACTCGTCGAAGAAGTCCGCCGCCTGGGCGTCGAAGTTCTCCCGCACCTTGTTCTTCACCCGGATGACGAGCTGCGGGAGCTCGGCCTCCATGTGCTGGGCCGTGCCGGCGTAGACATCGGCGAGCTGCCACAACCGGTCCTCGTCGGCTGTGGGCCACTCGGACCCGGTCAGCACGCTGAACAGGCCGCGGAGTTCGGAGGGCAGCTCCATCCCCATGGGCGGGTTACACCCTCCCGTCGCCGGGAGCCCGGCCCTCGGTGTCGGACAGGGGCGCGACGCCGTATTCTGCCGGCTCGGCGGGCAGCACGCTGGGAAGGACTTCGCCCATTTCGTTGCGCATCGGCTCGGAGACGGCGCCTTCCCAGGCGGGCTCAACCCCGGCGTCCACCGGCTCGGTGAACGGTTCCATGGGGACGGACTCCCGCGGCATCACCGGCTCCATCGGGCGGAGCGGCTCCGAGACCACCCCGTCCCGGCCCGGCTCGACGCCGAAGTCCGCCGGCTCGGCAGGGGTGCGTGCCGCCTGCCACGGCTCCGCGGGCTGCAGCGCGTATCCGGCGTTCTGGGCCGGGACACCCGGGTCGACGGGCTCCAGCGCCGGGGACCAGTGCGTGTGCCCGGCCTCCTCCGCGGGCACCCGCGCCGTGACGTGGGTGGACTCGGCGGCCCGCAGCGGCTCGGACACGACGCCCTCCCGGGCCGGCTCCACCCCGGCGTCCACCGGTTCGGCGGGTACGCGCTGGGCGGTCTCGGCCTGCTCCCCCGGCTCCCGCGGGACAAGCAGGTGCGCGGGCTCCGCCGGGACCGTGCCCTCGAGCGGTGTGAGGTCCCGGGTGGCGTCGCCGGCGTAGCTGATGCGCGCCGCCTGCATCGGCTGGAGCTGCTGCGGCTCACGGCCGCGGTCGGTGACGGGCTCGGCCTCGGTGCGCCGTGCTGCCCATTCTTGGGGAACGTTGTCGGCGGTGGTCTCCTCTTCCTGGCGGTATGGCAGCAGCATCCGCTTGGTCTGCGCCTGCTGCATCGGCTCAAGTCGGTAGGCGGCCGTGGCGGGCTGCTGCGGCGCCAGCGCCGCCTCCATCCGCGCGGTGAGGGCCCGCCCGTCGTCCTGGGCCGCGTCGTCGTCGCGCCGGAAGTTGGCCGACATCTCCCGGGTCTCCCGCGCGACCTTGGTGAACGCCGCCGTCAGCGCGGAGAAGTAGCTGTCGAGCTGCGCTTTCATCGGCAGGTAGTTCTCTTCGAAGGACTTCGCGACCTCGTCGCCCTCGCCCCAGCACTTGCCCAGGGCGTCGCAGCCGTCGTTGTGCCACGTTTCGAGCCGACTCACCTCGTCGGCGAGGTCGTCGATGTGCACGCTGTCGCGGTCGATGGCGTCCGGAGCGACCGAGATCCGGTCGCCGCGGTTGCCGCCCCCTGAGCCCGATCCGCCGCCGGAGATCCGGTCCGTCATGGTGGGTGTCCTCCTGATCTGGGTGCGGTGGTTCGGGTAGAGGCGCTGGGGCCCGGGGCTGCGGCCGGCTTGCTCAGCGGGGCGGGTCGACCTTGCCCAGTCCCAGCTCCTCCAGCAGTGCCGTCGGGTCGCCGGCCGCGGCCTGCTCGCGGGCCGCAGTGTCGCCGGGGACAAGCCCGCTCATGGAGTCGGTGACCTGGCGGGCCACATCGCGGCGGGCGCGCTCGACGACCTCGGTGACGGCCGCGGCGAGTTCGGCCGGCGCCATCGACCGGTACTTGTCGGTGTGGAAGCGCAGCTCAGCGATCTCTCCTCTGGCGTTCACCGTCGCGCTGACCATCCGATCCTTCGACACCGCTTCGGCGGTAACCGACTCCAGGCTTGCGCTTGCCCGTGCCAGGCGCTCCTGTGTCGTGCGCAGCTGTTCGAGGGACCTCTCCATCCGCCCCTGGAAGGACATGTCCACTGCCGACCACTCCCTTGTCGCGTACCGTCCCGGGGCGGCCCAGGGACGCGGGGCCGCCGCGCGCCGAGGTCCCCCAGACCTTCTCGTCCTCAGCCAGCCAGGTGCTGCGGCTGCGCTCCTGGCCGCCGCCGGCTCCTCCGCCGGCGCCGCCGCCCGGCGGCATCATCGGCGCCATCGGCATGCCCGGCGACCCGCCGGCGCCGCCTTGGCCCGCGGAGCCCTGGCCGCCCCCCTGGCCCTGTCCGCCGCCCTGCCCTTCGCCGCCGGCTGCGCCGGGGCCGCCGCCGTAGGCGCCCAGCGCACTGGTTCCCCCGGGGCCGGTGTCCTGGCCGCCGGCTCCGCCGCTGCCTGCGCCGGCGCCGGCGTCGGGACCGACCGCCCCGGAGCCTTCGCTCGCCTTCATTTCGACCCGGTCGGCGCCGGGATCGAAGGAACCGCTCCCGCCGCCGCTCGACGAGAGCGGGGGCGGGGGGACGGAGGGCCGGTCGCTCGACCCACCGCCGGAGCCGGGGAACTCCGATCCGCCCGATTCGGGCGTGGGATAGCCGCCGGAGCCGCCGAAATCGGACGGGTCGAGGCCGCGCGGCAGGTTCAGGTCGCCGGATCCGCCGTCGCGGGACTCGCCGTTCCCCGACCCGCTGGAACCGTCCAGGTCGCCTGAGCCCGACGAGCCTCCGGGCAACGGGATGTCCCGCGCCCCGTTCTCGCCCGGGCCGCCGGAGTCGCCCGAGGAGGACAGGTTGCCGCTGCCCGATCCGCTGTTGCCCAGGCCGTCCAGATCGGACCCGGTCGGGACCTGGCTGGGCGGCGGCGGGATGAGCGCCCTGTTCTGTTCTTCGCCGGTGGAGCCGTCGCCGGAGGAGGACTGGAGGTCACCGCCTCCGTCGGGCATCCGCCCGCTCCCTTCGGGGGCGGAGCCGCTGCCGTCGGGAAGGTTGCCCGCGCCCTCGGGGAGCGGCGAGCCGCCGGGGCCGCCCTCGCGGTCCCGGCCGCGGCCGCCGGTGGCGCCACCGCCCGATCCGCCGCCGGCGCCACCGCCGGCGCCGACCGGGGGCGGCACGAACGCGCCGCCTCCGCCGAGGGATCCCTCTCCGGAGGAAGACGGCGGGCCGTCACCGCCCTGGCCCGGGCCGCCGTTGAGACCGCCGCCACCGCCCGGCCCCTGCCCCGGTGGGCCGTTCGGGCCGTCGCCGCCGCCACCGCCGCCGAGGGACCCTTCCCCTTCGGGGATCTGCGCTCCGGGGCCGCCGGGACCGCCTCCCTCGTCTGCGCTGCTGTCCGGTTCCTGGTTGTTGAGGTAGTCCTCGACGATCTGCTCGGGGGTGCGGTTGTCGCCGTTGGGGCCGTTGCCGCCTCCGCCGCCGTTGTTCTCTCCGCCCCCGCCGCTGTTCTCTCCGGAGCCGCTGTTGTCGCCGCCGCCGAAGAGGTTGTCCAGGTACTTCTCGATGTCGAAGTCGCCGCCGCCGTTGTTACCGCCGCTGCCCCCGTTGTCTCCGTCGCCGCCGCCGAAGAGGTTGTCCAGGTACTTCTCGATGTCGAAGTCGCCGCCGCCGTTGTTACCGCCATCGCCCCCGCTGTCCCCGCCGCTGCCGCTGTCATCGCCGCCGCCCTGGGTGTTGACCGGGATGAACGGGAGGATGTTCTCCGCGCCGGCGGTGTACTTGGACTCGACAGTCGAGCGTCCGCCGGCCGCCGAGCGCAGGTCCTCCATATTGGCCCACCAGCGGTCTTTGACGTCCTTCTCGATCGTCTGCCACGTCGACGCCTGGTCGGTGGGCATGCCGTTGATGTGGATGGTGCCGTTTTCGCGGGTCACCGTGCTGCGGTGCTCTTCCCACCAGTTGCGCAGGGCCATCCGGGGCGACATGTCGGAGCTGGCGATCCAGTTGTTCCACGCGGAGATGACCGCCTGGATGTAGGAGCGCGACGCCTCGGTCGCGTCCTCGACCGAGGTGATGGCGGGGTCGACGTAGGTCGCGAGGTTGGTGAACTCCTTCGAGACGCCCTCGACGATCTCGGCGAGGACCTTCGCGGCCTCACCCTCGAACTTCTCGTTGCCCGGCTTGAAGTTCGCGTTGTCGGAGAACAGCTGCTCGCCGATGGAGTTGGACTCCTTGCGGAAGTGCAGGAGGTCGTCGGCGATGCGGTCGAGCACGGACCGTTTGAAGCTCTCGGTGCCGGACGGCTCCGAGGCGCCGCTCAGGATGGCCAGTCCGTTCTGGTAGAACTTGCCCCACACGGTCTGCGAGCTGTCTTTTCCCTCGCCCTCGGAGACTTCCCGGATCGCATCGTGGATGTAGAGCCCGGAGTAGTTGGCGCCGAACCCCCACTGGTATTCGCCGAGCAGTTCGGCGTCGTCGGTGCTCTCGTCGAACCCGAACCACTCGTCGGCGCTGTGCGGGTTGTTCTTGCCCCAGAAGTACTCGCTGATCCACGTGCTGTCGTAGACCGCCTGGGCGGTGGCCATGGCCGGCGCAGAGCCTCCGCTGGAGTCCTCCCCGTCGGGGTCGGCGAACATGTTGATGCCGTGCGCCATCTCCGTGTCGGACTTGTCGTCCGGGGCCTTCTCCGGCAGGTCCGGATCTGAGCCCGCCTCGAAGTCGATCTTCTCCTCGTCGGACACGGGCACTCCTCACGGCACGGTGGGCGGGGGCGGGGTCGTTCAGCGGTGCGGGGCGGCGCGGGTCAGGTCTGGCCGGAGGAGCTGTCCGGCCCGCCGCCCCCCGACCCGGGGGTGGCGCCGGTGCTCATGATCTTGGCGACCTGCTGGGCGCTGAGTTCGGCGTCCGCCTCCAGGTCGCTGAACTCCGCCTTGCTGTTCCGGATGCCGGTGACGATGCCGGTCAGGCGCTTTTCCAGGTCGGTGATCGAGGTGCTGAACTGGGTCAGCACGCCGGCCACCTCCTTGGAGAGCATGGATGCCTGGGGAAGGAACGCGGCGTTGCCCAGCGGGATGCTGATGTCGTCTCCGCCGTAGTGCTCGTCTGACCGGGTCTTCAGTGCGGAGACGTCCTTGCGGATCGCCTCGATCTGGTTGCCGAACTTCTCCAGCTCTTCCAGCGTGACCTTGGTCTTCTCCCCCACGGCCCGTCCCTTCCGTGATGTGTTCTGGTCCTGTACCGGTGCCGCGCCGGCCCGGTGGTGCGTGGCGCGGCCCAATCGGGGCCGCGCCACGCGTGCAGGCCGCGGCGGACGCGTGTGTGCTGCGCGGAATGGCCCTAGCGGCGGCCCTGCCAGTTCCCGGCTTCCTGGAGATCGCCGCGCCGGTAGCGGTCGGTGATGTCGTCCAGCGAGACCTGTGCGTTGTTCAGCAGGGTGCGCATGTCGTCGACGTTCTTGCGCCAGTCGGTCAGGCGCCGGTCGTACTCCTCGGACGCCTCACCGACCCAGTCGGCTTTCACGGTGCGCACCTTGGCGTCCAGCTCATCGATGGCCTGGGAGACGACTTCGGTCTGGCGGCGCAGGTCGAGCCCGGCGCTGTCGGCGCCGCCGTACTTGATCTCGAATCCGTCGATGCTCATGGCAGCGGTTCCTCTCTCTGTGTGGGTCCGCGTTCCGGGGCGTCGTCAGGCGGGGCTGGACTGGTTCGGGTTCAGGTCCTTGATCCAGTTGGCGCTGACCATGTTCTCGTCTTCCATAGAGTGGAAGTTGCGCTCGGTGCCGCCGAGGATTCCGATCATGTCGTTCATGTCGTTGGTGATCAGGCGCAGCTCTTCGAGCCACTTGACCAGCGCGGTGTCGTACTGGCTCGCGGCGCCGCCCTGCCAGTTGCCGCCGAGTAGATCGCGGACAGAGTCCACGGAGGTGTAGACGCCGTTGCACGTGGTGTGCGCGGTCTCCATGGCGTCGCGGCCCGTCCGCATCGCCTGGTCGGTACTGCGCATCATCGACATGGGGCTTCTCCTTTGGCTCTCGCTTGTCAGGGGCTGGGGCAGGATGGCTCGCCCGGTTCCTCGGGCGTGCCCGCGGGCTCGGACGCGGCCTGGGGGGACAGTTCGGGGCCGGTGGGCAGCAGGTCGAGCAGCGGCGTGGCGGCCTCGGACGCCGCGCCCACCGAGTACCCGAGCGACTCGGCAGCAGCCGAGTCGGGCAGCGGGTACTTGGCTCCGGCGTCGGTCACCAGGAAGTAGGCGGCGCTCAGCGCCGATCCGCCGGCCGGGACGGCGCGCACGATGCCGCCCTCGCCGGCGGGGATGTCGACGAGGTCGGGGGCGCTGCAGGCGGCCGTGGTGCCGGACGGCGGCCGGGCGGCGCGTCCGCCGATCTCGGCCGGGGGCATCAGCGCGAAGACCGGCGCGCCCTGCCCCTGCTCGACGGCGCACACCGCGGCGCCCTGCGGCTCGGCCAGCTGCGGCGGCGCCTGCGGCGTGCCTTCCTCGCCGACCCGGGCGTCGTCCTCGGCCAGGTTGGCGCGCACCTCCGCCACCGAGAGCTCCGCGGGCTCGGGGTCGGCGCCGGCATAGGCGTCGCGGGCGGTGCGCGGGTCACCCAGCAGGAGCCGGGCGACGGTGCTGTCGGTGGGGGCGAGCCCGTCCTCGGTGAGGACGTAGTACTGCGCCGCGCCGCCGTCCTCGCCGGGGACGGAGAAGACCTGTCCGATGCGGGTGGCGCCGTCCGCCAGCGCCGGGCCGCGGTCGCCGCGGCCGGCGATCTCGGGCGGGGTCAGCTCCGGGCCGGGCGGGACCGCCTCCAGCAGGGCCGCCGAGGCGGGGTGGGCCGCGGCAGTGCCGTAGCCCAGCGACTCCAGGGCGCCGGCGTCGGTGTCCAGCCGCATGCGGGTTCCGCCCCACAGCAGGTGGTGGCCGCCGCCGGGGCCTTCGACCAGGACTGCTTCGCCGTCGCCCAGGGGGCTGCCCGCGGCGGAGCGGCCGAGGGTGAGCGAGGTCAGGGGTTCGGGGCCGTTGCCCTGCCCGGTGTCCACCGCGGTCGCGCAGACCTGCCAGGTGAGCGTGCCCTCGGGCTCGGCCGACGGCAGGGAGTCGGGCGCCCCGGCGATGCCCAGCGGGGTGCCCACCGGGGTGCCCTCCAGGGAGTCGGCGGCGACCTGGGTGGGCGGAGTGCCCTCGGAGAGCAGCAGCGCCGACGTCTGGTTGGCCACCGGCCACAGCGCGCCCTCGGAGTACACGAAGCGCCCGGCGCCGCCCTTGACCGCGACGACGGTGCCCTCGGTGCGCCAACTGGTCGCACCCCCGGGGAAGATCAGCCCGAACACGAGGAAGCCGATGCACAGCAGGACGGCGAGGATCAGCCCCACCAGCGTGAAGTTGCGGGTGCGCCGCAGGGGCGCCTCGACGGCGTTGGGGTCGGCGGCGGCCATCGCGGTGGAGAGGCGGCGCACCATGAACGAGTGCGCCTGGACCTGGTCGCGGCGGGTCTGCATCAGTGCACCCCGCCCGTTCGGTGAGCGCTCATCCGCCGATCCCCCGCAGCAGGGCCAGGACGCCCAGGTTGGCGGGCACCAGGCAGACCAGCACCATCGCCGCCAGGCTCTGCAGCAGCTCCCCGGCGCGGCCCCAGTGCGGGATCGGCCGGTTGCCCGGGATGGACCAGGCCGCCATCAGCAGGCCGAGCGCGGCGATGAGGAGCAGGCCGAACAGCACCAGGCGGGCGGTGTCGCCGGAGAGGATCCCGGCGCCCACCGCGAGCGCGGCGGGCCCGTAGACGCCCGGCACGATCAGGCAGACGCGGTGCCAGACTCCGCTGAGCCCGCGCGCCTGGAGCAGCAGGATGACCGCGATGCACACGCCGGCGGAGGAGGAGAGCCAGCCCGGGTGGGCGGCGAGGACGGTCAGGGCCGCCGCGCATACGGCGCCGCCGACCGCCAGCCACGCGCCCTGGTAGTGGTCGGCGCGGCGGCTGCGCTCGGTCACCTCGCGTGCGGGGTGGGGGTCGATGTACTCGCCGAGCTGCTCGGGGCCGTCGGGCAGCGGGGGCAGGCGCATCCCCGCCATCCGGAAGGCGATCGCCGGGGCGAAGGAGCTGAGCAGGAGCGCCAGTGCCGCCGCGGATACGGCGGCACCGGCCGGCGGGGCGGCCTCCCAGAACATCAGCAGCGCTCCGGCGGCGGCCGCGAAGACCAGGGTTCCCGTGATCGCGGTGAAGAAGGGCAGGCAGGCCGCGACGGCGGCGATGGCGAGGATGGCCGCGCCGGTGCCGGCGGAGGCGGCGGAGAGCATCTGCGCGCCGACGAGGGTGCTGCTGCCGGGCTCGCCGCCGGGCAGGGACGCCCCGGCCAGCGCCATGAACAGCACGGCGGCGGCGCCGGTGGTGGCGCCGGCGACCGGTGCGTCGAAGGCGCGGGAGGCGGCCCCGGCGGCCAGGAGCAGCAGCAGCGCCGTCGCGGCGGCGGTGGTCCCCGCGATCCAGTGCGGGCCCATCAGCGCGAGGAGCGCGAGGGCGCCGGCAAAGCCGACCGAGGCGGTCGCGGTCAGCGCCCGGCGGACCGCGATGGCCCCCCACGGGTCGGCGCGGTCGGCCAGCGAGGTCGCGACACCGTCCACCAGGTCGTCGAAGTGGATCGGCGGCATCTGCTCTGAGCGCGCACGCAGGAAGAGCGTCTCCCCGTCGGTGAGGCCGAGCGTCTCCACCGTCTCCGATTCCTCCAAGGGCTCGGAGCCCAGCCGCTGGAGTACCCAGCCGCCGTGGTCGATCCCCTCCTCGTCGAGGTCCTCGTCCTCCCGCTCGGCGTAGAGCAGGAAGGTCGGCAGCACCTCGGCCAGTGGAACGTCGCGGGGGACGGCGATCTCGAAGGTGGTGGTGGGCGCTCGGACGGCCAGGCGGCACAGGTCCGCCGCGACGACGTCCGACATCGGTACTCCTCGTGCGACAAGTGGATGCGGGGCGGTCCGGCCCCGGGAAACGTGCTGGGGCATTGCCGCGGCGCGCCATTCCGTGGCGGTTCACCCCGTCCGGGGCGGCGCATCGGATTGCGAAATGCTGGGTTAGATTAGCACCGCTTCCGAAATAACGGTCATGACGATTTGGAGAACTCTACCCCAGCCTGCCGGTGCTCATTTGAGCACCCGTCGGCGCCGCTCGCGAAACCGAGCGCCGTTCTGCCGCCGCGCTCGTTTGAGCAATTGTCCCGGGGGTGCTCACATGAGCACGGCGCCATTCCGCGCTGCGGTTCCGGGCGGCGTCTGCGGAGGTCCGGGGCAGGGCGCAACAGGAGGAAGAGGCTGATGAGCACCATCCTCGTCCGCAGGCCGGCGCGCCGGTCGGGGCCCGAGCCCCCCGACGGGGAGCTGTCGCTGCAGGAGCCGCCGGTGCTGCCCGAGCAGGAGAGCAGCATCTCGGGCGTGTTCATGTACCTGCCCATGGCGATGAGCTCGCTGGCGATGGTGATGATGTTCATGCGGCCCGGAGCGGGCACGATGGGCACCGCGATGCCCTTCGTCGCGGGCGGCATGATGATGGTCGGCGCCGTGGCGATGGTGGGCGGCCAGATCCTGCGCACCCGCATCGAGCGCGGGCGGCGGCTCTCCGGCGACCGCCGGGACTACCTGCGCTACCTGAGCCAGATGCGCGGCCGCGTGCGGGAGATCGTGGTGGCCCAGCGCGAGGCCCGCTCCTGGAACGGCCCGGCCCCGGAGGCCCTGTGGTCGCTGGTGCGCACCAGCCGGCTGTGGGAGCGCCGCGGCTCCCACGACGACTTCGCCGAGGTCCGGCTGGCGGTGGGCGAGCAGCCGCTGCAGAGCCGCATCGCACCGCTGTCCACCAAGCCGGTGGAGGACCTGGAGCCGCTGAGCGCCCATGCGCTGCGCCGCTTCATCAACGCCTACGCTGCGGTGCCCGACCTGCCGGTCTCGCTGTACCTGCGCGGCTTCGCCCATGTGGGGCTGAGCGGCGACACCGAGGCGGCGCGTTCAATGGTGCGCGCGATCCTCGCTCAAATCACAGTTTTTCACGCGCCGGACGAATTGCGGGTCGCCGCGTGCGTGAACGACGAGCGAATGGCCGACTGGGAATGGATGAAATGGCTCCCGCATTGCCTGCACCCGTCCGACACGGACGGCGCCGGGGCCGTGCGGATGTTCGCCTCCGACGCAATGGAACTGGAACGGCTGATCGGGCCCGAGTTTGCGGACCGCCCCCGATTCGACCCCCAGGCGGTGACCGGTTGTGATGAGCCGTTCACGGTGATCATCGTAGACGGCGGGGCGGTTCCGCAAGGCTCCCGGCTCCTCAGCGGCGGGTTCCGTAACGCGATCGTGATTGAAGTGGGGGTCGAGCGGCCCTGGGACGGCGCCCCCTACACCCTCATGCTGCGGATGTCGGACGAGGCGGTGGAGATGGGCGACCTCGACCGCACCGGCAAGGAGGTCTTCTCCTCCATCGGCCGGCCCGACCGCCTGGACCTGGTGCGGGCCCGCTCGCTGGCGCGCCTGCTCGCCCCCTACCGGGTGAGCGTGGCGGCCGACGTGGTGGAGCCGCTGACCACCGACTTCGACCTCACCACCTTGCTGGACATCCCCAACCTGCACACCTGGGACCCGCTGCGCGAGTGGGAGCGCGAGCGGCCGGAGACGCGGCTGCGGGTGCCCATCGGCATCGCGTCCACCGGGGCGCCGCTGGAACTCGACCTGAAGGAGTCGGCGCTGGGCGGCATGGGGCCGCACGGCATGCTGATCGGCGCCACCGGATCGGGCAAGAGCGAGCTGCTGCGCACCCTTGTGCTGTCGCTGGCGCTCACCCACTCCTCGGAGACGCTCAACTTCGTGCTGGTGGACTTCAAGGGCGGCGCCACCTTCATCGGCCTGGACCAGCTCAACCACACCTCGGCACTGATCACCAACCTCGCCGACGAGACCGCGCTGGTGGAGCGGATGCAGGACGCCGTCCACGGCGAGCTGGTCCGCCGCCAGGAGTTCCTGCGCGCCACGGGCAACTACAGCTCGGTGCACGAGTACGAGAAGGCGCGCCGCGGCGGAGCGCAGCTGGAGCCGATGCCGACCCTGTTCGTCGTCGTCGACGAGTTCAGCGAGCTGCTGGCCGCCCACCGCGACTTCATGGACCTGTTCGTGATGATCGGCCGGCTGGGCCGAAGCCTGGGCGTGCACCTGCTGCTGGCCTCCCAGCGGCTCGATGAAGGGCGCATGCACCAGCTGGAGAGCCACCTCTCCTACCGGATCGCGCTGCGCACCTTCTCGGCGATGGAGAGCCGCGGCGTACTCGGCGTCCCCGACGCCCACCAGCTGCCCTCGTCACCCGGGTCGGGCTACCTCAAGCCCGATACCGACGAGCTGGTCCGCTTCAAGGCCGCCTACGTCTCCGGCCCCTACCGGGCCAAGCGGCGCCCGGTGCGCACCACGGTGGCCGCCGGTGAGATCGCGCCGTTCCTGCCCGGCTACGTGGCGGGCCCGCCGGCTCCGGCAGAGCCGGTGGAGCCCGAACCCGCCGAAGAGGAGGAGACCACCACGCTGCTGGCGGCGGCGCTGGAGACGGTCGGCACGGCCGGCCCGCCCGCGCGGCGGGTGTGGCTGCCGCCGCTGGACGAGGCCCCCACCGTGGCGGCGATGCTGCAGGGCCAGGGGGCGGGGCCGCTGCCGGCCTGGGGTGCCGAGGAGACCCTGTCGGTGCCGCTGGGCCTGGTGGACCGGCCGTTCGAGCAGCTGCGCACGCCGCTCACCGCCGACCTGCGCGGCGCCGGCGGGCACACCGCGGTCATCGGCGGGCCGCAGAGCGGCAAGAGCACCCTGCTGGTGTCGATGATCACCGCGCTGGCGCTCACCAACACGCCGGCGCAGGTGCAGTTCTACCTGCTCGACTTCGGCGGCGGAACGCTGCGCGGCGTCGCCGACCTGCCGCACGTGGGCGGCATCTGCGGGCGTATCGACACCGAGCGGATCACCCGCACGGTCGCCGAGGTCACCGGGCTGCTGGCCCGCCGGGAGCGGTTCTTCGCCGACCACGGACTCGACTCGATGGCGGCCTACCGCCGCCGCCGGGCGGCCGGCGAGTTCGGCGACGAGCCCTACGGCGACGTGTTCCTGGTGATCGACGGCTGGGCGACGGTGCGCTCGGACATGCTCGACATGATCCCCGAGATCGTGCAGCTCGCCCAGCGCGGACTCAACTACGGCATCCACCTGATCGTCGCCTCGCCGCGCTGGGCCGACGTGCAGTCCAGCCTGCGCGACCTGCTGATCACCCGGTTCGAGCTGCGGCTCGGCGACGCCGTGGACTCCGCGATCAACATGCGCCAGGCCGAGAAGGTGCCGCGGGTGCCGGGCCGCGGCATGACCGCGGAGTACAAGCACTTCCTGACCGCGCTGCCGCACCTGGAGGAGTCGCCCGAGGCGTCGGTGGCCGGGGTGGTGGAGGCGGTGAAGGCCGCCTGGGACGGCCCGCCCGCTCCCCCGGTGCGGCTGCTGCCGCTGTCGCTGCCGGCCGCCGACCTGCCGCCCGCCCAGGACGGCCCCAAGATCGCGCTCGGCCTGGAGGAGCGGCGGCTGGAGCCGCTGTGGCACGACTTCTCGGCGCTGCCGCACCTGCTGGTCGTCGGCGACACCGAGTCCGGCAAGACCAACCTGCTGCGCCTGGTCACGCGGACCATCCGGGAGCGCTACGACGCCTCCCAGGCCCGCGTGGTCGTGGTGGACCCGCGGCGCAGCCTGTTCGACGCCATCCCCGAGGAGATGCGCCTGGGCTATGCGGTGACCGGTGAGAGCGCGCGGGAGATGATGGGGGCCGCCGCCCAGGCACTCAAGCCGCGCCTGCCCGGCCCCGAGGTCACGCCCGAGGAGCTGCGCAACCGGTCCTGGTGGACCGGGCCGGAGCTGTTCGTGGTCATCGACGACTACGACCTGCTGGGCGCGGGTGGCGGCGGCCCGCTGGCCCCGGTGATGGACATGCTGCCCCAGGGCGCCGACATCGGCTTCCACCTGATCCTGGCGCGCGGCGCCGGCGGGATCAGCCGCGCCATGGGCGACCCGGCGCTGCGGATGCTGATCGACTCCAACACGCCCAGCATGGTGCTGTCCGTCCCGCCTTCAGAGGGCGTGCTGTTCGGGTCGCTGCGGCCCGAGCGGCTGCCTCCGGGGCGGGCGCTGCGCTTCGACCGCCGCGACCCGGTCAAGGTCCAGCTGGCGCTGGACCCCGGCACCGAGGAGGAGGCCGACCGCAGCTGAGCGGCTCCCGTGCACCCGCAGGCCCCGCTCCGGCAAGGAGCGGGGCCTGCGCGCGTTCGAGCGAGTGCCGTGTGCTCAGCCGGCGCCGGGCGCCCGCCGGCGGCGCACCGCTGCGGCGCCGACCGCGGCGATGACGCCGAGCAGCGCGGTGGCCCCGACGAGTGCCATGACCCGCCCCACCGTCGGCTCCAGCGGTGGGGACAGCGCCGGGGCCTGCGGCGCGACGGCCGACTCCGCGGCGACGGCCGACCGTCCCACCGCGCCCACCGGGTCGACGGTTCCGGCTCCCAGGCGGGCGCTCTCGGCGGCCGGGTAGGCGGTGGCGGCCAGCCGCTCGGCGGTCTCTTCCGCGCTCAGGTCGGGGAACTGGGCGCGCACCAGGGCCGCGGTGCCGGCCACGAAGGCTCCGGCCACGGGGTCGCCGGAGGAGACCGCGTGGCCGTCGCCGCCGGGGGCCAGGCTCATCACGGCCGCGCCGGGGGCGGCGATGTCGGGCTGGCCCTCCGCGGCGCCCAGGTCCTTGGGGGACGGGCCGTCGGTGTTCTGCCCATCGGGGCCGGTCCCGGTGGCCGCCAGCACGTCGTCGCGGTCGCCGGGCACCGAGTAGTGGCCCGCGCCCCGCTCCGGGTAGGAGGCGGGGGCGATCACCACGGCGTCGGCGGCGACGGCCTTGTCCACCGCCGCGTCCAGTGCGGCGCTCTCCTCGATCATGGCGACCGCGATCAGGATGACGTCGGCGTCCTGCCCCGCCGCGGTGGTCAGGCCCTCGGCAAGATCGGCGGCGTCGGCCCAGCCCGCGTCGTCGGTGACCGGCACCGAGAGGATGTCGGCGGCGGGCGCCACCCCGACCAGGCCGCTGCCGGGCTGCGGGCGCGCGGCTACGACGCCGGCCAGGAAGGTGCCGAGCCCGTGGCAGTCCTCCCCCGCGCCGCGTACCGCACCGGAGAGGGCTTTGGCGGTGTCGTCGACGCCGCTGCCAAGGATGGCCACGGTGGTTCCGGCGCCTTCGGTGACCGTGCGGGCGCGGGGCAGGCCCAGCGCGTTCTCGGTCCAGACCTGCTGGTCGACGATGTCGTCGGAGGCCGGTGCGCAGGTGCCGCCGACCGGTTGGGAGGGGATGCTGGCGAGCGGCGGGGGCGTTTCGTCCTGGGCCGCGTCGGCCGCGGCGGGGGCCGCCGCCGGCGCGAGGAGCGCGACCGCGCAGGCGCCCGCTCCGATCCGCCCCCGGTTCCGCTTGGACAGCTGGGCCACGGTGCCTCCCGATCGCGTTCCGCCGGGCGCCGCGCAGGCCGCCCGAAAACGGTGCAACCCTAGCGGTCTTCGCGGCGCGGGATCATCCGGCGGGCGCGGGAGCGGGGCGCGCCCGCCGCCCCAAATGGAAAAGAAACCTTCCTAAGGGCGTTGACGGTGGGGCTTCAGCGGCTTAGGTTGCCGGGAACGGTTGCGCATCCCGTCCATGCCCTGACAATCCGTGACACCGCGGCGCGGTCCGCCCGGTGCGCGGAGGAGGAGTGCCCCCATGCGTGTCCCCCGCTCACCACGCTTCCTGATCGCGCCCGCGCTGCTGGCGGCCGCCGCGCTCGCCGCGGTCCCGCTGGCGTCGGCCACCCCCGCCACGGCCCAGCCCGCGGCTTCCGGCGAGCCCAGTGCGGCGGCCGAGGCCCCCTGGCTCACCGGCTACTGGCACAACTTCGACAACGGCTCTGCGGTCCTTCCGCTGTCCGAGGTGCCGTCGCAGTACAACATGGTCGCCGTCGCCTTCGCCGACAACCAGGAGGGCGTCCCCGGCGGTATCGACTTCACGGTGGCCACCGACGAGCTCGGCGGCTACACCGAGCAGGAGTTCAAGGACGACGTCGCCGCCCTGCAGGCCGAAGGCCGCTCGGTGGTCCTCTCCATCGGCGGCGAGCTCGGCCACGTCGACGTCACCAACCCCGAGGAGGCCGCCAACTTCGCCTCCAGCGCCCAGGACGTCATCGAGGAGTTCGGTTTCGACGGCATCGACGTCGACCTGGAGCACGGCATCAACGCCCAGTACATGGAGCAGGCCCTGAGCGACCTGGACGCCGCCGTCGGCGGCGGACTGGTCGTGACGATGGCGCCGCAGACGATCGACATGCAGTCGGCCGACACCGAGTACGCCAAGCTCGCCACCGGCTTGGGCGACCTGCTCGCCGTGGTCAACATGCAGTACTACAACTCGGGCTCGATGCAGGGCTGCGACGGCCAGGTCTACGAGCAGGGCACCGTCGACTTCCTCACGGCTCTGGCCTGCATCCAGGTCGAGGACCTGGGGCTGGACCCGGGCCAGGTCGGCCTGGGCCTGCCGGCGACCAGCCAGGCGGCCGGCGGCGGCTACCAGGACCCGGCGAACGTGGTGGCGGCGCTGGACTGCCTGGAGACCGGGGAGAACTGCGGGAGCTTCCAGCCGTCCGAGCCCTACGGGGCGATGGCCGGGGCGATGACCTGGTCGGTGAACTGGGACTCCACCAGCAGCTACGCCTTCGCCGAGACCGTGGGCGCGCGGCTGGGCACCGGCGGCTGAGCCCGGCGGCCGGCGGGAGCGCCCGAAAGCCCCCGCCGGCCGCGCCGAACCGCCCCTGCCGCGCCGCACGACCCGGTGCGCCAGGGGCGCACCTGCGCGGCGGCACCGGTCCGTGCAGGGTTCAGCCTCCGGGCAGGAAGAGCCAGCCGGTACGCACCTGCCAGTGGCCCCCCGCGGCGAGGTGGCCGGCGGCGGCCCGCTCCACCCGGGTGCGGCGCGGAAGCCGGGCGGGGGCGACCGGTTCCGCGCGGTCGAAGACGAACCGGTGCACGTCGGAGTCGCCCGGCGCCGCCTGCTCGACCAGGTGGAACAGGTCCTGGAAGGCGAGGATGTTGGACCCGGCGGGCAGGTAGCCGCGCAGTTGGGGGTCGAGGAGCCAGGAGGAGCAGGTCGCCACCGTGAAGCCGGCCGGATGCCAGCCGTCGAAGAAGGGGCGGGCGCGGCGCAGCGAGGCGGCGGTGCGCTCCGGGTCGAGCGGCTCGCCGCCCGGGATGTGCAGCCGCAGGGCGGGGGCGCCGGGCGCCAGGCGGGGGTCGCCGCCGGCCGCGGCATGCTCGGCCGGGGCGAGCCAGCGGACGGCGCCCTGCTCGCCCAGTGTGTTGGGCTCGTACTGGAGGCGGCCGAGCTCATAGAAGCCGGAGCGGAAGAGGTGGGCGACCCAGGCGGTGGTGTCGAGCCCGGCGGTGCCGAACATGCGTCGGTGCGCGGCGGTCTGGCGGCCGACGTCGCGCAGGGTGGCGCGGGTGGTGGCCGGATCGGTGCCGTCGGCGGCCTGGGCGCGCAGGTGGGCGGGGACGGCCAGCGCGAAGGCGATGAGCGGCGCGGTGCGGGCGTGCGGGTCGGCCAGGCCGCTCACCCGGGGCCAGTCGACCCAGGCGGGCGCGGTTCCGGCATCGCGGGCCACCGCCGCGGCCATGCGGCCGGCCATCCAGACCGCTTCCCCGGGGACCGGTCCCGACCACAGGGCGGTGATGTCGTGCAGGTCCTCGGCCGCCAGCGCGAAGGGCTCCAGCAGCGCATGCAGCCGGTCCGGGGTGAGCCGGTGCAGGTCGGCCGCTACGGCGTCGGGGTGGTCGGGCAGGCTGGCGGCCGCGGAGAACCAGGCGCGGGCCGGCCCGGGCAGGGCGAAGCGGTCGGCGGCCTTGCGGGCGCTGTCGGTGCTGTTCACGGGGTGCGGTTCCTCCGGTCGGTGCGGTGGGGACGGGGTGAGGGCGCCGTCACATTCAACGGCATATTCTGGGTGGGACCCCCGAAGGCGCACGGATCGCCCCGCGCCGCCGCACGGAGCGGCGGCCGATCCGCCGGCCGTACCCTGATCCGCGTCGGGTGTGCCGCCGCGCCTGAAGCCGACTGATGTGGAGGAAGCCGTCTCATGCCCGAACCGGCCGAGCAAGTGTCCGAGTGGCTGGCCGACTACGGGGATCCGTCGAGCTGCGTGGCGCACCTGCTGTGCGACCGCCATCCCGCCGGCCGGACTGCGCTGCTGGAGGTCGGTGAAGACCTGGAGGCGGCCGCCTTCACCTTCGGCGATCTCGCGGAGCGGTCGCGGCGCCGCGCAGCGGGGCTGGCGGCCGCCGGCGTCCGGCGCGGCGACCGGGTGGCGACGCTGCTGGGGCGCGGCGCTGAGCTCGCGGTGACGGCGCTTGCGGTGTGGCGGCTGGGCGCGGTCCACGTGCCGCTGCTGACGGCGCTGGCCCCGCAGGCGGTGCGCCAGCGGCTGGAGGCCGCCGGGGTGGGCGTCGCGGTGTGCGAGCCGGGAGAGGAGCAGCGGGTGGCCCCGGGCGCCGGCCCGGGGGTGCGCGTGGTGGCGGCCGGGCCCGGCGCCGACGGCAGCGCCGCGGAGGCGGCAGCCCTGGGCGCCCCGGTCGCGGTGGGCGGCGACGCGGCGTTCCTGCACCTGTTCGCGCCGGGGACGACGGGCGGCCCGCAGGGCTTCGACGTGCCGGTGCGGGCGCTGGCGGCGCTGCATTCGCACCACGCCTTCGGGCTGGACGTGCGCGAGGACGACGTCTTCTGGAACGCCCACGACCCCTCCTGGACCTACGGGCTCTACTACGGGCTGGTGACACCGCTGCTGGCCGGGCAGTGCAGCGTGCAGCTGCGGGCGGCGCCGGACCCGGAGCTGACCCTGGAGGTTCTGGTGGTGTGCGGGGTGACCAATCTGGTTGCGCCGCCCACCCTGTACCGGACACTGCAGGCCACGATGAAGGCGCCGCCGGCCGAGCTGGGCGTGCGGCGGCTGTCGTCGGCGGGCCAGCCGCTGCCGGCCGAGGTGTCGGACTGGGCGCGGGACATGTTCGGGGTGGCGGTGCACGACCACTACGGGCAGGCAGAGCTCGGGATCTGCGTGGGCCAGCACCAGCACGCCGACGCAGCGGGCGAGCTGCGGGCGGCGTCGCTGGGGCGCGCGCTGCCGGGGTATGCGGTGGCGGTGCTGGACCCGCTGGACGACGTGGCGGCGCCAGCCGGGCGGCGGGGCCGGGTGGCGGTGGATGCCGCGGCCAGCCCGGTCTTCTGGTTCGGCGGCTACGTGAGCGGCGCCGGCGCCGGCGGGGGCCGCTCGCGGTTCTCCCCCGACGGGCGCTGGTTCCTGACCGGCGACACCGGAGCGGTGGACCGGGAGGGCTACTTCTACTTCGCCACCCGCGACGACGAGGCGATCCTGTCCGGCGGCTACCGGATCGTCCCGGTCGACGTCGAGCAGGCCCTGCAGGAGCATGCGGGGGTTCAGGAGGCGGCGGTCTACGGCGCCCCGGACGAGGTGGAGGGCCAGGTGGTGGCGGCGACCGTGGTGCTGGCGCCGGGCTGGTCGGGCAGTACGGAGATGGCGGAGGAGCTGCGCGACCTGGTGCGCACGCGCTTCGCCGAGCACGCCTACCCGCGGATGGTGGAGTTCGTCGCGGAGCTGCCGAAGTCGCCGTCGGGCAAGATCCGGCGGTCCCGGCTGGGGGCGCGCCGGACGCGCTGACCGCGCCCCGGCACCGCTGCGGAGCGGCTGCGGCGGCGCCGGGTGTCAGTCGCGGCCGGCGGCGGCCGCCGCGGCGATCGTGTCGATCGCTGCGGCCATTTCGAGGTCGGCCGCAGTCAACCCGCCCTCGGAGTGGGTGGTCAGGCGCAGTGTGACCGCGGAGTAGCGGATGTCGATGTCGGGGTGGTGGCCGGCCGCTTCGGCGGCGTCGGCGACCCGGCCGACCAGGGCGACCGCCCCCGGAAAGGACTCGGCCTGGACGGTGCGCTCGATCGCCGGCACTCCCCCGGCGCGGTCGTCGGCGCGCTGCCAGCCGGCCAGCTGGGCCAGGCCGTCGCGGATCTCGGCGTCGGTGAGCAGGGCTGCCATGGGTACTCCTCGGATCATCGGCTGCTGGTGGTGGGTCTACCGCGCACCGGAGCTCCCCAATCCCCCGGCCGCCCGGCCGGGTTCCTGCCCGCAGCCGCGTCAGGCCGCTGCGTCCCGGCGCCTGCGGCGCTGCCGGGTGAGCAGGCCGTGGCGGGGCGCGGCGAGGTAGGCGAGCAGGAACGCCCCGGCCTGGACGGTAACGATGGTGCCGCCGGTGGGCGCATCCCAGTGGAAGCTCAGGTAGGTGCCGGTGACGGCGGCGGTGACCGCGACCGCCACCGATATCAGCAGCATCCGCTCGAAGCGGTCGGTGAGCAGGTAGGCGGTGGCGCCCGGGACGATGACCATGGCCACCACCAGGATGATGCCGACCGCTTGCAGGGCGATGACCACGGTGACGGCGAGCATGCCCAGCAGCAGCGCCTCCAGCCGGCGCGGCTGGAGGCCGATGGCGTGGGCGTGGGTGCGGTCGAACGCGAACAGGGTGAGGTCGCGGTGCTTGGCGGCGGCCACCGCCAGGACGGCGCCCGCCATCACCAGGACCTGCACGATGTCGGAGTCGGAGACGCCGAGCACGTTGCCGAACAGGATGTGCATCAGGTCGGTCTGCGAGGGGATCTTGGCGATCAGCAGCACCCCGACGGCGAAGAACGCGGTGAACACGGTCCCGGTGACGGCGTCCTCCTTGACGCGGGAGGTGCGGTTGACGGCGCCGATGAGCGCCACCGAGCCCGCACCGAAGGCCAGCGCGCCCACGGCCAGGGGCAGGCCGAACAGGTAGGAGAGCACGACTCCGGGCAGCACGGCGTGCGACACGGCGTCGCCGAGCAGGGACCAGCCGATCAGGGTCATCCAGCACGACAGGACGGCGCACACGGTGCCGGCGGCGATGGCGACCAGCAGCGCGCGGCGCATGAAGTCGAACTCCATGGGGACGGTGAACCAGGCCAGTGCGGCGTCCAGCACGGCGGTCACGCTCCTTCGGCGGGGGCGGTCGCGCCGGGGCGCTGGGGCGGGTGGGCGCCGGGCAGGCCGAACGCGGCGGCGAGCTGCTCGGGGGTCAGCACGTCGGCGGCGGGCCCCGCGGCGAGCACGCGCTGCTGCAGCAGGACGGCGTCGTCGCACAGGTCGGCGGCCTGGGCGAAGTCGTGGGTGGAGACGAGCAGGCCGGCGCCGTCGTCGCGCATGGCACGCAGTACGTCGGCGACCGCGGCTTCGGATGCCCGGTCGACGCCGGCGAAGGGCTCGTCGAGCAGGAACACCTCGGCCTTCTGGGCCAGGCCGCGGGCGAGGAAGGCGCGCTTGCGCTGCCCGCCGGAGAGTGCACCGATCCGGCGGTCGGCCAGGTCGGACAGGCCGGTGCGGTGGAGTGCGGCCTCCACGGCGGCGCGGTCGGCGCTGCGGGGCCGGCGCAGCGGGCCCATCCGGCCGTAGCGGCCCATCATGGCGACATCGGCCACGCGCAGCGGGAAGTCGGGGTCGATGCGCTCGCTCTGCGGGACGTAGGCGACCAGTCCGGCGGCGCGGGCGTGGTCGATACTGCGCCCGGCGAGGCGGACGTGGCCGGCGCGCGGGCGGATGAGGCCGATCAGGGTGGCGAAGAGGGTTGATTTCCCGGCCCCGTTCGCGCCGAGTAGTCCGCAGATGCGGCCCGGCGCGACGGTCAGGTCGACGTGGTCCAGCGCGGTCGTGGCACCGTAGGCAACCGTGACCCCCCGGGCCTCCACAGCGGATGTCTCGTACGGACGGGTCACCGCTCCTCCTCATCGGCGGGGGTCAGGGCAGCGCTGCCGCCGGCACTGCCGGCGGCGAGGCCGCGGGCGATGGTGTCGGCGTCGTGGCGCAGCAGGTCGAGGTAGGTGGGCACCGGGCCGTCGGCCGCCGACAGCGAGTCGACGTAGAGGCTGCCTGCGTAGCGCGCGCCGGTCTCCTCGGCGACCCGTTGCATCGGCTTGTCGTTGACGGTGGTTTCGCAGAACACCGCGGGCACACCGGCGGCGCGGACGCCGCGGACCACCTCGGCGATCTGGCGGGGGGTGCCTTCGCTCTCGGCGTTGACCGGCCACAGGTAGCGCTCGTCCAGGCCCACGTCGCGCGCCAGGTAGGAGAAGGCCCCCTCGCAGGTCACGAGAGTGCGCGCGGCCGGGGGTGCGCTCTCCACGGCGGCGCGCAGCTCGTCGCCGACCGCGGCGATCTCGGCGGAGTAGTCCTCGGCGGCGCGGGCGTAGTCGCCGGCGTGGCCGGGGTCGAGGCGGGTGAGGGCGCCGGCGATGTTGGCGGCGTAGGTCTGGGCGGCCTCCGGCGACATCCAGGCGTGCGGGTTGGCCTGGCCCTGGTACGTGCCGGAGGTGATCGCGATGGTGTCGATGCCCTCGGTGAGCACGGCGTGGGGGGCGTCGAACTCGTCGGTGAACCGGGTGAACCAGCCCTCCAGGCCCAGCCCGTTGGAGACCAGCAGGTCGGCGCCGCGGGTGCGGACCAGGTCGTGCGGGGTGGGTTCGTAGCCGTGGATCTCCGCGCCGGGCCGGGTGATGGACTCGACGGCGACGTGGCCGGAGCCGACGGTGTCGATCATGTCGGCGAGCACGGTGAAGGTGGTGACCACCAGCGGGCGGCCGTCGTCGGCAGGGGGCGGCGGCGCGGTGCAGCCGGTGGCGGCTGCCAGCGCGGCCGCTGCGAGGGCGCAGCCGGCGTGCCAGGCGTTTAAGCCATGGCGTCGAACTGTCTTCGGCACACCTAACTTTTATCATAAGGTGGGACATCACTGCCGCCGGGAGGGAGCGGGCCCGGTCAGGGACCTGCGCCTCCGGGCGGCCGGTGCGGGTCCTCAGCGAGCGCCTCGGCCAGCATCCGGTGCCCCTGCTGCTCGAACGCTTCGTCGCCGACCCGGTGCGCCCAGACGGCGGTGCCGATCGCTTCGCGGATCCGGTTGCGGTGCCAGGCCGCCTGCTCCCGCGGATCTGCGCCGTAGCCGTCGAAGAACGCCGCCTCGAGCGCGGGGGCTCCGCGGAACTGCTGTGCGGCAAGCCGGCCGAGATCGCTGCTGGCGGGACGGAGGCCGGCCCGGCCGAAGTCGATCACGCTGACCGTGCCGCTGTGGATCAGCCAGTTGCGGGGCTGCCAATCTCCGTGGGTCGGTACCAGCGTGCTCGGCGGGGCCGGCCACGACTCCACCATGCGGCGCAGCCGTGCGGCCACGTCCGCCGCGATCCGGTGCGGCTGGTCCAGCAGCCGCAGCGCCTTCGCCTGCTCCCGCGCCTCGAATCCGGCATCGCTGACGCCCGTGTGCCGGTGCAGTGCGGCGAGCAGCTCGCCGGCCTGCCGATAGGTCTGCGGCGCGTACTCGTCACCGGTGCCCTCGACCAGCCGGCCGGGCAGGTAGCGGGTGACGACGAGCTTCGCGCCGCGGTCAGCGTGCACGAGTTCGGGCGCCCGGCCGGCCGCGGTCCACGGCCGGAGCCACTCGCGGTGGGCGCGGATCTCCCGGGCGATGTGGTGGTCGTCCGCGCCCCCGGCCTTGGCGATGTAGCGGTCCGCGCCGCGCCGCAGCTCAAGCACTGCCGTGCTGGTGAGCCCCCAGCTGTGGTCGGCGGCGACCTCGGCGCCGGGCAGCCACGCCCGGACCAGCTCGCGCTGGCGCGGGGAGAATCCGTCCATCCGGTCCGTCACGGCTACCAGGGTAGGGGTGCGCACCCGCGCGGATCCGCGGTTCAGGGACGCCGGTGCGGGGCAGGCAAAGCCGCCTCCCGCCGTTTTCAGTGTAGTCCGGATCGGCGCGCCTCATGAGGCGCGCGCAACCGTTCCATACTGGCGTGCCTGCAGGGGACCGCGACAGAGCGAGGGGGCGGTGCACGTGCGCTACGTGCAGGAACTGGCAGGGATCGACGCGTCGATGGCGGCCGGGGCCGGCGGCAAGGTGGCGAACCTGGGCGAGGTGCGGCGCATCGGCGGGATCTGGGTGCCGGACGGGTTCTGCGTCACCACCGCGGCCTACCGGCAGATGCTGGCCGGCGCGCCCGCGGTCGCCGCGCAGATCGGCCGGCTGGAGCGGATGGACGCTGCCGACCGCGCTGCGGTCGCCGCGCTCAGCACCGGTATCCGCCGCGGCATCGAGGACGCACCGGTGCCCGCCGGCCTCAGCGCGGAGATCGGCCGCGCCCTCGCCCGGTACGGCGCGGACGGCGCCTACGCCGTACGCTCCAGCGCGACCGCCGAAGACCTGCCTGCGGCGTCCTCCGCCGGCCAGCAGGACTCCTACCTGGGCATCTCCGGAACGGATGCGGTGCTGGCGCACGTGCGCCGCTGCTGGGCATCGCTGTTCACCGAACGCGCGGTGGCCTACCGCCTGCGCGCCGGCGCGGGCGGGGCCGAGATGGCGGTGCTGGTGCAGCAGATGGTCGAGCCCGATGCGGCCGGGACGATGTTCACCGCCGACCCGGTGACCTCGAACCGCACGGTGGCGGTGGTGGAGGCCGTGCCGGGGCTGGGCGAGGACCTTGTTGCCGGACGGGTCTCCGGCGAGGTGTTCAGGGTGCGCGGCGGCCGGGCCGCCACCGAAGCCGCACCCCGGAGCGGGGCAGCGCAGCCGGTGCTGACCGAGTCCCAGGCGGTGCGGCTGGTGCGGCTGGGCCGGCGCATCGAAGCACACTTCGGCCGGCCCCAGGACATCGAGTGGTGCCGGTCCGGCGAGGATTTCGCCATCGTGCAGAGCCGGCCGGTCACCACCCTGTTCCCCCTGCCCGGCGACGACGGAGCCGGTGCCGAGGACGGAGACGGCGGGCTGCGCGTCTACCTCTCTGCGGGCCACCAGCAGATGATGACCGACGCGATGCGGCCGCTGGGGCTCTCGCTGTGGCAGATGACCACGCCGCGTCCCATGCGGGAGGCCGGCGGGCGGCTGTTCTCCGACGCGACGCCCCTGCTCGCCGACCCCGCCCAGCGCACACCGTTCCTGGACATGCTGGCCGCCTCCGACCCCCGCACCGTCGACGCACTGCGCAGCCTCCTTGACCGCGGCGCCCTCCCCGACCGCCCCGCCCCGGGATCCGGCACGCCGCCCGCCGCCGTGCACGGCGGCCCGGCCGGGCCGGTGGAGGCCGACCCCGGCCTGGCCGCCGGACTGGTTGCCCGCGCCGAGGAGTCGGCCGCCGCACTGCGCGCCGAGATCGGCCGGCACACCGGCAGCGACCTGCTCGGCTTCATCCGCTCCGACATCGCCACCGAGCTCAAGCGCGTCCTGTTCGACCCGGCGGGCATCGAGGCGATCATGGCGGCGCAGGCTGCCGGGCAGTGGCTCAACGAGCACGTCGAATCCTGGCTGGGCATCAGGAACGCCGCCGACGCACTCACCCAGTCGGCGCCGGACAACGTCACCGCGCAGATGGGGCTGGCGCTGCTGGACGTGGCCGACGCGATCCGCCCGCACCCCGGCGCCACCGCGTTCCTGCAGCGCGCAGCCGACCCGGTGCAGAGCGGCGGCGCCTCGTGGGAGGAGCTGCTGGCCGGGCTGGCGCAGGAGGAGGGCGGACCGCAGGCAGCGGAGGCGATCCGCGGCTACCTCGACGCCTACGGCATGCGGTGCGCCGGAGAGATCGACATCACCCGCACCCGCTGGTCCGAAGACCCGGCGCTGCTGCTGCCCGCACTGCTGGCCAACGTGGCCGGGTTCGCGCCGGGCGAGAGCACGCGCCGGTTCGAGCAGGGCCTCGAACGGGCCCGCAGCGCCGAGCAGGACATCATCGGGCGCCTGCGCGCCCTGCCCGGCGGAGCGGAGAAGGCAGCGCAGGCCGAGAAGCGCATCGGCATCGTCCGCACCTACGCCGGCTACCGGGAGTACCCCAAGTACGGCATGGTGGTCCGCTACTTCCTCTACCGGCAGGCGCTGCTGGGCGAAGCCGACCGCCTCGTCGGCCGCGGCACCCTGCAGGCCCGCGACGACATCTACTACCTGCGCTTCGAGGAGCTGGCGGAGGCCGTGCGCACCGGCAGCGCCGACGCCGGCCTGATCCGCGAGCGCCGGGAGGCGTTCGCCTCGCATGCGGGGCTCACCCCGCCCCGCGTGCTCACCTCCGAAGGCGAGGCCCTCGACGGGCAGCACGGCGGCAGCGTCCCGCAGGGCGCACTGGCCGGGCTCGCGGTCTCCTCCGGGACCGTGGAGGGGCGCGCCTGCGTCGCCACCGACATGGCCCGGGCCCGGCTGGAGGCGGGCGACATCCTCGTCACCGCCTACACCGACCCCAGTTGGACTCCGCTGTTCGTCTCCGCCGGCGGACTGGTGACCGAGGTCGGCGGACTCATGACGCACGGCGCGGTGATCGCCCGGGAGTACGGCCTGCCGGCCGTGGTGGGCGTGGACGGAGCCACCCGCGCGATCCGGGACGGCCAGCGCATCCGGGTCAACGGCACCGACGGCTACGTCGAGATCCTCGACTGACCACCGGCCCCGGCCGGGCCCGGCGCTCTCCCCCGGCCGGGGCCGCTCCTCCCCCGTGCGCGGGAGGTGCCGGTCCGGTCCGGGCCGGGAAGCTGGCCGCATGGACAACGCAACGCAGGACAGGGACGGGGCCGCCGCAGTGCGGCCGCACGCGCGCGACCGGTGGGTCCTGGCGGGCGGCTGGTCCGTCATCGCCATCGCCGCGCTGCACACCGCGGTGTTCGCCGGCCACCCCTACTGGGCCGAGTGGTTCTCCGGAGGGCTGCGGGGCGGCGGGGAACCGGACTCGGTGGCGGTGTTCTGGGCGCTGCCCGCCTTCGTCGGTCCGGTAGCGCTGCTGGGCGTCCTGCTGGTCGGGGCGGGCCGGCGCGGTGTCGCGGTGCCGGGCTGGATCGGCGCGGCGCTGGCAGTCTGGGCGCTGGGGTGCGCCGCGCTCGTGGGGCCCAGCGGGTTCCTGCTGTGCCTGGTGCCCGCGGCCCTGCTGGCGGCGGGCGCCTGGCGGCGTACCCGGCGCTGAGGCCGGGGCGGCGCAGCGGGCTCAGGCAGGGGCGATCCACAGGGCCTGGGCGGCGACGTGGCCCAGCGACCGCTCAGCCGGCTCGCCGGACTCGGCCTCCGGCCGCACCCGCACGACGAGCGGCCCGCCGAAGGGCTGGCGCTCCACGACCTCCACCTGCATGCCGATGCCGATGCCCTGCTCGGCGAGGTAGCGCAGCAGCTCGGGGTCGGTGTCGTTGACCCGCACGATGGTGCCGGCGGTTCCGGGGCCGGCATCGGAGAGCAGGCCGGTGGCGCGCTGCACGACCCGGCCGTCGCGGGTGGGGATCGGGTCGCCGTGCGGGTCGGCGACCGGGTCGCCCAGGTGCGCGGCGATGCGGTCGACGAACTTGTCGGAGACGGCGTGCTCCAGCTCCTCGGCCTCGTCGTGCACCTCGTCCCAGGAGTACCCGAGCGCTTCGACGAGGTAGGTCTCCAGCAGCCGGTGGCGGCGCAGCACGGCCAGCGCCGCCCGGGTGCCGGTCTCGGTCAGCTGCACGGAGCCGTAGCGCTGGTGGTCGACCATGTCGAGGCCGTGGAGTTTGCGCAGCATGCCCGAGACCGAGGACGCCGACACCGACAGCCGCTCGGCCATGGCCGAGATGGTCACCGGCCCGGTGCCGCGCTCCTGCAGGTCGTAGATGACCTTCACGTAGTCCTCGACCGACGTGGACGGCCGATCCGGCGTTGCTGTGCCCATGTCCTTCACGCTACCGCGCCGCGGCCCGCACCGGTGGCGCGAGCGCGCCCGGCCCGGCGCCGGCCGCGGCGGCGGATCACCGGCCCGCGTGGGCGCCGAGCCAGTCCAGCACGGTGCCGGCCAGCGCGGCGCCGCCGAGGTCGTTGAGCAGCTCGTGGCGGCCTCCGGCGACGCGCACGAACGTACTGTCCGCGACGGGCAGCGCGGCGGTGAAGCGCTCGGACTGGGCCGGATCGGTGACGGTGTCGTCGGTGCCGTGCACCACCAGGCAGGGGGTGCGCCAGCGGCCCAGCGTGCGCCACACCCCGGCCGCGGTGTCGAGGATGCCGGCCGCCGCGGACAGGGTGAGCCGGCCCTGGTAGCGCAGCGGGTCGGCGCCGGCGGCGGCCACCTCCTCGGGCAGTCGGGTCAGGGCGCCCTCCGGCGAGGGCTTCAGCGGCGCCGGAGCAGCCGGGGCCAGGCGGGCCGCAGCGTCCACCGCCCAGCGCAGCGCGGCCGGCGCAGGGGGGACGATCGCGGGCGAGAGCAGGACCGCGCCGGCAGCGCCGGACGGCGCGGCGGTGAGCGACCCGGCGGTGACCAGGCCGCCCAGGGAGTGCCCTACGCACAGCAGCGGGCCGCCCTCGGCGGCCTCGCGGCGCACCGCGACGTGGTCGGCGACCGAGCGGCGCACGTCGACTACGCCGCGCCGGCCGGGTGAGCGGCCGTGGCCGAGCAGGTCCATGGCCCACACGGTGTAGCCGGCGGCGCGCAGGCGGGGGATGAAGCGGTGGTAGTGGGCGATCCAGCGCTCGGCGTACTCGCCGTAGCCGTGCTGGAGCAGGACCTGGGCGCCCCCGCTGCGGGCGCCGCCGTCGGGCTCCCACCGGTGCAGTCGCGCCCCGGACTCCAGTACGCGCACCTGGTGCGCCGTGCTGCCGCTGTCCATCGCGCCCTCTCTCCCCGGCCTGCGCCGCCGCTCCCGATCATGCCGCACCGCAGGGCTCCTGCTGCGGCACGCGCGCCGCAGCCCCCTCCCCGGGCCGCTGGCGGGGCGGTGACAACCGGCTGTCCAGGTGCTTTTTGCTGCGGGGCCAGGCGTGAACGGGTGCCGCGGCGGAAACAGATGGGGGCGCGGGGTGCGCACGCAAGGAGCTGCGCTGCGGGTTCGCTGCGCAGCGGAGGAGGCGGCAATGGCGGCGACGTGTGCGGTGGTGGGCGGCGGGCCGGCCGGGATGGTGCTGGGGCTGCTGCTGGCACGCTGCGGCATCGAGACCACCGTGGTGGAGAAGCACGCCGACTTCCTGCGCGACTTCCGCGGCGACACCGTGCACCCCTCCACGATGGCGCTGCTGGACGAGCTGGGGCTGGGCGAGCGCTTCGCGGAGCTGCCGCAGAGCCGGCTGGAGCGCGCTACCGCGTCGGTGGGCGGGCGCTCCATCACCCCGGTCGACTTCACCCTGCTGCGCACCGCCCACCCCTACGTGGCGATGGTGCCGCAGTGGGACCTGCTCAACCTGCTGGCCGAGTCCGGCGCCGAAGAGCCCGCGTTCACGCTGCGCATGCGCACCGAAGCGGTCGGGCTGCTGCGCGAGCACGGCCGGGTGGCCGGGGTTCGGCTGCGGGGGCCCGGCGGCGAGGAGGAGCTGCGCGCCGAGGTGACCGTGGCCTGCGACGGCCGTCACTCGCTGCTGCGCCGCGTGGCCGGGCTGCGGCCGCGGGAGTTCCCGGTCGGGTTCGACGCGTGGTGGTTCCGCGTCCCGGTGCGCACCGGCATCCCCCCGACCCTGATGCCGCGGCTGGGGCGGCGCCGGATCATGGTGGGCATCCCGCGCCAGGGCTACCTCCAGGTCGCCTACCTGGGCCCCAAGGGCACCGACGGCCGGCTGCGCGCCCGCGGCGTCCAGGCGCTCCGCGCCGACGTCGCCGAACTGATGCCGGAGCTGTCCGGCGAGGTCGCGCAGATCGCTTCGATGGACGACGTCAAGCACCTCGACGTGCGCGTGGACCGGCTGCGCCGCTGGCACCTGCCGGGGCTGCTGTGCATCGGCGACGCGGCGCACGCCATGTCGCCGCTGGGCGGAGTGGGCATCAACCTGGCCGTGCAGGACGCGGTGGCCGCAGCGCGCCTGCTGGCCGGTCCACTGCAGGCCGGCCGGGTGGCGCCGAAGGAGCTGGCGCGGGTGCGGCGCCGCCGGCTGGTGCCGACGGTGGCCGTGCAGGCGCTGCAGCGGTTCCTGCACCGGCGGGTACTGGACCCGGCGCTGCGCGGGGAGGCGATGTCGATCCCCGGGGCCGCGGTGCGGATCCTGTCGGCAGCGCCGCGGCTGGCGGTGGTCCCGGCCTACCTGATCGGTTTCGGCGTTCTGCCCGAGCGCCCGCCCGCTGCAGCGCGCCGCTCCCCCGCGCCCCGGCCCGCCGACCGCGCGAACGGCGACGCGGCGGCCGGGCCGGGGTGAACACCGGGGCGGCAGCCGGCGCGGGGAGCCACTCCGGCAATCCGTTTTTCCGGCCGGTGACGAGTGCGAAAGTCAGAAGTCCGCCGCGGCCGGTGTCGAGCACGGGGGCCGTGGCGCGTGTTCTTGCCTGACCAGCTCGTCGGGGGAATGCTCGGGCAGACCTCACACCACAGCTTCCGGTCGCACCAGCCATCGGGGGGCACCCGGCTGGCAGCGGCCTGGACCAGCCGGTCTGCTCCCACTGGAGACGCCACCGCTCGGGTGTGTGGAAGGCGAGGGCCTCCCACCCCGCCCCGGATCGCAGATGCTCCGGGATGCCGCCGAGCTCGCGCAGTTCGCGGTGGAGCGGCGGCACGGCGATCGACGCCTGACCGCCTGTCGTGCGGAACGTGCTGATGGAGCCGATGGAGCGGTCATCGGTCCCGAAGCTGCGGTAGCCGCCCGCGGACAGGACCGCATCGGGCTGCTCCGGTTCGAACGGGACGGCGTGCGCTTCGGCGCGCACGGCGCGGACCTGGCCACCGACGCCTGCCTGATCGATACGCGCGGCGGGCTGCACGGCGAAGTCCCGGCTGAGGCCTTCGACCATCCGCTGCGGGTCATACGCCGCCGCACGCGGATACGTATCAGGCCGGACGAGTGCATCCAGTGAGGCCGCCGCACCCTCGTATCAGCCTGCCCACCCGGGCAGCAGGAGCCCGTGGGCAGGGCTCTGGCCACGGCCCGGCCCGGGCCGGGCTCGGGGAGCGGCGCCGGGCGGCAGGTCAGGTGGCGGGAGTGCCGCGGCCGGAGGCGAGGAGGGCTTCGATGCGCTCCAGGCGGGCGCGCAGGTCGTCGATGTCGTCGGCGGAGGCCGGGCGGCGGCCGCGGACTAGCTCCACCAGCAGAGTGCCGTCGGGTTCGAGCAGGACGCGGTGCGCATCGTGCACGCTGTTGCCGCCCTGGTGGCGCACGACCTGCTCGACGTCGGCGCGGCGGACGCCCAGGCGCCACATGGCCCGGCGGTCGTAGCGGCCGCGGCGCACCAGCACGGTGGCCGAGCCTTCGAACAGCCGCCAGGCCCACAGCCAGCGCACCCGCACCCGGACCAGGGCGTAGTCGACGGCCAGCAGCACCGCCGCGCCGAGCAGGCCGCCGGTCAGGGAGTTGTCCGGGCCGATGACGGCGTTCTGCACGACGTTGGACAGCAGCATCACCACGACCAGGTCCATGGTGTTGAGCTGGGCGAGGTCGCGCCGGCCGACCAGGCGCAGCAGCAGGTAGACCGCCAGGTAGACGCCGACGGTGCGCAGCGTCTTCTCCAGCGGCGGGATCTCCATCGCGAGCATGTCGTGCCACATGGGCCCCATGCTCCACCGCGGGGGCCGTACGGGCGGCGGGGCGCGCCCGCACGGCCCGGGGGCCTGGTGGCGCGGAGCGCTGTGGCGCATCCCACCCTGCGCCGGCCGGGAGCCCGCAGGGCCCGCGGCGCCGCGGTTCCGGAACCCGGCGGGCCCAGCGGCCGCCCGCGGACCTGGGGCTCCGCTTCCCCGGACACCCGCCCTGGGGTACTATTCGAACAGATGTTCGCTTTCGGCCTTTCTTCCCCTGTATCGGCCGGAGTGCGTGGAATGCGAAGCCCGCCGGGGCTGCACGCACTGACACCAGGGGGAGGCGCCGATGACCACCGCAACGGCCGGAGCGGGCCCCTTCCCCCACCTGCACACCGCCTCCGCCGCCTCCATGCGCTACGGCACCTCCCCGCCGGCCGACCTGGCCGCCCGCGCCGCTGAGCAGGGCATGGACATGCTCGCCCTCACCGATCGCGACGGCCTCTACGGAGCCGTCGCCCACGCCCGCGCCTGCCGCGACGCCGGGATCCAGCCGATCCTCGGCGCCGACCTGGCCGTCGCGGCACCCGACGGGGGCCGCATCACCGTGCTGGCCCGCGGCGGCGCCGGCTGGGCGTCGCTGTGCCGGCTGGTCACCGCCGCCCACGCCGACGGCCCCGACACCCCGCCCGCCGTCTCCCCCGCCACCCTGGCCGCCCATGCCGAAGGGCTGATCGTCCTGCTCGGCCCCGAGTCCGACGTCGCCCGCGCTGCCGCGCGGCAGCGCATGGAGGCGGCCCGCCGCCTCCTGCAGCGCTGGCGCGCCACCGCCGAAACCGCGATCGAGATCGTCGACCACCTCGGCCCCGGCGAGCACCGCCGCGCCACCGCCCTGCTGCGCCTGGCCCGCGAAACCCGCACCCTGGCCGTACTGGGCAACGCGGTGCGCTACCCCCGCCCCGCCGATGCCGAGGTCGCCCGCGTCCTGGACGAGGCCCGCCGCTGGCTGCCCGGCCCCGCACCCGCCCCGCCGGCCGGCTCGCAGTCCTACCTCAAGGACACCGCCGAGATGGCCGAGGTCGCCCGCCGCGTCTGCGGCCCCGATCCCGACGCCGCCCGCCGCCTGCTCGCCCACACCCGCGCCCTGGCCGCGGCCTGCGTCCTGGACCCCGGCACCGACCTGGGGATGGACCGCAACCACCTGCCGCCGGTCCCCGACGCCCGCGACCGGCTCTGGCGCGCCTGCGAACAGGGCGCCCACCGCCTGGGCCTGGACCGCGACCCCGCCGTCCGCCACCGCCTGGCCAGCGAGCTGCAGACCATCGAGCACAAGGGCTTCTCCGCCTACTTCCTCACCGTCGCCGACATCGCCGACCGGATCCGCGCCCGCGGCATCCGCTGCTCCATCCGCGGCTCGGGCGCCGGCAGCCTGGTCAACCACCTCATCGGCATCTCCGCCGTCAACCCGCTCGAGCACGGCCTGCTCATGGAGCGCTTCCTGGCCCCCAGCCGCGCCGGCCTGCCCGACATCGACCTCGACGTGGAGTCCCACCGCCGGCTGGACGCCTACCAGGCCGTGTTCGACGCCTACCCCGACGCCGCGTGCGTGTCGATGATGGAGACCTACCGCGCCCGCAGTGCCATCCGCGACGTCGGCGCCGCCATGGGCGTGCCGCCGCACGAGATCGACGTCCTGGCCAAGGCCTTCCCCCGGATCCGCGCCCGCCAGATCCGCGCCGCCTGCGACGACCTGCCCGAACTGCGCTCGGGCCGGATGGGCGACTACCCGGCCGCCGCCCTGTTCCGGCTGGCCGAGCGCCTCGACGGGCTGCCCCGCCACATCGCCCAGCACCCCTGCGGGATCGTCGTCTCCGGCGGCGATCTCGCCGACCGCGCCCCCACCGAGCCCAGCCGCACCGGTTACCCCATGGTCCAGTTCGACAAGGACGACGTCGAAGAGATGGGCCTGATCAAACTGGACGTCCTCGGTGTACGCCTGCAGTCGGCCATGTCGCACACCCTCACCGAGATCGAGCGCACCACCGGAGGCAGCGTCGACATCGACGCCGTGCCCGACGGCGACCCCGCCGTCTACGCCATGATCGGCTCCTCCGGCACGCTGGGCTGCTTCCAGATCGAATCGCCCGGCCAGCGCGAACTCGTCGGCAAGCTCCGCCCCCGCGACATCGGCGACCTCGTCGTCGACATCTCCCTGTTCCGGCCCGGCCCGGTCGGCAGCGACATGGTCGCCCCCTTCCTCGCCGCCCGTGCCGCCCACGGCAGCACCGGACAGGGCCCTCTCGGCCCCGGACCCGACCTGGTCTCCCCCGTGCTGTCCGGCGCGCTCGCCGAGACCGGCGGCGTCGTCGTCTACCACGAGCAGGTCATCGCGCTGCTGCACCTGATGACCGGCTGCGGACTGGACCAGGCCGAGACGATGCGCCGCCGGCTGGGCACCGAGCAGGGCCGCGAACAGGTCCGCGCCGCCTTCACCCGGATGGCCGGCGAATGCGGCCGGCCCGCCGAGGAGACCGACCGGGTCTGGGAGATCATCGCCTCCTTCGGCTCCTTCGGCTTCTGCAAGGCCCACGCCGCCGCGTTCGCCCTGCCCACTTACCAGTCGGCCTGGCTCAAACGCCACTACCCCGCCGCCTTCTACGCCGGCATCCTCACCCACGACCCCGGCATGTACCCGCGCCGCGCCATCATCGACGACGCCCGCCGCTTCGGCGTGGCCGTCCTCGGCATCGACGTCAACCGCTCCGGATCCGCATGGCAGGTCGAGGACGGACCCGGCGGGCGGCCGGCGGTGCGCGCCGCCCTGTCCGACGTCAAGGGCATCACCGCCGCCGAGACCGCCGCCGTCGCCGCCGGCGCCCCCTACACCGGGCTGGAGGACTTCACCGCGCGCGCCCGCGTCTCCCGCGACGTGGCCGACCGGATCATCTCCGTCGGCGGCTTCGACGCCCTGCACCCCGAGTCCACCCGCCGCGACCTGCTGCTGCGCGCCGGCGCCCAGCGCCGCGGTACCCCGCCGCCGCGCAGCGCGCGGGGCCAGCTCACCCTGGCCGTGCAGCGGCCCGCGGCCGAAGCGGCGGTGCAGCTGGCCCCGATGACCCCTGCCGAGCAGGTCCAGGCCGAACTGGAGGTGCTGGGCTACGACGCCAGCCGCCACCTGCTCGACTGCTACGCCGAGGTGACCGCGGCGCTGGCCGCCCGGCACGGCGCCCTGCGCGCCCGCGATCTGCGCCGCGCCCGGCACGGAGACGAGGTGCTGGTGCTGGGCGTCAAGGTCGCCACCCAGACGCCGGCGGTGCGCTCGGGCCAGCGCATCATCTTCACCACCCTGGACGACGCCACCGGCCTGGTGGACCTGACGTTCTTCGAATCGGTGCAGGAGCGCTGCGCGGCGACCGTGTTCGGCTCCTGGCTGCTGGTGGCGCGCGGCCGGGTGCGCCGCTCCGGGTCGGGCCTGCCCACCGTCAACGCCACCCACGCCTACGACATGGACGAAGCCGCGCGGCTCTGGCACGAGGAGGGCCCCGAGGCGATGGACGCCTACCTGCGCACCGGCCCGGGGCGCGCCCCGCTGGCCGGCGTGGGCGGCCGCCGCATCCGCTACGCCAGCGGCTTCGCCCTCACCCCCTACTCCGAGGTCGGCGGTCCCGGCGGCGCCGCCGGCGCCCCGCGCAAGCTCTGGCACGCCAGCCCCGGCAGCTCCGGCCGCTGACCGGGCGCGACCGGCCGGTCAGGGCTCCCGGCGGGCCGCGCGGGCGCGGTGCGCGGCGACGTTGACCCGGTTGGCGCAGGCCACCGAGCAGAACCGGCGCCGGCCGTTGCGGGAGGTGTCGACGAACACCGCGGTGCACCCCGCCCGGGCGCAGCAGCCCAGCCGGCTGCCGCCCGCCCCGCACAGCGCCACCGCCAGCCCGCCCGCCGTGGTTCCACGGAGCCGCTCGGCGGTGTCGGCGACCTGGCTGACGTAGTGCAGGTGGGGCTCGGCGCCGTCGTGCGCGGAGACCTGCACTCCGGTGGACGACTCGCGCAGCAGCGCGTTGATGCGCACGATCTGGCGGTCCCGGTCGGGCTCGCCGAACAGCGGGCGCAGCCGCTCCATCCAGGCGCAGATCCGCGCGGCCTGGGCGGCGTCCACCCGGGGCCGGCTGATGTGGTGGCGGGCCAGGATGTCCGACAGCGCCGGCGCGGTGCGGTCGGCGGCGTTGAGCAGGTCGACGGTGACGAAGGTGCCCGTTCCGCCGTAAGTGTTGAACTGCATAAGGGCATTACATCAGGCTGGATCCGGCCGGCCGCCGCACGCGGGGGCCGGAGCGGTCCACCACCGTGTGCAGAAGGAAGATGATCACCCATGACGGCACCCGCCGACTTCCCCTCCGGCGCCACCGGGCACCAGTGCTCCGGCTGCGGCCTGCCCGCCGGCCTGGCCCGCGTGGAGTCGGCCCACTACACCAGCACCGGCATCGTCCGCTACCTGCAGTGCCCCTGCGGCGCCCGCTCCGTCGACACCGGCACCGGCGCGGACGCCACGCGGCGCTGACCTGCAGGGGGCAGGCGGGGCGCGGGCGGACCGGGCCGGGTACGGTCGTCGCGCACCCCCGCGCCCGGTCCCGCAGCCCGGCTGGCGCGCCCCACCTGGTCGAGAGGACCCCGCCGGTGAACGCAGGCAGCTACTACGAACCCGCCGGGCACCGCTCCGGCGCGCTCCGTTACCGGCCCACCCCGCACGCCGGCGGCGCCTGGGACCCCGGCGAACTCCACTTCAGCCCGCTGGGCGGACTGCTCGTGCACGCCGTGGACCGGCACACCGCCGACCGGCCCGGCCTGGTCCCGGCCCGCATCTCCTTCGACATCCTGGGCCGGCTCGCGCTGGAGGAGTGCACGATCCGGGTGGCCACCCTGCGCCCGGGCCGCACCATCGAACTCGTCGAGGCCACCGCGGAGATCGGCGGCCGCACTGCGGTGCGCGCCCGGGCCTGGATGCTGGCGCGCGGCGACACCGCCGCGGTCGCCGGCGGCGCCGCCGCCCCGCTGCCGCACCCCGAGACGCTCGCCGCGCGCCCGCTGACCGACGTGTGGCCGGGCGGCTACATCGCCTCGCTTCAGGTGTGTCCGGTGGGCGAGCCGCTGCCGGGCCGCACGGCCACCTGGGTCACCACGCCGCTGGACCTGGTCGCCGGCGAGGAGGTGTCGGCGACGGCGGCGTTCGTGGCGCTGGTGGACACCGCCAACGGCGTCGCGGTGCGCGAGTCGCCCAAGGAGTGGATGTTCCCCAACGTCGACCTGACCGTCCACCTGCACCGCCCGCCGCGCGCGGGCTGGACCGGACTGGACACCACCGTCGTCTTCGGCCCCGACGGCCAGGGCCTGACCAGCAGCGTCCTGCACGACACCGCGGGCCCGGTGGGCCAGGCCCAGCAGATCCTCACCGTCCGCCCGATGCCCGGCCCCGGCTGAGCCGGGGCGCAGCCGCCCCGCCCGGACAGCGGACCCGCAAGCGTGCGGCGCTCGGGCGGTGGTGCGCGGCCGGAGACGGGGGTCCTGCGGTCGGCCCGCGCCCGAAACGGCCGCGGGCCGTTGCCGGACGCGAAGGTGCGCAGGGGGGGGATGCGGTGCGGTGCGGCTGTACCGGAGCGCCGCAGTGCAGTGCCGACCCCGCCAGCAGTCCGCGCTCCCGGCTCCCGAGGGGCGCTGCCGGGCGGCAGCCTCCACGGCCCAGGGGACTCCGCGCCGCCGGCCGGGTCCGCGCTGGGGAAGCGCCCGTGCAGCCTGCGGGCGCCGGAGCCGCGGCGGCGCAGCGCATCCCTGCAAGCCTCCGGGGCGCCGCGGGCTGGCTCTGCACGGTCCACCGGCCGCACTCCGGTGATCCGGCGCGGGACGGGGCAGGGTGCCGGCCATTGCCGGATCTTGCTCATCCTGCGTCTACCGCGCGCCGGCGCCACTGTCGGTACCGGTGCGCTGGGGCGGAAGGGGCGCGCGGATACGCGCAGCCGCCACGCAGCAAGCGCCGCCGGCCGGTCCGGCGACCGGCACCCGGTCCGCTGGCAGCACCGGGACCGGGCGGATCTGATTCGGCCCGCGGGAAGACCCGGCGCCGACCGCGGAGGAGGGGCGGGCGGCCCAGGGGGGTCAGCGCGCCCCTGCGGGGGCGCGTGCGGCGGGCAGGTCGGCGAGGAGGCGGTGGGCCTCGTCCTCGGCGGCGGCGACCTCGGCGTCGGCGACACGTGCGACCCACGGCTCGCCGCGAGCTGGACCGTGGGCGGCGGCCAGCGCTGCGACCGCGGAGCCCAGCCGGTCCCGCAGCCCGTCTTCGCGTTCGGCGGGGCCGGCGGCGGCGAAGGCGGCCGCGGCCCGGCGGCAGTCGGCCAGCGCGGCGGAGAGCCGGGCCGCGTTGGAGCGGTTGGCGAGCGCCAGTGCGACGGCGACGCCGATGACCGCGCCCAGCAGCGTGGCCGTCACGCGCTCGGCTACCAGTGCGCCGGGCGGCACCGGCTGCGCCAGCTGCGACAGCCCGATGGTGAGCGGGGTGGCGAACACGATGGCATAGCCGTAGTTGGTCGTCACCACCAGCTCGGCCAGTGCCTGCAGCAGCGCCACCAGCGCCACGATCGCCCACGGCGGCAGGTCGCCCGCGAACAGCGCCGCCGCGATCAGCGCGCCGGCCGCGGTCCCGGTGCCGCGCTGCAGCATCCGGTGCCAGGTACTGGTGACGTCCACCGACTGCAGGACCGAGCCCGCCGACACCGCCGCCCAGTAGCCGTGCTCGATGCCGGCCAGGGCGCCCACCGCGCCGGACGCGGCGGCCGCCACCCCGATGCGCAGTACCGCGGTGCGGGTGGGCGAGCCGGCCCGCGCCGCGGCCGCCATCCGGGCGCGCGCGGGGGCCGGGCCCGGCGC
>NZ_BAAGXT010000003.1:0-264555 GCF_054779695.1 Nocardiopsis coralliicola | reverse complement strand
CGGCGCCGGAGCCCGGCGCCCCGGCCAGCTGCGCCGCCCCGAAGACGACGGCGGGGAGGCCGAGCGCGCCGGCGGCGTCGAACCGCGGCCGGGCGGTACGGTCCGGGCGCGGCAGCCGCAGCGTGGCGGCCATGGTGGCCATCGCGATCAGCGCCAGCGGCGGGTGCACGGCGAAGATCCACCGCCAGGACGCCGCGTCGGCCACGATCCCGCCGAGCACCGGGCCGGCTACCGCGGCCACGGCGTAGACCGCGCCGAACAGGCCGAGGTAGCGCCCGCGCTCGCGCGGCGAGACCAGGTCGCCGACCGCGGCCTGCGCACCGATCATCAGTCCGCCGCCGCCCGCGCCCTGAACGATCCGGCCGGCCACCAGCCAGCCGAGGTCCGGCGCCAGCGCCGAGGCCGCCGCGCCCAGTCCGAACAGTGCGAGCGCCGCTTGGAGCAGCGGGACCCGGCCGACGGTGTCACCGAGCCGGCCGTAGACCGGCATGACGGCCGTGGCCGCGACGAGGTAGGCGGAGACCACGAGCGGCATGGCGTCGAGCCCGCCCAGGTCGCCGGCGATGGCCGGGAGGGCGGGGGAGAGCGCCGTCTGGTCCAGCGCGGCGATGCCCATGGCGAGGAGCAGCCCGGGAAGGGCGCGGGCAACGCGTCCGGGGGCCGCCATGGCTGCCTCCTCGATCGGTGCTGGCTTCGGGATGTGGCTTCTTAGTGAACGGTGCGTTTCTAATGTACGCCGCCTGCTTTAAGGAACGCAACGTCTCTTAGTTGTCCCCCTGCGGGGAAGGTGGATGTGGCGCTGCCGGGAGTTTCGGCGTCGGGGCGGTGCCGTGTGCGGGGCGGTCTCCGCGGGTGGCTCCGGATTGCCGCAGGTGCGGCGGTGGCGAAGTGAACACAATGCGCAAATGGGAACAAATAGTGAGGAAGCGTCCCAAGGAGTGAAGTCGGACCAGCGGGTAGGGGATATGGAGCGGACCGGTACACGGGCGTGAGCGGGGGGCACATGGCGGAGACGGAGCAGCCGCGGCGCCGCCGCTGGATCGCCATCTCCTTCGGGGCGGCCGCGGTCGTGCTCTTCCTCGTCGCCGGCCTGGCGACCGCCGTCACCATGCGCGCCGGGACCATCGACGGCAACATCGCCCGCATCGACGGCGCCGTCCCGGCGGAGCAGGACCGGCCCAGCGACGATCCCGGCGAGAACTGGCTGCTCATGGGCTCGGACCTGCGGGGCGAGAGCACGCCGGAGAAGTGGCGCAGCGGAGAGGCGCACTCCGACGTCATCATGCTCCTGCACGTCCCCGACCACGAGAAGCGCGCCTACGTCATCTCCATCCCGCGGGACGCCTGGACCGACATCCCGGACAACGGCGAGCACAAGATCAACGAGGCGTTCGCCGAAGGCGGCCCGGCCCTGCTCACCAGCACCGTCGAGGACCTGAGCGGGGTGCGCATCGACCACTTCGCCGCGATCGACTTCGCCGGTTTCGAGCAGATGACCGACGCGCTCGGCGGGGTCGAGCTCGACCTGCCCTACGAGGTCTACGACGAGAGCAACGGCTGGTACTGGGAAGCCGGCGAGAACCACATGGACGGCGAGGAGGCGCTCCGGTTCGTCCGCGAGCGCAAGGGCCTCGGCGGCAGCGACACCGGCCGCATCGAGCGCCAGCACTTCTTCCTGCGGGCCATGGCGGAGAAGGCCGGCAGCTCCGAGGTGCGCGGCGACCCGGCCCGCCTCGACGCCTTCCTCACCGCCGCCAGCAAGGCCGTCTCAGTGGACAGCGAGACCAGCTTCGCGATGATGCGGAGCCTGGCGCTGCGGCTGATCGACGTCGGCGTCGACCGGACCGCGTTCGTCAGCCTGCCGGTGGAGGCGACCGGCTGGGAGGACGACAAGAACGTGCTCTACCTCGACGAGGAGGCGGCCGACGGGATCTTCGAACACGTCCGCGGAGGCGGCCTGGAGCAGTACCTCGACGACAAGGGACTGGGCAGCGACGCCGAGTCCTTCGAATAGCGGGAGCGCCGGCGCTGCCGGGCGGTCCGCGGGGCCGCCCGGCGAATGTGGGCAGTCTCGCTCCTGCGCGCGAAGGGGAAGCTGCAGACCGTACGGTCGGTTTGCGGGGAGCGGGGCCGCGCGCGTGCGCCGCGGTCCGACCGAGGGGCGGCGCCATGCCAGGGCACCGCCCTACGCCGAACAGGATTGGGAGATCCATGTCGTCTGCACAGCCGGAACAGGGAGGCGCCGGACAGGGCGCCGCACGGTCCCGCGAATGGCAGCTCGCGGCGCGGCCGACGGGCTGGCCGACCTCGCAGGACGTGCGCCTGGTCGAGCGTGAACTGCCGCCGCTCAGCGCGGGCGAGGTGCGGGTGCGCAACCGCTACCTGTCCGTCGACCCCTACATGCGCGGCCGGATGGACGACAAGCCGTCCTACATTGCGCCCTTCCAGCTGGACCAGCCGCTGGAGGGCGGGGCGCTCGGCGAGGTGGTGGAGTCCGCCTCCGACGCCTTCGCGCCCGGCGACACCGTGCTGCACAACCTCGGCTGGCGCGACGTCGCGCAGGGTCCGGCCACCGCGTTCCGCACCGCGCCGAAGGTGCCCGGGGTCGAGGACTCGGTGCTGCTGCACGCGCTCGGCATGACCGGGTTGACCGCCTACGTCGGCCTGCTCGACATCGCCCGCTTCAAGGAGGGCGACACGGTCTTCGTCTCCGGTGCCGCCGGGGCGGTCGGCAGCACCGTCGGGCAGATCGCCAAGCTCAAGGGCGCGAGCCGGGTCATCGGGTCGGCCGGCGGTCCGGCCAAGGTGGCCCGGCTGACGTCGGAGTTCGGCTTCGACGCCGCCTTCGACTACCGCCAGGGCGACATCACCGGACAGCTGCGCGACGCCGCACCGGAGGGCATCGACGTCTACTTCGACAATGTCGGCGGCGAGCACCTTGAGGCCGCGCTGTCGGTGTTCAACCGCGACGGCCGCGCCGCGATCTGCGGAATGATCTCCGGCTACAACGCCGAGGAGCCGCCGGCGGCGCCGCGCAACCTGTTCCAGCTGATCAAGAAGAACCTGATGCTGGAAGGCTTCACCGTCGGCTACCACACCCACCGGATGCGCGACTTCGCCGCCGAAGCCGGGCCGTGGGTCGCCGACGGAAAGCTGGTCTACTCCGAGACGGTCGTCGACGGCATCGAGAACACCTTCGACGCCTTCCTCGACATGATGCGCGGCGCCAACACCGGCAAGATGCTCGTCCGCATCTGACCGGTACCGCCCGGTCCGGGCCCCGCGCATCGCGGCTGCACTGCGGCGCTGCGCGGGGCTGTTCCGGACTGCGCCCGAAGGCCCGGACGGCAGCGCCCCACCGCGCTCCGGCCGGGCCTGGTCCCTAGTCCTCCCGCCGCGCCGCCCCGGCCTGCGGGTCCTGCCCGAGGGCGGGAAGGACGGCCTGGTCGACGATTGCCGCGATGTAGGCGTCGTCGGGCAGGCGGAAGGTGTCGACGGAGTACTTCAGCAGCAGCGCCTCGCCCATGTCGACCACCACCGGGGTGACGCGGGCCGGCTCGATGCGGCCGTGCGCGGCATAGTGCTGCAGCACGGTCTTGGTGAACCGGCCGCCGCGCGCGTCGAACACCTCGGCGTAGAGGCGCTTGCGCAGTTCGGGGCGGCGGGTGCCCGCATCGAGCAGCGACGACATGACGGCGCGGTGCCGTTCGTCTTTGAGGCTGTCGCGCATCAGCGTGAGCGCGGCGATGAGATCGCCGCGCAGGTCGTCGGTGCCGGGGGAGACGCCCTCCTGCGGATAGACCTCGTAGAGCGCGTCCAGCACGATGTCCTCCGGAGTGGACCAGCGGCGGTACAGCGACGTCTTCGCGGTCCCTGCGCGGCGCGCGATCCCCTCCATGGTGAGCCGGCCGATCCCGTGGTCGGCCGTCTCCTCCAGGGCGGCCTCGTGGATGGCTGCCACCAGTTCCCTGCCCCGCCGGCGCCGCTGCGGCGGGGCCTCCTCCGCCCCGGCCGCAGGGATGCGCAGCTCACCGGGGGAGCCCGCGCAACGGGCCCGATCCTCGTCCATGCCGCCTCGCTCCCGCTGTGTCGCGCCGCCATCGTCGCACGGCGCCGGGGTGCAGCGTCCGCATGCGGACAGCTGCCCCGCAGTCGTTCACTAGATACGGGGCCGTATCTTACGATGCCCAATAAGAAACGACCACGTATCTAAAAATAGCTCCGAAGGTGCCGGACGCGCACGCTCCGGCCCGGTGAAGAGGACGGCCGCCATGACGATCAACGCGCCCCCGGCGCCCCTCCCGGCCGCACAGCGCTCGCTCGCTCCCGACCTGGCGCGCGGATTCATGCTGCTGGTGATCGCCACCGTGCACGCGCACATGTTCCGGTTCGCCGCCGGCGGCGACTACTCGCTGAGCGGACCGCTGGACACCGCCGTGACCGCGGCGATGGCGCTGTTCGCCGAGAACCGCGGCTATCCGATGTTCGCCGCGCTGTTCGGCTACGGGCTCGCTCAGATCATCCGGCGCCGCACCGCCGAGGGGTACGGCCCCGACTGGGTGCGGCGCCTGGTCCGCCGCCGCGGCCGGTGGCTCATCGCGATCGGCCTCGCGCACACGGTGCTGCTCTTCTTCGGCGACATCATCTCGGTGTACGGCCTGATCGCCGTGGTCTTCGCCGGGCTGCTCGCCGCCACCGACCGCCGGCTCCTCACCCACGCCGCGATCTGGGGTGCGGCGGGCACGCTGGTCTACGCCCTGGCCGAGAACGTCCTGTTCGGCGCCGCGGGGGAGCAGGAGCCCGTCGCCAACCCACTGCTGGACGCGGTCTTCCGGGTCGCCACGCTGCCGGTCTTCTGGCCGCTGATGATCCTGATCTCGCTGGCGCCCTTCCTGGTCGGCGTATGGGCTGCGCGCCGCAAGCTGCTCGAGGAGCCGGAGCGCCACCTGCCGCTGCTCCGCCGCATCGCCGGATACGGCATCGGGCTTTCGCTGCTCGGCGGCGTGCCGCACGCCCTGATGACCACGGCGGTCTGGGACCCCGAGCCTGCGGTCGGCACCCTCGTGTTCTGGTTCCACCTGCTCACCGGCTACGCCGGCGGGTTCGGCTACGCGGCGCTGATCGCCCTCATCGCGGTCCGGATGGGCAGCCGCCGCGGCCCGGTGGCGACCGCGCTGGCGGCCACCGGGCGCCGGTCGATGACCTGCTACCTGCTTCAGTCGGTTGCCTGGGCCGCGCTCGTCCCGCCCTACGCCCTGGGCATCGCGCCGTCGCTCACCGACGCCCAGGCCGTCGCGCTGGGCGCCGGGGTGTGGCTGGCCACGGTCGTGCTGTCCGACCTGCTGCGCAGGGCCGGCTTCGAGCAGGGGCCGGCGGAATGGTTCCTGCGCCGGATGACCTACCGCCCGCTGCGCGGCCGCACCCCGGCCGCCACCTGAACCCGCTGGGGCGCGGAGCCGGAGGACGGCCGGCCCCGCGCCCCCGCGGACTCATCACGGGGCCGCGCCGGCGCGGCTGCGCAGGAGCACCGCCGCCGCGGCCGCGGCGGCGAACAGCAGAGCCGCGCCGGTCCCCGCTGCCGCGGTCAGTCCGTCGGTGAACGCCGCCTCGGCGGTCCGCAGGAGCGGGCCCGCCTGGCTGGCGGGCAGGTCGGCGGCGACGGCAGCCGCGCCGCCCAGAGTGCCGCGCGCCGCTTCGGCCGCCCCGGAGCTGAGGCCGGCCGGGAGGGCGGGGCCGACCGCCGCCGTGTAGGCGGCGGCGCTGATCGAGCCGAGCACGGCGATCCCCACCGCGCCGCCGAACTCGGTCAGCGCTTCGTTGGAGGAAGCCGCCGCCCCCGCCTTCTCCGCAGGAGCGGTGGCCAGCACCGTGTCCGAGCAGAGCGAGATACCCATCCCCATCCCGGCATTGACCAGGGAGTAGGCCGCCAGGACCGAGCCGGGGCCGTCGTCCGGACCCAGGCCGGCGACCAGCAGCAGGCCGCCGCCCATTGCGGCCGCGCCCACCGCGATCACCGGGCCCGGGCCCAGCCGGGCTGCCAGCACGTTCGCCACCGCCACCCCTGCGACGAGCACGAGGAACGACGGAAGCATCCACAGCGCCGACGCGAACGGCCTGAGGCCGGCGACCAAGAGCAGGAACTGCACCACGAGCAGCCCGGTCCCCGCACTCGCCAGGGTGAACACGGTGCTGGCGCCCAGCGCCGCGGAGAACCGCCGGTTCCGGAAGAGCGCGGGGTCGATCAGCGGCGCCGTGCTGCGCAGCTGGCGCCGGATGAACGCCGCCCCGAGCAGCAGGCCGACGGCGAGCGCGGCGGCGGCCTCCGGAGACGGCCCGCCGGCCGCGGCGCGCTTGATGCCCCAGACCAGGGGGAGCACCGCGGCCAGCGAGAGGCCTGCGCTCGCCGCGTCGAACCGGTCGGGGGACGGCACGCGGTATTCGGGCAGCAGCAGCGGCGCTGCGGCGAGCAGCAGCAGCATGACCGGGATGTTGATCAGGAAGACCGAGCCCCAGGGGAAGTGCTCGACCAGCAGTCCGCCGATGATCCAGCCCAGTGGGACGCCGCCCGCGAACGCGGAGGTCCACACGCCGACGGCGGTCCGCCGCTGCCGGCTGTCGGCGAACAGGGTGCGGATCAGCGACAGGCTCGACGGGGCCAGTGTCGCGCCGCCGATCCCGAGGAGGGCCCGGGCCGCGATGAGCGCTGGCGCGCTGGGCGCCAGGGCGGCCGACAGCGAGGCCGCGCCGAACGCGGCGGCGCCGATCAGGAGGAGGCGGCGCCGGCCGATCCGGTCGCCGAGCGGCCCCATGGTCAGCAGGCAGCCGGCAAGGAGGAAGCCGTAGACGTCCATGATCCACAGCAGCTGCTCACCGGTGGGCCGCAGGTCGGCGCTGATCAGCGGCCCGGCCATGAACAGCACCGTCAGGTCCATCGAGACCAGGAGCGCGGGGAGCGTGAGCACGGCCAGCCCGGTCCAGGCGCGCCGGCCGGCGCGCGGCGGTGCAGGTGCGAAGGCCGGCGGCGGCGCCGAGTGCGGTGGTTGCGCGGAAGGTTCCATACGGCGAATGTACATCCGTATAAGACAAATGTATATGACGTTTGTGTGGATCGTGGGCCCGTGCTGCGGGGTGAACGGGGTGCGGGCGCTAGGATCGGCGGCCATGGGCCACCGGGAGGACTTGCTGGCAGGCGCGAAGCACTGCCTGTACGAGAAGGGGTACGCGCACACCACGGCGCGCGACATCGTCGCGGCCTCGGGCGCCAACCTCGCGTCGATCGGCTACCACTACGGCTCGAAAGAGGCCCTGCTGGACGCGGCCCTGGTCGACGCCCTCGGCGAGATGGGGCGGGAGCTGTCCGACCTGAGTGTGGCGGGCGTCCTCGGCGGCGACGTGCAGCGGTTCGGCGAATGGGATGCGATCATCGCCAGGCTGGACGAGGTGCGGCCGCTCCTGGTGGCGCAGGTCGAAGCCTGGGCGCGGGCAGAGCGCTCGCCCGAGCTGCGCGAGCGCATCGCCGCGATGTTCGAGCGCGACCGTGCTGACGGGGCGGAGCGGGTCCTCCGGGCGGAGCTGGTGCCGGACGGTGACGCGGGCACGGCGCGTGCGCTCGCCGCGGTCACCATGGCGCTCGGCGACGGTCTGGCCGTCCAGCGGCTGATCGATCCGGAGAACGCTCCGACCGGCGCGGATGTCGCCCGCGGACTGCGGGCGCTGGCCGATCTGGTCGATGGTGCTCCGGGCGCTCCTGCGTCCTAGCCTGCGGCCGTATCGGTGTTCGGCGGTGGGCTGTCCGTCCAGTGGTCGATGGATCCGGAGAACGCTCCTACCGGCTCTGATGTCGTCGGCGGGCTGTGCATGCCCGCCGGCCTCGCCATGGCGTCCGGCGGTGGTCTGTCCGCTCAGCGGATGATCGGCCTGGAGCATGTCGCGGGTGGGCCTGGCGTCGTCTGCCGCCTGCGGGCGTCCGCTGATCGCGTCGACAGGGATTCAGGGGGCCGCGTCCTCGTCGGGGACGCGGCGTGGGTCGCCGCGGCCGCGGAGGGCTTGGCGACGGGGCCGACCAGCGGCTGGTCGGCCGGAGAACGCCCGGACCGGCTCGGATGTCGTCGGCGGGCTTGGGTGTCCGCCGGCCTCGTCGACGGGGCACCGGGTGCGTCTGCGTCCTCGTCTGCGGCCGCGACGGCGTTCGGTGGCGAGGGCTGTCCGTCCAGCGGCTGATCAGGCCGGGGCAGCGGTAGGTGTCGACCGAGCCCGGGCGGCGTCTGCGCGCCGGTCCGCGGCCGGGGCCGGCCCCGGTCAGCGGGTCCGGCGGAGGTTGCCGGTCAGGGCGGTCAGCAGCCGGACGAACTCGTCGCGCTCGGCGGGGGAGAGGCCGGCGAGGGCCCGGTCGGACAGGGCGTTCATCTCGGCGTCGAGTACTTCGCGCAGGCCGCGGCCGCGTTCGGTCAGGCGGACGCTGACCAGGCGGGCGTCGGTGGGGTGCGGGCCGCGCAGCACGAGGCCGGACGCCTCCATCCGGGTGGTCGTGCGCGTCACCGTGGGGGTGGCGACGCCGATCCGCTGTGCGATCTCGCCGGTCGAAAGGCCGTCCTCCTGCCACAGGCACATGAGGACGAACTGCTGGCCCTCGCGCACTCCGTGCCGCTCGAACGCCGCGCCCGCCGCCTGCAGCATCGCGTTCTTCGCCGACCAGAACGCGGGGACGAACGCGTCGTCCCATCCGCGCAGCCACTCCTGCATCCGCTGCCACCCGCCGCTTTGACTCGTTAGCTGACTAATGATTTGCTGGATGTTGTCCGGCTAATAATAAGGAGCCGCCATGGCCGTCCCGCACTGGGCCTCCGATGCTCTCGACCTCTCCGCCTACCTCGCGCGGATCGGCGTCGACGGGCCGCTCGGACCCGACGCCGCCACGCTCGAGCGACTGCACCGCGCGCATGCCGCCGCGATCCCGTTCGAGAACATCGACCCGGCGCTGGGCCGCGACGTCCCGCTCGGTGTCGAGCAGCTCCAGGAGAAGCTGGTCGCCGCGGACCGGGGCGGCTACTGCTACGAGCAGAATCTCCTTTTCGCCGCGGTGCTGGAACGGGCAGGCTTCGCTCCGGTCGGGCACGCGGCACGCATCCGGGTCGGGGGGACCGGGCGGCCCGCCACGCACATGGTGCTCACCGTCGCCACGCCCGAGGGGCGCTACCTCGCCGACGTCGGCTTCGGCGGCGGAGGCCTGCTCGCGCCGCTGCAGCTGGACGCCGCCGAACCGGCCGAGCAGGACGGCTGGGGCTTCCGCCTCGCCCGGGAGGAGGGCGGCGTCCGTGTGCTGCGCTCCCGGTCCGGAGGGGAGTGGAGCGACCTCTACGGATTCACCGAGGACCCGCGCATCCCCGCCGACTTCGCGATCCTGAGCTACTACTGCGCGACGCATCCGCGATCGCCGTTCACCGGGCGACTCATGATCCAGGCGCCGTCGGCCACCGCGGACGGCGCGGCCGTGCGCTTCCGCCTGATGGACACGGTGCTCACCACCGAGCATCCCGACGGCCGCGAAGACCGGCGGGACCTGGCCCCCGCCGAGATCCCCGAGGTGCTCTCCGGTGTCTTCGGTATCCGCCCCGGCACCGCCGACACCGCGGCACTCACCGCGGCGGTAGCGGGGTTCGCCGCGGAGCCCTGACCGGCGGCCGCGCAGGGCGAAAACCAGTGGCTGCGCAGCGGGGCGGGCACTAGCTTCGCCGCATGTTCACGATGACGCTGGTGCCGCCGAGCACGCCACCGGGCCCGGGAGACCCCGAGGTGATCAACCCCCTCGACGAGTACATCCCGGTCGTCATGGAGGCCTGCGAACGGATGCGGGACACCGACTTCCAGTTCCGGGTGAGCGGGTTCGGGCTGCGCTGGCCGGTCGACTCCACCGACCTGTCGCTGTGCATGGAGGACCTCCCCGAAGCACTCGAGGACTTGCGCGCGGGCCGGACGGGCACCATCTGGTTCTGCGAGCAGGGCACCCAGCGGCAACTCCACCTGCACGACGAGGGCGACCGGGTCCGCATCCGCTGCGTCCCCGACGAGCACGGCACCGGCGAGACCCCCGACCCCGCCGACGAGTACCTCCCGCGCGCCGACTTCGACCGCATGGTTCGCGACCTGACGACCGCCTTCGCGCACTGCGTTCTGCTCGCCGTGCCCGAAGCCGCCGGCCTCGCCCCGTTCCCCGACTGGCGGGCGGGGCGGGTTTAGGGCGTGCTGGGCGGCCACCTGTCCTGCTGCGCGGCGCCCTGGCACGCCCCTCGCTGCGTTCTCCTCAATCGAGGAGGAAAACCCGCCCTGACTCATTCGTCGGCCTTGCGATGGGTGCACCAGGACACCGCTCGCGACGAACGCCACCACCCAACACGCCCTGGCAGGCCGCTGGAGCGCCTGAGGGGCCGGCCCGCCGGCATCCGCTAGGAGTCGAGGTACTTCAGGATGGCGAGGACGCGCCGGCTGTAATCCGGAGTGGGAGGCAGGGCGAGGCGGGCGAAGAGCGCGTGCACGTACTTCTCGACGGCGCTGACCGAGAGGGCGAGGTCGCCGGCGATCGCGGTGTTGGTGCGGCCCTGGGCCATGAGGCGGAGAACCGCCGACTCGCGGTCGGAGAGCCGGGACAGGGGGTCGGTGCGTCTGGTGTGGACCAGGAGCCGGGAGACCACTTCGGGGTCGAACACGGCGCCGCCCGCCCCGACCCGGTCCAGGGCGTCCAGGAAGCCGTCGACGTCGGCCACCCGGTCCTTGAGGATGTAGCCGACGCCCGCCGGGGCGCCGGTGAGCAGCTCCACCGCGTACCGCCGCTCCACATACTGGGACAGCACCAGCACGCCCGTGCCCGGATACGCGGCCCGCAGGTGCAGCGCAGCGCGCATGCCCTCGTCGGTGTGCGTCGGCGGCATACGGACGTCCACGACCGCGACGTCCGGCGGACCGCCGGCGACCGCCGCCAGCAGCTCCTCGGCGTCGCCGACCGCGGCCGCCACGGTGTGCCCCTCCTCCGCCAGCAGCCGCACCAGCCCCTCGCGCAGCAGGACCGAGTCCTCGGCCAGCATCACCCGCACGGCACCCCTGCTCTCGTTCGCTCCGCCTGCGCCGCCGTCCGGCTGTCAGCGTCCTGCACCTACCGCGGCGCGGTGCCCGGCTCTGCATCCGCGCCGCCGGTCCCGCCGGGAAAGACCGCGGCCACGACCGTCGGACCGCCCGGAGGGCTGTCCACGGTAAGCCGCCCCTCGGCCGACTCCACCCGGCGCCGCAGGCCGGACAGGCCGCCGCCGGCGGGGTCGGCGCCGCCGCGGCCGTCATCGGCCACCGCCACCGACACCGGCCGGTCCGCGCCGCCGTGCAGCAGCACCTCCACCCGGTCCGCGCCGGAGTGCTTCACCGCGTTCGTCACCGCTTCCCGCGCGGTGAAGAACGCCGCGGTCTCCACCGCCCGCGCCGCCCGCCCGGACATCCGGTCGTCCACCGAAACCGGCAGCCCGGCGCGCTCCACCGCGCCGCCCAGAGCCGCGCCCAGACCCAGCTCGTCCAGCGCCCGCGGGTACACCCGCCACGCCACATCGCGCAGCTCCTCGACCAGCCGCCGCGACTCTTCGTGCGCCCGCTCCACCAGCGCCCGCGAGCGCTCCGGCATCCCTTCGGCGCGCCGCGCCCGCCCGAGCATCATCGCCAGCGCGACCACCCGCTGCTGCGCTCCGTCGTGCAGGTCGCGCTCGATGCGGCGGCGCTCCTCGTCGATCGCGCCGACCACGGCCGCGCGGCTCTGCGCGAGCTCGGTGATCCTGCTGCGCAGCCGGTCGGAGCGGTCGCCGCCGACCAGCCGCCGCGCGATCCAGCGCTGCAGCGCCGACGCCGCCGCGGAGCCGGCGGCGATCACCGCGACCATCACCGCGGCGCCGACCAGCCCCAGCAGGCGCAGGTCGAAGAAGAAGGAGATGCCCGGCAGATCCACGTACAGGGTCTCCAGGTCGCGGGTCGCGAACCCCACCACCGTGCCGCCGATCAGCATCGTGGCCAGGAACACGCCGCACAGCAGCAGAAGGCCGAACGCCAGGCCCGTCATCCCGTGGACCGCGAGATAGGCGGCCACCCGCAGGGGCGCAGTACCTGAGGCGACCTCTTCGCCGAGGAAGTGGCCCAGCCTCCGCCGCTCCAGCGCGGCGAGCAGTTCGACGGCCGCTTCCGCGCCCCGTTGGACGCGCCGCCGCAGCGGCGGTACCGGCAGCGACACCAGGAGCGCCGCTCCTGCCGCGGCCAGCAGGCCGACGGCGGCAAGAGCGGTGCATGCGCCCGCGGCCTGGCCGGTGATACGGAGCCCGGCGGTGGCCAGCAGCTGCCGCCCCGGTCGGGCAGGGAGGTGGACGGATGGGTATACGCCGGACGGCCCGGCGGCGCGGTCCGCGCTCATAGGGCCGAACCCTATCCGGCGGGGACCGGCCTGCCGCGCCGGGCGAGACCGCTTCCGCCGGCTCTGACCTGCACTGCGGCGCCCACCGGCGGTTCGGGTGGTGGTCCCGCCCCACTTCCGCTGCGGAAAACCGCAGCCGGACCGGCGGGGCCGCCCCGCCGCGCAGGGCGGCCGGCCGTTCTTAGCGTCGCTGGGCATGGAACCAACAATCATGCCCAAGCGGACCGCGTGGTCCGCCGTCCCGTGGGGCGAGATCGCCCTGTTCACCTTCCTCGCCTACGCCGTCGCGTGGCTCATCCATTTGCCGCTGCTGCTCAGCGGCGGCGGCCCGGACGACCCCGGGTACAACACCGCCGCCCGCATCTACGCGCACACTCCGGCACTGGTCGTGCTGCTGATGTTCGCCGTGCGCGCGTGGCGGCCGCAGGAGGGGTTCCTCCGCGCCACCGGAATGGTGCCGCTGCGCCCGGCCGGGCGGCTCGCCGGGGCCCTGCTGTTCGCCTTCGCCCTGTTCATCGTGCTCGGCCTGGTGGCGACGCTGACCGCGGCCGCCCTCGGCGTGGTCGGGCTGGACCTGGAGAACTTCTCCGGCCTCCGGAAAACGCTGGGGGAGCAGTTCCCCGACCTGCTGGCGGGCGCGCCCGCGGAGGGCTTCCCCGCGGGCGCCTACCTCGCAGCCCTCGGCCTGATGATGGTGGCTGTGTTCCCGTTCAGCCTGATCACCTTCGCCGGCGAGGAGCTGGCGTGGCGCGGCTACCTCTTCCCCCGGCTGCTGCCGGCCGGGCTGCGGGCGGCGCTGCTGATCTCCGGGCTCATCCACGCCTTCTGGCACAGCCCTCAGATCTTCATCCAGCTGGACGCGGGGGCCTTCACGCCGGCCGAGGCCCTGCTGTTCGTCGCCTTCGTGGTGGCGATCGGCGTCGTGCTCTCGGGGCTGCGCCTCGTCACCGGATCGGTGTGGCCGGCCGTGGTCGGGCACGCCGCCAACAACACCTTCAACGTTCTCGCCTTCCTCACGCTGACGGACACGGAAGGGAGCTCCGCCCCGCTCATCTATCCCACCGGACTGGGCGGCGTGGTCGGGCTGGTCCTGGTGGGCGCCGCGGGCGCCGCCATCATGGCGGTCGCCGTGCGCAAGCGCAGGCGCGGCAGCCCGGCCCTTCGGTAAGGCGAGGGTGGTCGGGCCGTACGCGGCACGCCGCCCGGCCCGGCGGTGCGCCGGGTGGTGGTGCCGCCCCCCAACCCGGTGCGGACAACCGCAGCCGTTCTGGCGGGGCAGCAGGGCGGCGCGCCGCGGGTGCCCGAACCTAGCGTCGTCCACCATGGAAGACCTCTCGACGACGCGCTCCCCGGTGCCCCGCAGCGCCGTCCCGTGGGGCGATATCGCCCTCTTCACCGCGGTGGCCTACGCCGTCGCGTGGCTGATCCACCTGCCGCTGCTGCTGCGCGGGGCCGGACCTGACGATCCGGCCTACGGCCTCGCCGCGCAGACCTACATGCTGACGCCGGCCCTGGTCGTCGTCTCGCTGTTCGCGGTGCGCGTCTGGCGGCCGCAGGAGGGGTTCCTCCGCGCCACCGGGATCTGGCCGCTGCGGCCGTTCGGAAGACTGGCCGGCGCGCTCGCCTTCGCACTGGTCGTCTTCGCCGCCCTGGGGCTCGCCGCCACGCTCATCGCGGGTGCCACCGGCGCGCTGGCGCTGGACCTGAAGGACTTCTCGCTGCTGCGGCAGACCCTCGCCGAGCAGTTCCCGGGAACCATGGAAGGTGCGCCGGAGAGCGGGTTCCCGGTCGCGGCCTACCTCTCCGGGCTCGGCCTGCTGATCGCGACCGTGCTGCCCATGTCGCTGCTGCTCTGCTTCGGCGAGGAGCTGGCGTGGCGCGGCTACCTCCTGCCGCGGCTGCTGCCGGCCGGCCTGTGGACGGCGCTGCTGGTGTCCGGCGCCGTGCACGGACTCTGGCACGGGCCGCAGCTGTTCATCCAGTACACCTCGGGCAGTTTCACTCTCGGCCAGGTGCTCCTGTTCCTCGCCTCCGTGGTGGCGTTCGCCGCAGCGTTCGGCTTCCTCCGCCTGGTGACCGGGTCGGTGTGGCCGGCGGTGGTCGGCCACGCGGCCAACAACACCTTCAACATCGTCCCCTTCCTCACCCTGGCGCACGTCGACGGCGTCACCGACCGGATGCTCTACCCGGGCGGGCTCGGCGGTGTGATCGGGGTGGGTGTGCTGGCCGCGGGAGCCGCCGCGATGGCCTTCTCCCTGCAGCGCAGGCAGCACAGGGCCGGAGCCTGACCGCGCCGCGCCGGAGCGCGGCGCGGCCGGGGGAGAGGGTCAGGACTCCAGAGTCTCGGCCAGAGCGCGCAGCAGCAGAACCGACGAGGCGGCGCCCGGGTCCTCGTGGCCGATGCTGCGCTCACCGAGATAGGAGGCGCGGCCCTTGCGCGCCTGCAGCGGGATCGTGGACCGCGCCCCCTCCTCGGCCGCGTCCGCGGCCGCCGATGCGGCTGCGGGCAGCGCGGCGCCGCCGCCCGCGGCCTGCTCCAGCGCGGCCACTGCGGGCTCCCACGCGTCGACCATGGTGGCGTCGCCGACGCCGGCGCCGCCCAGTGCGCGCACCCGGTCGAGGCCGGCGCGCAGGGCGTAGGCCACCGCTGCGGTGCCGACCGAGGGCCCGTCGAGCGCCTTGCCGGCGGTGCGCAGCAGGGTCCCGTACAGCGGGCCGGACGCGCCGCCCACCTTCGACACCAGCGCCGTACCGGCCGCGGCCAGCACCGCACCGGGGCCGTCGGCGTCCGCGCCGGCCGCGCGCGCGGCAGCCATCCCGCGGTCCATGTTGCCGCCGTGGTCTCCGTCGCCGATCGCCGCATCCAGTTCGCCGAGCCGCTCGCGGTCGGCGTGCACCGCGTCGGCGGCGGCACCGAGCCACTGCCGGGCCAGCGCCGCATCCAGTCCGCCCGGTGCCGCATCGCTGTCGCTCATGGGTCTCCTCTCGTCCCGGGGTCGTCTCCCCGCTGTGTGCTCCAGACCGCCCGGCTGGGCGCGCCGGCGGAGGGAGAGCGCCCGCCCGGCCGGCGGCGCGGGGCCGGTCCGCCGCTCCGGTCAGGCGCCCCAGCGCAGCCCGGGGGTGTTCACCGGCGCGTCCCACAGCGGCAGGAAGTCCTCCTCCACCTCGCAGACCGTGATGGAGCAGCCGGCCATGTCCAGGCTGGTGACGTAGTCGCCGACCAGGTTGCGCGCGATGCCGACGCCGCGCTTGCCGAACTCGGCGGCCACCTCGCCGAACACCAGGTACAGCTCGCTGAGCGGCGTCCCGCCCAGCCCGTTGACCAGCACGATGGTCGAACCGCCCGCAGAGATCGGGCGGTCGCCGAGGATCGCGCCGAGCATCTCGCCGACCAGTTCGGCGGCGGGCCGCAGCTTCTCCCGGCGGCGCCCCGGCTCGCCGTGGATGCCGACGCCGACCTCGATCTCGTCGGCGGGCAGGTCGAACCCCGGGTGCCCGGCGGCCGGCACGGTGCCCGACGTGAGCGCCACCGCGAACGAGCGCGACGCGGCGTCCACCCGACGTGCGATGTCGGCGACCTCGGCGAGGCCGGCGCCGCGCGCCGCAGCGGCCCCGGCGATCTTCTCCACCAGCAGCGTGGCGCCGGTACCGCGCCGCCCCGCGGTGAACGTGGAGTCCTCCACCGCGACGTCGTCGTCGACCAGCACCTGCTCGACGCGGATGCCCTCGTCCTCGGCCAGCTCCACGGCGAGCTGGGCGTTCATCACGTCGCCGGTGTAGTTCTTCACCACCAGCACGCAGCCCTCGCCGGCGTCGGCGGCCTTCAGCCCGGCCAGGAAACGGTCGGGGGTGGGCGAGGTGAAGACCTCGCCCGGGCAGGCCGCCGACAGCATGCCGTCGCCGACGAATCCGGCGTGCAGCGGCTCATGCCCGGAGCCGCCCCCGGACACCAGGCCCACGCGCCCGGCCACCGGCCCACTGCCGCGGCTGACCACCTGCGTTGCGGGGTCGACGTGCAGCTGCGGGTGTGCCGCGGCGAAGCCGGCGAGCGCGTCGGCCAGGTAGCTTTCCGGGCTGTTCAGGAACTTCTTCACGCTCAGACCCCCTGCGGGTGCGGACGGAACTGCCGTTCGGGCTGGTGCGCAGACGGCAGCCCCGCCACACGCCCCGGGCCGTTCCGTGCCGGACGCCGCCTGTGTCGAGTAGCGTAGGCGCCCATGGACGCCACCGTCGGTATCGTTCTCGTCTCGCACAGCGCCAAACTCGCCGAGGGGGTCGTTGAGCTGCTCGGACAGCTCGGCGCCCCAGAGGGTGCGGTGGTCGGCGCCGGCGGCGGTCCCGACGGCGGGATCGGCACCGACCCCGAGCGTGTCGCGGCCGCGCTGCGCAGTGCCGAGCGCGGCGCCGGCGTCGTGGTCCTCGCCGATATCGGCAGCGCCGTGCTCACCGCACGGCTCGCCCTGGAGGACGGCGGGCATCCCGGTGCCGTTCTGGTCGACGCCCCCTTCGTCGAGGGCGCCGTGGCCGCAGGTGTGCTGCTGCGCACCGGCGCCGACCGCGAGACGGTCGCCGCGGCGGCGCGCGAGGCGTCGTCGATCCCCAAGTTCAGCGGCTGACGGCAGAGGCAGGGCGGGAAGCGGGCGTCCCCGCCCGCCCCGCGCCCTGCCGCCCTCTCAGCCGCCGTTGCCGTTGCCCGCGCCCTGCTTCGCGCGGCGCAGCTCCCGCCGGCGCCGCCTGCCCACTGCGCGGACCCCGCCGCGGGGCCGCGACCCGGCGCCCGCCGCGGTCCCCCCGTACTCCTCGTACATCGCCTTCACCAGGGCCGCCATCATCAGGAAGGCCACCGCGAAGAACGGCAGGCCCACCACGGTGATGACGTCCTGGAGCGCCTCCAGGCCGCCCTTGCCGGTCGCGGCCAGCAGCGTCGCCGCGACCACCCCGGTCAGCACGCCCCAGAAGACGCGCTGGCGGGTGGGCGCCTCCTCGGATGTCCCGTTGCAGAGCATGTCCATAACCAGCGCTGCGGAGTCGGACGAGGTGGTGAAGAAGATGACCACGATGAGCACCGCGAACCCGGACATCAGCTCCGGGGCCGGGAAGTGCCCGAGGAACGCGAACAGCGCCCCGGGGATGTCGCCCTCCTCGACCACCCGCTGCACCAGGCCGCTGTCGCCGCTGCGCTCGATGTTGATCGCCGACAGCCCGAACACCGAGAACCAGATGATGCTGAACGCCGTGGGCAGCCCGAGCACGCCGAACACGAACTCGCGCACCGTGCGCCCGCGCGAGATCCGGGCGATGAAGATGCCCACGAACGGCGCCCACGTGATGGTCCAGGCCCAGTAGAAGGTGGTCCAGGACTCCTGCCAGCCGGTGTGGGCGAACGTGTCGTTCCAGAATGCGAGCTGCGGCAGGTGCGACAGGTAGGTGCCGGTGGTTTCGATGATGCCGCGGGCGAGGAACAGCGGCGAGCCCGCCGCGAACACGAACAGCAGCAGCACGACGGCCATCACGATGTTGATCGACGACAGGTGCTTGATGCCGGCGTCCAGGCCCAGCGCCACCGAGACGACCGCGATCCCGGTCACCACGGCGATCAGCACGATCTGCGCCGGCGCGCCCTCGGGCACGCCGAACAGTCCGTGCAGGCCGCTGTTGATCTGCAGTGTGCCCAGTCCGATCGACACGGCGACGCCGAACAGCGTGCCGAGCACCGCGAGCACGTCGATGGCGCGGCCGGCCCAGCCGTTGATGCGGTCGCCGAGGAACGGGTGGAAAATCGAGCTGACCCGGAACGGCAGCTTCCGCCGGTAGGCGAAATAGGCGAACGCCAGCGCGGGAAGCGTGAAGATCGTCCAGGTGTGCAGGCCGAAATGGTAGAGGGTGAAGGCCATCGCCTCTTCGGCGGCAGCCACCGACCCCGGATCGACGCCGGCCCGCGGCGGCTCGGCGAAATGGCTGATCGGCTCGGCGACGCCCCAGAACATCAGGATGGTGCCGATGCCGGCCGCGAACAGCATGGCGAACCAGGTGCCCAGGCTGTAGTCCGGACGCGAATCCTCGGCCCCCAGCCGCAGCCCGCCGAACCGGCTGAGGGCGATCACGATGAGGAAGATCAGGAACGTGGTCACACCGAGGATGTAGAACCAGCCGAGGCGGTCCAGAACCCACCCTGAAACGGCCCCGAAGAGCCGGTCCATGGCTCCGGTGAACGCGATCGCGATGACCACGAACACGCAGGCGAGCGCCGCGGACGCGAAGAAGATCGGTGGATCCGTGCGCAGGCCGAGCCTTTTCGCAAGGGTGTCGAGCAAATCCGCGCCTCATTTCTGGACGGTAGCGGGGCGGCGGTCCCGGTCGATCGCCCGTGCGTGTTCCGGACAGGGCCGGGTGCCGGGCCGCTTCGCCTGCCGCGCGGCGATATGTGCAGTGATCTTGGCACGTCCGGTGGCGAAAAGAGAACCCGTTCGGCGGCGGGTGTGGCGATCCGGTGGCGAAGGAGTGTGCCGATTCTTGGCAAATGCCAAATCAGCGAAGTTTCGGAATAATGGGAAAATCGAAATAATATGGTCAGATCAGGCGTCAGATCAGGCGTATCCCCCGGGGTGCTTCCGGGGAGGGCGCCGCTGCCACGGCGCGCATCCGGTTTGTAGCATGCGGTTATGGCCAGTGCCCCCCGCACCACGGTTCCCGACTCCGAACCCACCCCCGCCCAGCTGCGCCGCGCCCTCGCCCGGGCCCGGGACGGCAAGGCGCTCGACGCCGCCGAAGCCGAAGTGCTGCTGCATGCGCGCGGCACCGACCTCGATCGGCTGTTCGCGGTGTCCAGCCGCGTCCGCGACGCCGCGATGGCCGCCGCGGGCCGGCCCGGCACCGTCACCTACTCCCGCAAGGTGTTCATCCCGCTGACCCGGCTCTGCCGGGACCGCTGCCACTACTGCACGTTCGTGACGGTGCCGCACCGGCTGGAGTCGCCCTACCTGCCGCCGGACGACGTCCTGGCCATCGCCCGCGAAGGCGCCCGGCAGGGGTGCAAGGAAGCCCTGTTCACCCTGGGCGACCAGCCTGAGGACCGCTGGCCGGCCGCCCGCGACTGGCTCAGTGCGCACGGGTACGACGACACGCTCTCCTACGTGCGCGCGATGGCGGTGCGGGTCCTGGAGGAGACCGGGCTGCTGCCGCACCTCAACCCCGGCGTCATGTCCTGGGCGCAGATGCAGCGGCTGCGGCCGGCCGCCCCGTCGATGGGGATGATGCTGGAGACCACCGCGACACGGCTGTGGAGCGAGCGGTCCGGTCCGCACTACGGCTCGCCGGACAAGGACCCTGCGGTACGGCTGCGGGTACTGGAGGACGCCGGGCGCATCGGCATCCCCTTCACCACCGGCGTACTCGTCGGCATCGGCGAGACCCCGGCCGAGCGGGTCGACGCGCTGCTGGCGATCCGCCGCATCGCCCGCGAGTACGGCAGCGTCCAGGAAGTCATCGTGCAGAACTTCCGGGCCAAGGACGACACCGCGATGCGCTCCGCCGGCGACCTCGGCGCCGAGGAATACCTCGCGGTGATCGCGGTGGCGCGGCTGCTGCTCGGCCCCTCGGTCACCGTCCAGGCACCGCCGAACCTCTCCGACCCGGGCGAGGTTCCCCGGCTGCTCGCCGCGGGCGTCGACGACTGGGGCGGCGTCTCGCCCCTCACCCCGGACCACGTGAACCCGGAGCGCCCCTGGCCGCACATCGCCGACCTCTCCGCCGCGACCGCAGCGGCCGGCCTCCGCCTGCGCGAGCGGCTCACCGCGCATCCGCGGTTCATCCGCGGCGCCCTCGGCGAAGACCGCGCCTGGATCGACCCGCGGCTGCACCCGCACGTCCGCGCCCTGGCCGACGCCGAGACCGGCCTCGCCGACGAGCAGGCCCGCGCCGAGGGGCGGCCGTGGCAGGAGCCCGACGGGGGGCTCGCCGAGTCGTCCGGCCGGACCGGACTCCACCGCGAAGTGGACACGGTCGGCCGCAGCGCCGACCGGCGCGGCGACTTCGACGAGGTCTACGGCGACTGGGACGCCATCGCCGCGCGCGCCGGCGTCGACCGCTCGGCCGGGCAGCGCGCCGACGCGGCCCCCGAGCGGCTCGACGCCGAGACCGCCGCAGCGCTGCGCCGTGCCGCCGACGACCCGGCCGGGCTCTCCGACCGCGGCTACCTCGCCCTGATGGCGGCGGACGGGCCCGCCCTCGACGCGCTCGCCGCGCTGGCCGACGACGTCCGCCGGGACACGGTCGGCGACGACGTCACCTACGTGGTGAACCGGAACATCAACTTCACCAATGTCTGCTACGTGGGCTGCCGGTTCTGCGCGTTCGCGCAGCGCAAGACCGACGCCGACGCCTACACGCTGTCCCTGGGCGAGGTCGCCGCCCGCGCCGCCGAAGCGCGGGAGTTCGGCGCCACCGAGGTGTGCATGCAGGGCGGAATCTCGCCCGACCTCGGCCCGGACGCCTACGCCGGCATCGTCCGCGCGGTGAAGGAGGCCGTCCCGGACATGCACGTGCACGCCTTCTCCCCGATGGAAGCCGCCACCGCAGCCGCGAAGGCGGGCCGGCCGGTCCGGGCGTGGCTGGCCGAGGTGCAGGCGGCCGGGCTCGGCTCGATCCCGGGGACCGCCGCGGAGATCCTCGACGACGAGGTCCGCTGGGTGCTGACGAAGGGCAAACTGCCGGCGTCGGCGTGGATCGAGGTGGTCGAGGCCGCCCACTCGCTGGGCCTGCGCTCCTCCGCCACGATGATGTACGGCCACGTCGACCAGCCGCACCACTGGGTGGCCCACCTGCGCACGCTGATCGGCATCCAGGACCGCACCGGCGGCTTCACCGAGTTCGTGCCGCTGCCGTTCGTGCACACCAACGCGCCCGTCTACCTGGCCGGGATCGCCCGGCCGGGGCCCACGCTGCGGGACAACCGGGCCGTGCACGCGGTGGCCCGGCTCATGCTGCACGGCCGGATCGACCACGTCCAGACGTCCTGGGTCAAGCTCGGTACCCAGGGCACACGCGCGATGCTCCAGGGCGGCGCCGACGACCTCGGCGGCACGCTGATGGAGGAGACCATCAGCCGGATGGCCGGGTCGCAGCACGGCTCGGAGAAGAGCGTGGCCGAGATCGCGGAGATCGCCGGCGGGATCGGCCGCCCGGTCCGGCAGCGCGGCACGCTCTACGAGCGCATCGCCCCGACGGTCGACCCGGACGGCGCCGCCGCCCGCCGGACCCTGCTTCCGGTGGTGGACGGCGGCAGCTGACCGCGGCCGCCGGAGAACCAGCGGGCCGGCGCACCTGACCGGCGCCGGCCCCGCTGCGGCGGGGCCCGTCGGAATATCCGCTTGCCGCTGCCGCTTATCCTGGACAGCGCTATGTTGACCTCGCCCTCCGCCACTCCAGCCGCCGACCTGCGAGGACGCCTCGACGGTCTGACCGCTGCCGATCGCCACCGGATGGCGCGGCGCATCGACGGGCTGAAGAAGATCCGCGACAAGGGGCGCCGGGACAAGGCCGCGGCCCGCATCGCCGCCGATATGGACGGCGCCGAGCGGCGCGTGCAGCGCCGCCGCGACGCGGTCCCCGCGCCGTCCTACCCCGAGGAGCTGCCGGTCAGCGGCCGGCGCGAGGACATCGCGGCCGCCATCCGCGACCACCAGGTGGTGATCGTCGCGGGCGAGACCGGATCGGGCAAGACCACCCAGCTCCCCAAGATCTGCATGGAGCTCGGCCGCGGCGTGCACGGCACCATCGGCCACACCCAGCCGCGGCGGATCGCGGCGCGCACCGTGGCCGAGCGCATCGCCGAGGAGGTCGGCACCGAACTCGGCGACACCATCGGCTACAAGGTGCGGTTCACCGACGAGTCCTCCGACGACACCCTCGTCAAGGTGATGACCGACGGCATCCTGCTCGCCGAGATCCAGCGCGACCGCATGCTGCGGGCCTACGACACGATCATCATCGACGAGGCGCACGAGCGCAGCCTCAACATCGACTTCCTCCTCGGCTACCTCAAGCGGCTCCTGCCGCGCCGGCCCGACCTGAAGCTCGTCATCACCTCGGCCACCATCGACCCGGAGCGCTTCGCCGAGCACTTCGGCGGCGCGCCCATCGTCGAGGTCTCGGGGCGCACCTACCCGGTCCAGGTGCGGTACCGGCCGATCGAGGAGGAGCCGGACGACGGCGGTGCCGACGAGCGCGACCAGGTGCAGGCGATCTGCGACGCCGTGTCCGAGCTGCGCCGCGAGAAGGCCGGCGACGTCCTGGTCTTCCTCTCCGGCGAGCGCGAGATCCGGGACACGGCGGAGGCGCTGGAGAAGATGCGCCTGCCCGAGACCGAGATCCTGCCGCTGTTCGCACGGCTGTCCTCCGCGGAGCAGCACCGGGTGTTCCGGCCGCACCGCGGCCGCCGCATCGTGCTCGCCACCAACGTCGCCGAGACGTCGCTGACCGTGCCCGGCATCCGCTACGTGATCGACCCCGGCACCGCCCGCATCTCCCGCTACAGCCACCGCACCAAGGTCCAGCGGCTGCCCATCGAGCGGATCTCCCAGGCGTCGGCCAACCAGCGCAAGGGCCGCTGCGGCCGCGTGGCCGAAGGCATCTGCATCCGGCTCTACTCCGAAGAGGACTTCCTGTCCCGGCCGGAGTTCACCGACCCCGAGATCCTGCGCACCAACCTCGCCTCGGTCATCCTGCAGATGGCGTCGCTGGGGCTGGGCGACGTCGCCGGCTTCCCCTTCGTGGAAGGCCCCGACCGGCGCCAGGTGAAGGACGGCATGGCGCTGCTGGAGGAGCTCGGTGCGCTCGACCCCGGCGCGCCGGACGCCGCGCAGGGCCTCACCGAGACCGGCCGCCGGCTCTCCCGGCTGCCCGTCGACCCGCGGCTCGGCCGCATGGTGCTCGAGGCCGAAGAGCGCGGCTGCCTGCGCGAAGTCATGATCATCGCGGCCGCGCTGTCCATCCAGGACCCGCGGGAGCGGCCCGCCGAGGCCCGCGAGGCGGCCCAGCAGAAGCACGCGCGCTTCGCCGAGAAGGACTCCGACTTCCTCGCCTTCCTCAACCTGTGGAACCACCTCGCCGAGCAGCAGCGCGACCTGTCCGGCAACCAGTTCCGCAAGCAGTGCCGCGCCGACTACCTCAACTACCTGCGCATCCGCGAGTGGCAGGACGTCTACGGCCAGATCAAGCAGGTCGCCAAGCAGATGGGCGCCCGGCTGAACACCTCGGACGCCGACCCCGACGCGGTGCACAAGGCGCTGCTCAGCGGCCTGCTGTCGCACGTCGGCATGAAGGACCCCGACAAGGGCGACTACCTGGGCGGGCGCGGCACCCGGTTCGCCGTCTTCCCGGGATCCTCGCTGTTCAAGCGGAAACCGCGGTTCGTCATGGCCGGCGAGCTCGTGGAGACCACCCGCCTGTGGGGCCGCATGGCCGCCCGGATCGAGCCGGAGTGGGCCGAGGAAGTCGGCGGCCACCTCCTCAAGCGCACCTACAGCGAGCCGCACTGGGAGAAGAAGCGCGGCGCCGTCATGGCCTATGAGCGCGCCACCCTGTTCGGGGTCCCGGTGGTCACCGGCCGCAAGACCGGCTACGCCGCGGTCGATCCGCAGATGGCGCGCGAGCTGTTCATCCGGCACGCCCTGGTCGAGGGCGACTGGGAGACCCGGCACGCGTTCTTCCACGACAACCAGCGCCTCCTCGAACAGGTCGAGGACCTGGAGCACCGCGCCCGCCGCCGGGACATCCTCGTCGACGACGAGGCGCTCTTCGCCTTCTACGACGCCCGCGTCGGCGTCGGCGCCGTCTCCGCCGCCCACTTCGACAGCTGGTGGAAGCAGGCCCGCCGCACGCAGCCGCACCTGCTGGACTTCTCCACCGCCATGCTGGTCAACGAGGGCGCCGGGGACGTCAGCGAAGCGGACTACCCCGACGTGTGGACCAGCGGCGAGTTCGCGCTGCCGCTGAGCTACCAGTTCGAGCCGGGCTCCGAGGCCGACGGCGTCACCGTGCAGATCCCGATCGAGGTCCTCAACCAGATCGACGCCGGCGGCTTCGACCGCCAGGTCCCCGGCCTGCGCAAGGACGTGGTGACGGCGCTCATCCGGTCGCTGCCCAAACCGCTGCGGCGCAACTTCGTCCCCGTCCCCGACCACGCGGCGCGCGCCCTCGGCGCGCTCGCCGAGGACGACGGCCGCCCGCTCGCCGAAGCGCTCGCCGGCGAGCTCACCCGGATGAGCGGCGAGCGGATCTCCGCGGCCGACTTCGACCTGGAGCGGGTCCCCGACCACCTGCGGATCACCTACCGCGCCGTGGACAAGAAGGGGCGCCGCCTCGCCGAGGGCAAGGACCTGGAGGCGCTGCGCGGCACGCTCAAGCCGCGGCTGCAGGAGGCCATCTCGGCCGAGGCCGCCGGCATCGAGCGCTCCGGACTGACCAGCTGGGACTTCGGCCCGCTGCAGCGCACCTTCGAGCGCCGCTCGGCCGGTCGGACCGTGAAGGGCTACCCGGCGCTGGTCGACGAGGGCTCCTCCGTCGGCATCCGGATCTTCGACACCCCGGTCGAGCAGCGCGCCGCGCACCGCCGCGGCATCCGCCGGCTGCTCCGGCTCACCGTCCCCTCACCCGCCGCAGCGGTGCGCCGCGGCCTCGACAACACCGCCAAGCTCGCCCTCAACCAGAACCCGCACGGCAGCGTCGACGCCCTGTTCGAGGACTGCACCGACGCGGCGGTCGACGCGCTCGCCGAGGACTGGGGCGCCCGCTCCGCGCCGGACGGCGCGGGGGACGGCGTCTGGGACCCGGACGCCTTCGACCGGCTGCGCGAGTACGTGCGGGCCGAACTGGGCGACCTGCTCGACGACGGCGTCCGCCGCACCGCGCGCATCCTGGCGCAGGCCGCAGCCGTGGCCAAGCGGATCAAGGGCTCCACCAGCCTCGCGGTGCTGCCCTCGCTCAACGACGCCCAGGGGCAGCTCGCCGGCCTGATCAAGCCGGGTTTCGTCACCGAAGCCGGGATCCGGCGGCTGCCCGCCCTGCAGCGGTACCTGTCCGGCCTCGACCACCGCATCGGCAAACTCGCCGAGAACCCGCGGCGGGACCAGGTCGGCATGGCGCAGGTGGAGCAGGCCCGCGCCCTGGTCGAGCGGACCCGCGGCGCCCTGCCGGCCGGCCGCGGGGACGACCCCGACGCCCGTGAACTCGGCTGGATGCTGGAGGAGTTCCGCCTCAGCCTCTTCGCGCAGCAGGTCGGTACGGCCTACCCCGTCTCCGAGAAGCGCATCGCCAAGGCCGCCGAGGCCGTCAAGGCGGCCTGAGCGCGGGCAGCAGACCACCGCGCTCCGCCGCGGGGCGCCCCGCAGGGCCGCCGGCACTGACGGTGCTGCGCGGCCGCGTCTCGGCCTCGTCCGCGGCCTGCAGGTGGGCGGTTCCGCCGCGGACGTGCGCGTGCAGCCGGCCGGCGCGTGCAGCGGCGACGGCGCTTCGCCCGGGGCGGTCGCCGCCAGGTGCCCCACCACGGCGCGCAGCGGGCACGCTCCGCTGCCGCGTTCGTGCCGGCGAGGATCGGGCCCGCCATGCGGCCCAGCCCTCCCCCGAGGTGAGCGCGGGATCTCGGGGTTCGGGAAGCGGCGGAGCCCCCGGAGCGGCCCGCGCTCCGAGGGCTCCGCGGTCGGGCTGGCCGGCCCGAACCGGTGCGGCTCTGGTGTGCCGCGGGCCCAGCGCCCGTCAGGACGCCGCCGGCAGGCCGCCATGGGCGGCGAGGCGGGTGAGGAGGCCGGCGACGAGGGCGGTCTGGTGCGGAGTTCCGGAGACGGAGACGTGCTCGTCGCGGGAGTGCGGGCCGGCGCCCGCGGCGCCGAGGCCGTCCAGGACGGGGCGGCCCAGCGCGGCGACGAGGTTGCCGTCGCTCGCGCCGCCCACCGAGATCTGGCCGAGGTCGGCGCCGAGTTCCGCGGCGACAGCGCGGGCCAGGGCGAACGCGGCGCCGGTCATCGGGCCCGGGTTCATCGGCGGCCGGTTCCAGCCGCCGGTGACCGCCACCGAGACCCGGTCGTCGCGCGGTTCGAGCGCGGCGAAGCCCGCCGACACCCGCTCCTGCTCGGCCGGATCGGTGACGCGCACGTCGACCTGGGCCGCCGCGCGCCCCGCGACGACGTTGCGCCCGGTACCGCCGGAGATCACGCCGACATTCACGGTGGTGCCGCGCTCCGGGGCGGCGAGTGCGGCGATCTGCGGCACCAGTTCGGCCAGCGCGTGCACCGCGCTCGCCCCCGACTCCGGGTCGAGCCCGGCGTGCGACTCCACCCCGATGGCCTCGACGTCGAACAGGCCCATGCCCTTGCGGCCCGTCTTCACCTTGCCGGCCCGGCTCGGCTCCAGCACCAGGGTCAGCGCGCTCGCTGCGCCGCACCGCTCGATGTGCTCCCGGGAGGCCGGGCTGCCGATCTCCTCGTCGCCGGTGAGCAGGAACCGCACCGCGGGCACCGGAAGGCCCTGCTCGCGGAGCGCGCGCAGCGCCCACACGCCCTGCACGATGCCGGCCTTCATGTCGAAGCAGCCGGGGCCGGTGAACCGGTCGCCGTCGATCGCGACCGGCCACTCGGCGAGCGTGCCGCGCGGCCAGACCGTGTCGTAGTGGCACAGCAGCAGGACGGTGCCGGCCGCGGCGCCGTCCCCGGTGCCCGGATAGAGCACCTCCAGCACGTCGCCGTAGCCGCCGCCGGCGTGGCGGGCCCGCTCGGCCGGCGCCCCCAGGCGCTCGGTCAGCCACGCCTCGATGTCGTCCAGTCCGGCGTCGAGGAGGGGCTTGTCGTCGCTGGGCGTCTCGTGCTCCACCATCCGCCGCAGGTCGGCGAGGACCTCCGGCAGGTCGCGCCGGGCCAGGGCGGCCAGAGCGGTCATCTCGGCTGCAGCGGGTGCCGCGTCCGTCACGGGTTCTCCTCTTCGAGTGGGTGCAGGGTGCACGGGCGCGGCGCCGCCGGGCGGCCGCACCCGGGTCAGCGGACGGGGGCGCCCGGGCCCAGCGGGATGCCCAGGGCCCACCAGAGCATCAGCAGCGCGGTCCAGCCGATGAGCATGCAGACCGAGAGCGGCAGCGTCATCGACAGCAGGGTGCCGATCCCGGCGTCGCGGCGGTAGCGCTGGAGGAAGCCGAGCGCCATTGCGAAGTACGGCGACATCGGACTGATGACGTTGGTGGTGGAGTCGGCGACCCGGTAGACCGCCATGGTGGTCTCCGGCGGGATCGACAGCAGCATGAACATCGGCACGAACACCGGTGCGATCAGCGTGAGCAGCGCCGAGCCGCTGGTGATCATGAGGTTGAGGACGCAGATGATCAGCAGCATGCCGAGCAGCATCACCGGGATCGGCACCCCGGCATCGCCGAGGACTGCCGAGCCGTGGATCGCGATGACCTCGCCCAGGCCGGTCCAGGCGAAGTAGGCGATGAACTGCGAGGCCGCGAAGAACAGCACGATGACCGGCGCCAGATCGCGCACGCCCTGCGCCATCGCGTCGGGGATGTCGCGCATGGTGGGCAGCGAGCCGGTGGTCCGCCCGTAGACGGCGCCCATGGCGAGGAAGACGAGGCCGATGATGAACGCGATGCCGGTGATGATCGGCGAGGCGATCACCGAGCCGTCCTCGCCGCGCAGTGGAGAGCCCGCCGGCACCAGCGACGCGATCAGCACCGCCGCGACGGCCAGCAGCACCAGGCCGGCGTTGCGCAGGCCCTTGCGCTCCACGGCGGACAGCTTCAGCGCGCCGAACTCCTCCTCGGCGCCCTCCGTGTCGCCGTCGACCTCCATCGAGGCGGTGCTGCGCGCCAGCAGCAGTTCGGCGACGGCCGTGACGATGAGCGCGAGCAGGAGCGCGCTGACCGCGTTGAAGAAGTAGTTGCCCAGTGGGGAGACGACGTAGTCCGGATCGATCACCTGCGCGGCGCTCGTGGTGAGGCCGGCGAACAGGGCGTCGACCGGGGTGACCATGATCGAGGCGTCATAGCCGGCGGAGATGGAGCCGAACGCCACCACCAGGCCGAGGATCGGGCTGCGGCCGGCCGCCTTGAACACCATGGCGCCCAGCGGGATGAGCACCACGTAGGCCGCGTCCGAGGCGATCGAGCCGCAGATGCCGGTCAGCGCCAGCGTGAAGGTGAGCAGCCGCGGCGGGACGCGGGTGACACTTCCGCGGAGCAGCGCGTTGAGCATCCCGGCGCGCTCGGCCACCGCGACGCCGAGCATCACCACCAGGATCAGCGCGAGCGGCGGGAAGCCGGCGAAGTTCTCCACCGCGCCGTCCAGCATCATCGCGGCGCCCTCGGCACTGAGCAGGCTCTTGACCGCGATCTCCCCGCCGTCCACCGGGGATACGGCCGACACGCCGAACGCGTTGAGCACGGCGCTCAGCAGGATCACGAACAGGGCCATCAGGCTGAACAGCCAGAACGGGTGCGGCAGCTTGTTGCCCGCCCGCTCGATGAACTGCAGGGCGCGCATCAGCGCGGCCATGGGCCGGCTGGCGGCGCCGGGGTCGGCTGCGGCCATCGGGGTCCTCCTCGGCGGATGGTGCGGGTTGCGGGACGCGTCCGCGCGGTAGGAGCGGCGGAGCGGTGCGGGCCTGTGGCGTGCGGGGATCCGCCCGGCGGGGCGATATCGAGAGACTCCCGTTCTGTGCAGGTTCCTGTCAAGATCAGTGCTGGTAACGGTTGATTAAGTCAGATTTCGGCCGGGGGATCGCGGCTATGATCCGAATGTGGCTGCTGACCCTGACCCCCGCCCTGACCGCTCCGCCGGCGGTGCCGCCGATGCCGCCAGTCCCCGGAGCGCCGCCCCGGTGCCAGGGGCAGCGCTGCTGGACGAGCGCGACCTGGACCTCGTCGATGCGCTGCAGTTCGCGCCCCGCGCTCCCGCGAGCGCCGTCGCCGCCGCGCTGGACACGGCGCCGAGCACGGTGGCGCGCCGGCTGGCCCGGCTGCGGGCGGACGGGCTGCTCCGCGTCGTCGGGCAGCTCGACTGGGCGTTCTTCTCGGCCACCACGCCGCGGCACATCTGGCTGGACACGGTGCCCGGCGCGTCGCCGGACGTCGCGCGGCGGCTGGCCGAGCGCAGCGACATCCAGCTCGCTGCGGTGAGCAGCGGCCGCGCCGACGTGTACTGCGTCGCCCACCCCACCGGCCGCGAGCACGCGGCCCGGCTGCTCACCCGGGACGTGCCGGGCGTCTCCGGGGTCCGCGCCACGCAGTCCGACCTGGTGGTGCAGGCCGTCGCGCGGGCCGACGCCTGGCGGCTGGACCGGCTGGGCCCGGAGCGGCTGGCGCCGCTGGAGCCCTACCGCCTGCAGGTGCCCGACGACGGCACCGTGCGCGAGCGGGCGGACGCCCTGTCCGCGGAGGAGGCCGCCGCCGTGCGCCTGCTGCACCGCGACGCGCGCGCCGGCTCGGGTGAGGTGGCGCGGGCGCTCGGCACCAGCCAGTCGACCGCCTACCGGATCGTGCAGGGGCTGCTGGAGCGCGGCGCCGTGCGCCCGCGGGTGGAGATCGAGCCGACCGCACTGGGGATGCACCTGGAGGTGGTGCTGTCGCTGACGGTGCACCCGGGCGCGATCGCGCGCGTCGCGCAGCGGCTGGCCGCGCACCCGTCGGCCCGCTACGTCTCGGTGGTGGCCGGCGCGGTGTCGGTCATCCACCACGGCGTGTTCCGGGACGAGACCGGGCTCGGCCGCTTCCTCACCGGGGACCTCGCCGACCTGCCCGGAGTGGCCGACGTCCGCTCCTCGGTCCTGCTCGACGTCGTCCGCCGCTACTGGATCGACCGCCGCGAAGGCCGCCTCGGCGCCGGCGGCTGACCGCGGCCGGACCGTTCGGTGCGCGCCCGCCGGATGCACAACGAGGGGGCGCCGCCCTTACCCCGCGGCAGGCCGGTGGGGCATGCTGGCCGGGCCCGCGGTAGGGGCGGCAGCCAGGCGGAGAGGACGGCGGAGGCGGCATGGCCGGAGCACACGGCGGGGGAGAGCGGCTCCTCTGGATCGGGACCTACACGCCGGGCTCGGAGCCGGAGGGCGGGGGAGCGGGTGCCTACCCGGTCCTGTTGGACACCGCCACCGGAAGGCTCCGCGCCGGCGGGCCGCCGCGGCCGGCCGTCGGCCCGTCGTTCCTGGCGGCGGCGCCGGGCGGGATCGTCGCCGTCGCCGAGCGCCCGGCCGGCGGCCTGGCCTTCCTCGCCGGCGGCCCGGAGGGGACCGGGGGTGCGGACGCTTCCGGCAGTGCCGACTGGGCGGCGGAGACCGGCGGGACGGCCCCCTGCCACGTGCTGGTGCATCCGGCAGGGCGGCACGCGGTCGCCGCACACTACGGCGACGGCTCGGTCACCGTGCACTCCCTCGGCGGTCCCGGAGCCGGAGCCGTGGCTGCCCGGATCGCCGCAGCGGCACCCGGATCGGGCGGCGTCCCCGACCGGCAGGAGGGCCCGCACGCGCACAGCACGGTGCTGGCGCCCGGCGGCCGCCACCTCCTCATCGCCGACCTGGGGGCCGACGCCCTGTACAGCGTCCCGTTCGACGCTTCAGCAGCGGAGCCCGCAGGCCCGCCCGCAGTCGCGATCCGGCTGCCGGACGGCACGGGGCCGCGGCACTGCGCGGTCCACCCCGACGGCCGCGTCTTCGTCGCGGGCGAACTCGACGCGCGGGTGCACGCGCTCGCCTTCGACCCCGGCTCCGGAACCGCGCGCCCGCTCGGTGCCGCTCCGGCGGGTGAACCGGGCGCGGCGTTCCCGGGGGAGATCCTGCTGTCCCCGGACGGACGCCGGCTCACCGTGTCGCTCCGCGGCCCGGACACGGTCGCGGTCTTCGACGTCGCCGACGGCGCGCTGCGCCGGGTCGGCGCCGCACCGACCGGCGGAGCCTGGCCCCGCCACATCGCCCGCGCCGGCAGCTTCCTCGTCGCCGCCAACCAGTACTCCGGCACCGTGACCGCTCTCCCCATCGACCCGGACACCGGCGTCCCGGGGCCGCCCGCCGCCGAATTCGCGGTCCCCGACCCGGCGTGTGTGCTGCCGCTGTAGTCCCGCGTCTCCCGGCGCAGGCGGGGCGACCGGCCCAGCCGCCGGCCGAAGCGCGCGGTGGGGCATAAGGGCGGTGGGGACCGCTGGGCCCGGCACGGTGCCGTGCCGCCCGCTCCCGGCCGCCCACCCGGCGCGGCGGAGGCCCACAGCGCGGTCCCGGCCCGCGGCGCACTGCGCGGGGCCCGGGCTGCAGCCCTCCCCAGCGGACCAGGCGGTCCGGAGCGCCTGGGAAGGCAGGGGCCGACAAAAACAGCCGGGGGGAATCTGTGGGGCTCGGCGCTCCCGCGGAACCGGGCATGACGGACAATGGGAACGTCCAGGTCAGCCGGTTGCAGGGAGCCCCATGTCCGAGTCCCCCCGCGGCGCGTCCGGGCCGCACGACGTCCGCTACCGCGGTCTCGCCGCCCGCGACCTCGCGCTCATCGCCGTGTTCGCCGCGCTCATCGCCGTGCTCAGCATGCCGTTCGCCATCCCGGTCGGCCCGGTGCCGATCACGCTGCAGTCCCTCGGAGTGATGCTGGCGCCGTCCATCCTCGGCGCGAAGCGCGGCACCCTCGCCGTCCTCACCTTCCTCGCGCTCGTCCTGGCCGGACTCCCGCTGCTGCCCGGCGGGCGGGGCGGGGTCGAGCCGTTCATCGGCCCCACCGGCGGCTACATGGTCGGCTGGGTCTTCGGCGCGCTGGTCATCGGCCTGCTCGTGCGCAGCGCCGCGCGGCGTCCGTTCTGGATCCTCTTTGCCGCCAATGCGGTCGGCGGCATCGCGGTCGTCTACCTTGTCGGCATCCCGTGGACCGCCCTCTACACCGGCGACTTCACCGCCGCCGCGCTGCTCGGCGCGGTGGCGTTCCTCCCCGGCGACCTGGCCAAGGCGGCGCTCGCCGCCGCCGTCGCCGCCGGCGTCCAGCGCGCCTACCCGGTGCCGCCGGCCGGCCGCAGAACCGGTGCGGCCGCGCCCGCCGACTGACCCTGCCCCGCCCGCCCACCGCCAGAAGGCCGCCATGATCGAACTCCGCAACGTCACCCACGCCTACGAGGGGCGGACCGTGCTGTCCGGAATCACCCTCGACCTGGCTGAGCGGCGGATCGGGGTGATCGGCGCCAACGGATCCGGCAAGTCGACGCTGGCGCGCACCTTCAACGGCCTGGTCATCCCCGATTCCGGCCGGGTGGCGGTGGACGGCGACGACACCCGCACGCGCACCCGCGCGGTCCGGCGGCGGGTCGGCTTCGTGTTCTCCGACGCCGCGACGCAGATCCTCATGCCGACCGTCGCCGAAGACGTCGCCCTCGGCCTGCGCGGCAGCGGACTGCCCGCAGACGAGGTGGAGCGCCGCGTCGACGGGGTGCTGCGCCGGCACGGCCTGGACGGCCACCGGGACCATCCGGCCCACCTGCTCTCCGGAGGCCAGAAGCAGATGCTGGCGCTGGCCTCGGTGCTGGCCACCGAGCCCGAGGTGCTGGTCTGCGACGAGCCCACCACCCTCCTCGACCTGCACAACGCCCGCGTCATCGCGCGCACGCTGCGCGACCTGCCGCAGCAGCTCATCCTGCTCACCCACCACCTCGACCTGCTCGCCGGGTTCGACCGCGTCCTCGTCATGGACGGCGGCGCCGTGGTCTTCGACGGCGTCCCGGACGCGGCGGCAGCCCACTACACCGCACTGATGGAGAGCCGCGCGCAGGGCGGGGCGGGGGAGGGGCCCGGAGGGGCGGACAGCGCTGCCCGCGGCGCCGGCCCGGAGGGCGGCCGGTGAACCCGGTCGCCAGCTACGTGCCGGGCCGCTCGGTCCTGCACCGCGCGCCGGCCGGCGCGAAACTGGCCGGCCTGCTCGCCGGCATCACCCTGCTGGTGGCGGCCGGCGGCCCCGCCGCGGGCGCGGCCACCGCCGCCGCGGCCCTCGCCGCCTACCCGCTCTGCGGCCTCGGTCTGCGGCGCCCGCTCGGCATCCTGCGGGCCGTGCTGCCGTTCATCGCCCTCCTCGCGCTCTTCCAGGCACTGGCCGGCGACGCAGCGGCGGCGCTGCGGATGGCGGCGCTGCTGTCCTCGGCGGTCCTGCTGGCAGGCCTGGTCACCGCCACCACCCGGGTCGCCGCGATGCTCACCCTCTTCGAGCGGCTCTGCCGGCCGCTTGCCCCGCTGGGCGCGGACCCGCGGCGGGTGGCGCTGGTACTGGCGCTGACCGTGCGCGCGGTCCCGCTCGTCGCCGACGTGGCGCGCTCCTGCCGCGAGGCCTACGCCGCCCGCGGCATCCGCCGCCGCCCCCACCTCCTCGTGGTGCCCATCGTCGTCGGCCTGATCCGCTCCGCAGAGTCCATGGGCGAGGCGATGACGGCCCGCGGCCTGGACTGAGCCGCGCCGCCCCGTGGCCGTCCCGCTCGGTCCTGCCGTCCGGTGAGGCGCGCGCCGCCCCGCACGCGGCGCCGCTGGCGCCGGAGCGGACGGCGGACCCTTCCCCTCGGGGCCGGGCCCCTGCCGACACGCATGCGGGCCCGCGGATCCGGATCGTTGCGGAGCGGTCATGCCACCATGGGGGTTGGCGGTGATTCGTCATGAAAAGTCCGAAAAGATCTGACGCATTTCCGGCGGGGACGCGCAACGACTCCGGCCCCGGACCGGGCTGGGCACTGCTCCGCGCGGCCTGCGCCGGCCTGCTGGTCGCCCCGGCCGCGGTCGTCCTCCTGCCGCTGAGCGCGCCGGGCGCACCCCCCGCGCTCCCCGCGCCGCCTCCGCCGGCAGCGGGCGCAGCAGCCCCCTCGCTCTGGGAGGCGTCCGCGCCCCGTCCGGCCGCCGGGCTCAGCAGCCGGGCGGACCGCGCACTGACCGAGGACCTGGACGCCTACGCCGACCAGGTCCAGGGGCGCTTCGCAGTGGCCGCGGTGGCCCTGGACGGCGCGGCCGACTACGGCTATGCAGCCGGGGAGCCGTTCCCCACCGCCAGCGCCGTCAAGGTCGACATCGCCGCCCTGCTGCTGCTCCAGGACCGCTCCGGCGACCGCGCGCTGGACAGCGCCGACCGGACGCGGATCGAAGAGGCGCTGCGCTACAGCGACAACGAGGCGGCCGACGCCCTGTTCGCCGACCTCGGCGCCACCGCCGGCTTCGATGAGCGCATCGGCGAGCTCGGCCTGCAGGGCACGGTCTCCTCCGACACCGGCCGGTGGGGCCAGACCCGGACCACCGCCGAGGACCGCATCACGCTGCTGCAGAGCATCTTCACCTCCGCCGGGCCGCTGGCGGAGGAGGACCGCGAATGGCTCCGCTCCCTGATGGGGGACGTGGCGCCGGAGCAGGCGTGGGGGGTCTCCGCCGCCTCGGACGGCGCCGCCGAGCTGAAGAACGGCTGGGCTCCGCAGGACTCCGAAGGCGGACTGTGGGCCGCGAACAGCTTCGGGCGGGTGCGCGCGGGCGGGCAGGAGTACCTCGTTGCCGTGCTCTCCGCCGGCCACGCCACCTACGGCGCCGGGATCGACTGCACCGAGCACGTCGCCTCCGCCGTCGTGGACGCGCTCGCCTCCGCCCGCCGCAGCGGGCACGGCGCCGGCCCGGATCAGGGCGGGTAGGCGGGGCCCGGCTGCGCCGCGGCGGGGCGGGCCGGGGCCGGGCGGGCTGAGCCGCGGTGCATAGGCTGGGGTGCCGGGGCGTACGCAGCAGGGGCCTCCTCCTGCTCGGCGCCCTGAACCCCCTGGCGGTGTCCGTGGCGCACACCGCCCCCCTCCACCGGCCCATCCTGCAGACGGGAGTCCCGCATGCCCGACATCGACCTCCGCTCGGACACCATGACCCGCCCCACGCCCGCGATGCGGCGCGCAATGGCCGACGCGGAGGTGGGCGACGACGTCTTCGGCGAGGACCCGGCGGTGCGCGCCCTGGAGGAGCGCACCGCCGAACTGCTCGGCAAGGAGGCTGCGCTCTACACGCCGTCGGCGCACATGGCGAACCAGATCGCGCTATACGTCTCGGCCGCCAGCGGCACCGAGCTGTGGGCGCACGCGCAGAGCCACGTCGTCGCCAACGAGCAGGGCGCATCCTCGGTGCTGTCCCGCCTGCTGCCGCGCACCTTCGACGGGCCGGAGAGCATGCCGCCGCAGGACGTGCTGGACGCGTGGATCGCCGGAACCGACGACGTGCACCGCGCTGCGCCGGCCGTCATCGCGCTGGAGAACACCTTCACCGGCCGCGTCATGCCGGCCGCCGGCCAGCGCCGGGTCGCCGCCTTCGCCGCCGAGCACGGCCTGGCAGTGCACCTGGACGGGTCGCGGCTGTGGAACGCGGCGGTTGCGCGCGGCGTGACGCCGGCCGAGGCCGCGGCCGGCGCCGACACCGTCACCGTGTGCTTCTCCAAGGGCCTGGGCGCGCCGGTGGGCGCCGCGCTCGCCGGGACCGCCGGCACCATCGCGCGCGCCCGCCGCGCCCGCAAGCTCCTCGGCGGCGGCATGCGGCAGGCCGGCATCATCGCTGCGGGCGCCCTGTACGCGCTCGACCACCACGTCGACCGGCTCGCCGAGGACCACGCCAACGCCGAGCGGCTGGCCGCCGGTATCGCCACCCTCCCGGGGCTGGACGCCCGCGCCCAGACCAACATGGCCATCGTGGCCACGCCCGCCGGCCGCGCGGAGCGCTACGCCACCGCCTTCGCCGGCGCCGGCGTCGGCAGCGTCGTCCTCGGCCCCGGCAGCCTCCGCATGGTCTGCCACCTCGATGTCTCCGCCTCCGCCGTCGACGACGCCGTCAGCCGCATCGCGAAGGCGTCCGCGCCACTGGCAGGCGAGGCCTGACCAGACGCCCCCGACCCTGGCGAGGAGGACGTCGGGGGCGGGGGCGTCGGTCGCCGAACAGTTCAGTCGGTATCCACCGGATCCTCATCTGGCCAGCGCTCGAAGACATCTTCAGCGGTACGTGAGACGACAGCACGCACCGCCCAGGTGTCCAGCTGGTCGGAGTCGGCGCAGTCCATGATTCGCTTCCGCGCGGACTCCGTCAGCTCGACTCCCCGCATCAGCAGGAGCCCCAGCACGGCCTCGGCCTCGGTTTCGCCGTGAAGGAGACGGCAACCGAACTCGAAACCATTGCGGAAGGCGCATCGGAACAACTCGTATTGGATCTCGCGCTCACCGAACCGACAGCAGCCAGTAGCGCTCCTGAACACCGGGCGGACATCGGCGGAGGCGATGCGGACTTCCGTTCGGGCGTTTTGGAGCCAGGCGTTCAGCTGTCGGGATCCGAACGACGCGATGAGCTCCCACTGCGCGGCCGACACACCGCCGCTGCGCTCTCGTAGGACGGTGAGTGCGGCCTCGGTCTTTCCACTCAAGAAGGGGTAACGGAAGAACCCTGTCTGAAAACCGCGCTCTCCGGGGCGAGAGCGGTCGTCCTCCCGGAACACGTCCTCTGCTGTCCCGGCGACCGCGGAACGGCGAAGCCACATGGTCAGCTTTTCGGTTTCGGTGCAGCTGCTGTACCGGCCGCTATGCTCTGAAACCTCGAAACCGCGCGCCTTCAAGACGACCGAAAGGGAAGTCTGAAGTCCTTCGACCCGACCCTCTCGCCTGCCTATTTCCATTCCTCCAGACTTTCCTTGGCGGTATGCGTCGCAGAATCGCACGTCGCAGTCGGGCGCGCCCACGGAATCTCCTGGATGCTTGTGGCCTGCGGGGGCCTGTGTCGAAGTCATGCCAGGAAAATAGTCACGCAGTGACTTCTCCGCAGCGGAAAATAGAAATGTTCCGGAATGTCAGTGCGGAATCATGAAATCATCTCGCAAATTCTCTCGGGGAGGGGATTGCATGCAGAGAATCCCCGGGCCGGAGATATCGGGTCTCCGGCCCGGGGATTTCTGGTGGGGAGTTGGGGCCGGGCGGGTTACGGCTCGCGGAGGACTGCGCAGTAGGCGTCGACGTCGCCGGGGGTGCCGACGTCGATGGGGAGGGGCGCCAGCGGTTCAGCGGCACCCAAGCCGGGCTCCAGGTACTCCAGGCCGGTGAAGGAGGAGTCGATGATGTCGAGCGGGCGGAGGGCGAGGGGCCGTCACCCGAGGCGTTCCACGACTCGGCGACCTCGGCCATGCGCTCCGGGTGGATCTCGGCGGTGCCGGAGCGGGCAGCATCGTCGTTCATGGGGGGGGGTTCGAGCGAGGGGCCGGGTACGGCGAAGAGCCTCGCGTGCGGTTGGTGCACGCATGTACGGTGCGGGCCCGCCGGGTGCAGACGGCCCCCGGCCCACACTGCGCGGGCTGGGCCGGGGGACCGGGCCGCGGGCTACGCCGGGGGCAGGTCGGCCAGCGCGGCGAGGCGCTGGCGGTTGCGGTCGGCGGTACCCAGTGCCAGGGAGGCGCTCTTGGCGCGCTTCAGGTACAGGTGGGCCGGGTGCTCCCAGGTGAATCCGATGCCGCCGTGCAGCTGCACCGCCTCCTCCGCCGCCGTGACCGCCACGCCGGACACGAACGCCTGGGCCAGTGCGGCGTTCAGGTCGGCCTCGCGGCCGTCCCCGCCCGCCGTCGACGCAGCCGCCCGCACCACCGCGCGCGCCTGGGCGATCGAGACCCACAGATCGGCCAGCCGGTGCTTGAGCGCCTGGAACGAGCCGACCGGCCGGCCGAACTGGGTGCGTGTCTTCAGGTAGTCCACGGTGGTGGACAGCGCCCATTCGGCCACGCCCAGCTGCTCGGCGGCCAGCAGCGCTGCGCCGGTGCGGAGTCCCGCGGCGACCGCCCGCTCGGCGGCGTCCCCGGAGGCGATCAGCTCGCCGGGCGCGCCGTCCAGCCGCACCTCGGCCAGCGGCCGGGTCAGGTCCAGCGTGACCGCGGCTGAGACCGTCGCGTCGCCGGCGTTCACCCAGTACAGCGCAGGTCCGTCCGGGCCGGTGGCGGGTACCGCGAACCGGCCCGCCGGGAGCGCGTCGGCCACCGCGGAGACCGCGCCGGACAGCCGCCCTCCTTCGGCGCGCACCGTGCCGGGGAACGGCGCGCCCGGCGCAGTCCCCAGGCCGACGGCGAGCGCCGCCGTGACCTCGCCGCCGGCGAGCTCGCGAAGCGCCGGCTCCGCTCCCGGGCCGGCCGCCAGCAGCGTTCCGGCGGCCAGCACCGCGCTGCCGAGGAACGGCACCGGTGCGACCGCCCGCCCCAGCTCCTCGGCCACCACCGACGCCTCCCGCCAGGACGCCCCGGCGCCGCCGAGCTCCTCGGGGATCGGCAGCGCCAGCGCGCCCAGGCCGGCAAGGTCCTTGGTCAGCGCCGCGTCGGCCACCTCGGCGGTCTCCACCCGGGCCAGGACCGCCTCGGGCGGGCACCGGTCCGCCAGCAGCGACCGCACGCTCGCCCGCAGTTCCTCTTCGACCTCGCTGTACAGGAGGTCGGCTGCTGCTTCGCTCACTTCGGCAGGTCCTTCCACGCGACGTCCTTGTCCACCCGGATCTCCGGCGGCAGCCCCAGCACGCGCTCGGCGATGATGGTCCGCAGGATCTCGGTCGTGCCGCCCTCGATCGAGTTGCCCTTGCTGCGCAGATAGCGGAAGCCGGGGCTGCGGTCGGCGAAGCCGACCCCCTCGGGCCGGCGGAAGGTCCAGTCGTCGTAGGCCAGCCCCTCCTCGCCGAGCAGCTCCAGCTCCAGCCCGGAGATCGCCTGGTTCAGCCGGGAGAACGCGTACTTGGCCGCCGACCCCTCCGGGCCGGGCGCGCCGGCCGCGAGCTGCTGGCGCAACCGCTCCTTGGTCAGCCGCGCCGCCTCGGCCTCCGCCCACAGGCGCAGCAGCGCGTCGTGGCCGCCGGGGGTGCGCAGTTCGGGCCGGGACCGCCACAGGTCGGCGACGACGCCGATCATGCCGCCCTCACGCGGGTCGGCCTGGCCGCCGATGGCGACCCGCTCGTTCATCAGGGTGGTCTGCGCGACCTTCCAGCCCTCACCGACCGCGCCGAGCCGCTGGGAGTCGGGGATGCGCACCCCGGACAGGTAGACCTCGTTGAACTCGGCCTCGCCGGTGAGCTGGCGGAGCGGACGCACCTCCACGCCGTCGGCCTGCATGTCGCAGATGAAGTAGCTGAGGCCCTTGTGCTTGGGCACGTCCGGGTCGGTGCGCGCGATCAGGATCGCCCACCGCGCCCGGTGGGCCAGCGACGTCCACACCTTCTGTCCGTCGACGGTCCAGTCTCCCTCCCCGCCGCCGCGCACGGCGCGGGTGCCCAGGGCGGCCAGGTCCGAGCCCGCGCCCGGCTCGCTGAACAGCTGGCACCACACCTCCTCGCCGGTGTAGAGCGGCTTGAGGTAGCGGGCGCGCTGCTCCGGGGTGCCGAAGGCCAGGATGGTCGGCGCCGCCATGCCCAGACCGATCACCAGGCCCTCGCGGCCGGTGGGCGCGGCGCCGAGCCGCGCGAACTCCGCATCGACCACCGCCTGCAGCGCGCGGGGGGCGCCGAGCCCGCCCGCCCCCTCCGGGAAGTGCACCCAGGCCAGGCCGGCGTCGAAGCGCGCGGCCAGGAACTCCTGCTGCGGCGTCTGGTCGGGATCGTGCGCCGCAGTGAACTCTGCGACGCGCCGCCGCAGTTCGGCGGCGTCCAGTTCCGCCGCGTCGGGGACCGCTGACATGAGACCTCCTGCATCGTGGGCTCTGCGTCGGGCAGCCGGCCCGACCGCGGGGGTCGGCCGGCTGCCGCGGTGGGCTCCGCGCGACTGCTCCGGGGAGCCGATCGGGGCGCCCGGCCCGGGCGCCTGCTGTGCGCTGTGCTCCTGCTGCGGCCGGTGGGCCCCGGCGGGGTCAGTCCAGCGGGCCGCCGGCCACGTAGATCACCTGGCCGGAGACGAAGCCCGCCTCCTCGCCGGTGAGGAAGGCGATGGTGTTGGCGATGTCCTCGGGGCGCCCCGGGCGGCGGACCGGGATGTTGTCCGCTGCCGCCTTGGAGAACGTCTCGAAGTCCAGGCCGACCCGCTCGGCGGTGGCCTTCGTCATGTCGGTCTGGATGAAGCCGGGCGCGACCGCGTTGGCGGTGACGCCGAACTTGCCGAGCTCGATGGCGAGGGTCTTGGTGAAGCCCTGCAGGCCGGCCTTGGCCGCCGAGTAGTTCACTTGGCCGCGGTTGCCCTGCGCCGAGCTGGAGGAGAGGTTGACGATGCGGCCGAAGCCCTCCTTGGTCATGTGCGCCTGGGCCGCGCGGCTGGCCAGGAACGCGCCGCGCAGGTGCACGTTCATGACCGTGTCCCAGTCGGACTCGGTCATCTTGAACAGGAGGTTGTCCCGGATCACGCCGGCGTTGTTGACCAGGATGACCGGCGGGCCGAGGCGTTCGGCGACGGTGTCGACGGCCGCGGCCACCGCGTCGGCGTCGGACACGTCGGCGCCGATCCCGACCGCCTCGCCGCCGTCTGCGGTGATCTGGTCGGCGACCGCCTGCGCCTCCGCTGCGTCGAGGTCGACGATGCCGACGGCGCGGCCCTCAGCGGCGAGCCGCCGTGCGGTGGCGGCGCCGATGCCGCGGGCGCCGCCGGTGACGATGGCGACGCGGCGGGGTGTTTCGGCCATGGTGGGCTCCTCCTGGCGGTGCGGCACCCCGCGTCCGGCCGGGTCTGCCGGGCGCGGATGTGGTCCAGTGCATACGTGGGGGAGATCCTAACCGCCGGGACCGACCGGGCGGTATGTGGGAGCGCGAAAAAGCCCGCTGAGCCGGCGCCGCAGCAGGCGGCGCGCGGCGCGCGGGAGCGCGGCGCAGGGGGAGGTGTCCCGGTACGGTGCCCCGCGGGCGCTACGGTGGTCACGACGGACCCTTCCGCCCCCGCAGCTGCACCCCAGCCGGCGCTGCCGCGCAGGACCGTCCCGCGTTCCCGCATGCGAAAGGCCATGGCGTTTTGTTTGACGCCCACCTCCACATCATCGACCCGCGCTTCGCCGCCACCGGTGGCGGCTACGTGCCCGACCCGTTCACGGTCGACGACTACCGGGAGCGCACCCGGGCCCTCGGCATCACCGGGGGCGCCGTGGTTGCCGCGTCCTTCCAGGGGTTCGACCAGGGCCACCTGCTCGCCGCGCTCCGGGACCTGGGGCCGTCCTTCGTCGGCGTGGCGCAGCTGCCGCCGGACACCTCTGACTCCGACCTGCGCGACCTGCACGCCGCGGGCGTGCGCGCGCTCCGGCTCAACCTGGTCCGCGGCATGGCCGAGGACCTGGACGCGCACGTCCAGCTCGGGCTGCGTGCGGCCGACCTGCTCGGCTGGCGCGCCGAGCTCTACATCGACTCCCGGACGCTGCCCGCGGTCGCGCCGGTCATCGCGCCGCTGCCGCGGATCGCGATCGACCACCTCGGCCTCGCCGCGGAGGGCCTGCCGGCCCTGCTCGACCTGGTGGGCTCCGGCGCCCGGGTGAAGGCGACCGGCTTCGGCCGCGGCGACGTCGACCCCGCCCGGGCCCTGCGCGCCATCGCCGACGTCAACCCCGGCGCCCTCATGTTCGGCACCGACCTGCCCTCCACCCGCTCCGAGCGGCCCTTCCGCGACACCGACGCCGACCTCGTCGCCGAGGTCCTCACCGCCGAAGAGGCGGAGCGCGCGTTCGAGCGCAACGCCCGAGACTTCTACGGCCTCTCCGCCCACTCCTCGGCGGGCTGACGCGCGGGCCCGCAGCCGCGCCCCGGCCTGCCCGGTCCGGGCCGTGCGAGGGCCTGTCCTGCTCGGCCCGGGAGCGCCGCCGCCCGCGACCGCGATCCAGGGGGCGCGGACCGCGCGGCCGCCGTGCCTGAACGGAGCCCCTCTGCGGGGCTCGGCCGGCCCTCGCCTCCCGGGTGCCGGCCCCGTCCCGATCGCGCAGCGTGACCCCGACCGCGCCGCACCGGTCTTCCGGGCCGCCGCGCTCCGCCGCCAACCGGCGCCGCCGCGACGTATCGCAGCGCAAAAGTCACGCTGGGTAGCGGTAGCATTGCCGGGCTCCCCCTCCGCGGCCGCCCGGGAGTGCGGGCTCCCGCGTCCGATTCGGGGTAGCACCACCCCCCCGGGTGGGGGCGGCTGGACAATACTTAGAGTAGCGAAAATCCGCCACAAACCGGGGTATCGTAACTCTACGAGTTGATCGGTGGTTCGCTGCCGGTCGCGGACGAGGGAAGTGGGGGTGGGCGCGGTGATCGTGGTCGCGCACCGAGGGGCCTCCGCCTATGCGCCGGAGAACACGCTCGCCGCTCTGCGCGCCGCGGGCAGCTGCGGCGCGGACATGGCGGAGATCGATGTGCGCAGCACCCGCGACGGCGAGCTGGTCGTCGTGCACGACCCCACCCTCATCCGCACCACCGACGCCGCCGCGCGCTTCCCGGAGCGGCGTCCCTGGCGCGTCACCGACTTCACCCTGGAGGAGGTGCGGTCGCTGGACGCTGGCTCCTGGTTCGCCCCCGAGTTCGCCGGCGAGCGCGTCCCGACTCTCGCCGAGGCGCTCGAAGTCCTCCGCGACACGGGGGTGCGGGCCCTCGTCGAGCTGAAGACGGAGCGCCGCGACCGGGTGGTCGGCGCGCGGCTGGCCGCCTTCCTCGGCGCCAGCGGGGCGCCGGCGGCCGACCTCGGCGTCGTGGTGCTGCAGAGCTTCGACTGGATGACCCTGCGCGCCGTCGCCGACGCAGTCCCCGGCCTGCGCACCGCCGCTCTGGGGCGGCCCTACAGCCGGTACGGGCTGCGCCGCGTCGCGCGCTACGCCCAGCAGCTGCACCCGCACCACCTGCGCGTCACCGCGGCCTATGTGCGCCAGGTGCACCGGCAGGGGATGGCGATGTTCGGCTGGACCGCGAACCATCCCAGTGCGATCCGCCGCCTGGTCCGGGACGGGGTGGACGGGATCATCACCGACTACCCGGACCGCGTCGCCGCAGCCTGACCCTGCCGCGGCTGCGGCCGCGCCGACCGCGCCCGCGGAGTGCGCCGGCGCGCTCCAGCCCCTCGGCCCGCGGGGGCCGGCCGTGCCTGCGGTTCGCCGCGGCCCCGGCGCCCGAGGCCCGGTGCGGCGGGCGAGGCCCGTCCTCCGCCTCCTGCCCGCGGTGCGCCCTGCGGCCGAAACGGGCTGCGGTGCCTCCCTGCTCCGGGCCGCGGCTGTGCTGCCCGATCGGCGGCGACGTCGCTTATCCGGGATTGCGTGCGGTCAAGTGCGCCAATCTCCTGTGCGCCGGGACGGAGTGACCTAGGATGCCATGCATGAGGAATATGCACGTGCATATGGCGTTTGCGCGGAGCATCTCCGGACCGCGCACACAGGGATGGCGACATAGTCGGCCACATGACTGCGAGGGGATCGCGGTGAACGGAGCGTCAGTGGAGGACACGTCCGGCAGGGCGGGTTTCGGCCGGTTCGCGGCCCGGTTTCCGCGCCGTTCCGCGGACCCCGCCCGCTGGTGGATCGCCGCGCTTGAACGTGCCGGCGTCCCCGCAGCCGATGCGGCTGCGGCGGGCGCTGCCGCAAGCGCCGGCGCCGACGTCGAGGTCGCCGTGCCGGCCGGGACCGGTGCGCCGGCCGCAGCGCGCAGTGCGGGCGCCGCCGTCCTCGCCGAGTGGGGGCTGCGCACCGCGGGTGAGGCGCTCGACCTCGTCCTGTCCGAACTCGTCACCAACGCGGTCCGGCACGGACGTCCTGACGCACCGCCCGGATACGGATATGCGAACGTTATCCGCGTACGTCTGATGCGCCGCGGCGCGCAGGTCGTCTGCGCGGTCCACGACCCGAGCACCCGCCCGCCCGCGCCGCGCGATCCCGACCTGCTGCTGGAGTCGGGGCGCGGATTGCACCTGGTCGGGTGCTTTTCCCGCAGCTGGGGCGTTGTTCCGGCGCGCCCGTGCGGGAAGTACGTCTGGGCGCTGATCGGCTGACCCGCGGCGGACGGGCCGGAGCCCGCACCGCTGCGTCGCCGTGCGCAACCGGCCGCCGCGCATCGGGCCGCCGCAACCGTGGCTTACGCCATGCCGTACCGTCCGTCCGGACGCGCGCGCTCAGCGGCGCTATCGTGGGTGGGTGCAGCACTGAAATCCGACGCATCGGGCAGTCCGGGCGCCGCGGAGCCAACCGGGCACCGCGTTCGCGAGTGAAGCCGGGGAGGCAGCGGTCATGAGCGGGATCTCCCGCATCAAGGAGGGGGCGGGGCCCACTGTGCGCCGCATGCTGCTCGGATCCGAACTGCGGAAGTACCGCGAGCAGGCGAACATCACCCGCGCCGAAGCCGGGCACCACATCCGCGGCTCGGAGTCGAAGATCAGCCGCATGGAGCTGGGCCGCGTCGGCTTCAAGCCGCGTGACGTCGAAGATCTCCTCGAACTCTACGGAGTGGCCGACCGCCAGCTCATCAAGCTGATGGGCGACATGGCCCGGGAGACGAACAAGCCGGGCTGGTGGCAGCAGTACGGCGAGTCGCTGCCCCAGTGGTTCCGCTCGTACGTGGGCCTGGAAGAGGCGGCCAGCCGCATCCGGATCTACGAGGCGCAGTTCATCCACGGCCTGCTGCAGACCGAGGAGTATGCGCGCTCCGTCATCAGCGGCGGTGTCTCGCCGCCCGAGCACACGGTCGAAGAACGCGTCCAGGTGCGCATGCAGCGCCAGCGGCGCCTCGACGAGCCCGACCTCACCGTGTGGGCCATCCTGGACGAGGCCGCCGTGCGCCGCCCGGTGGGGCCGGTGGACGAGAAGAGCAGCAGTGTCGACGTCATGCGCCGGCAGCTGGAGCACCTCGTCGAGCTCTGCCAGCGGCCCAACATCACGCTGCAGATCGTGCCGTTCAGCGCCGGCGCGCACGCCGCAGAGGCCGGGTCGTTCACGATCCTGCGCTACCCCGACTTCGAGCTCGGCGACGTCGTCTACATCGAGCACCTGACCGGCTCGCTCAGCCTCGACAAGCGCTCCGAGGTGGACCTCTACAGCATGGCGATGGAGCGGCTCAGCATCGTCGCCGAGGCGCCCGCCGAGACGGAGAAGATCCTCAGGGCGATGATCGACGAGTTCTGACGGCTGCACTGCCGCGAACCGCCGGCGGCCGCACGCCCGCTTTCCCGCCGGGCGCTTCGGACCGCGGCCGGTGCGGACGGTTCCGCGCACGCGGCTGCCGCACTGGGGTAGCCCTGGCGGAGACCGCAAGCCGCGCACCGTGCCGCTGCTGTGCACGCCCGGCAGCCGCCGTCGCCGTTCGGCCTGCCGCCCGCCGCCTCCGGCGAGCCGGCGTTCGCCCGCGGCGCGTTCGCCGCGGTCGCGGGAGCCCGGCGTGATCGGTGTACCGGGCCTGCTGTCCTGCGCGGCACGACCGGGCGCGGCCGGGGCGAGCCCCCGTTAGCGCGCCCCGGCCTCACGTCGATCGGAGGCTCCGGGCGCTGCTGCGCCCGGAGCCTCCGATGGGACCGGTCGTCCGCCGCCCACTCCGGTGTGCAGCGGAGAGGGCGGCGGGCCCCGGTGGATCAGCGGTGCCGCGGGGCGGCCGGCCGCTTCGGTCGGCAGGTCCCGGCCAGGGCGCTCAGCTCCGGGCCGGTGTCCACCGGTGTCAGCCGAGGAGGTTGTCGAAGTCGCCGTCCTTGGCACCGAGGATGAGGCAGTCGATCTCGTCCTGGGTGTAGACGAGGGCCGGGCCGGTGGGGAACCGGGAGTTGCGCATGGCGATCGATCCGTCGGAGAGCTTGGCGAACTCCACGCAGGAGCCCCGTGAGTTGCTCCGCCGGCTCTTCTGCCAGGCGACGTCGTTCAGTTCGGACGCTGCAATGCCGTTGTACGTGCTCATATGCTGCGAGTCCTCCTTGATCCGGTGGTCGGAGCCATGCATGTGCACTCTCGGATGCACGTGCATCAGCACCGTACTTTGCTCAGGATAGCGCACGTGAATGCAGCGTGCGGGGCGCTTTCGTCCGATGTATGCGGCATGTAAGGATGTGCAATCCCGCGGCGTGAATTGCAGGAGAGGGCGCGCCGGGGATGACAGCGGGCCCCGCCGGATCCGGCGGGGCCCCGTCTGTGTCGGCGCTGTCCTGCGGCGATGCGGTGGCAGCCGGCGCCGTCCGGCGCCGGGGCGGCGGATCGCCGTCCTGCTGCTCGGCCCTGGCGCGCTCAGGCTGCGTTCTTCCTGTCGGCGGCCGAGTCCGCGGCCCGCGCCGGCTGCCGGCGTCGGGCGCCGGGGGAGTGCCCGCTGCGGCCTGCGGCCGGTTGCGTGCCTAGCCGCAGCCGAGTCCGCCGGACAGCGACTCCAGGTTGGCCCGCATGATGGAGGGGTAGTCCTCGCCCGGCGACTGGTCGGTGATGCCTTCCAGCGGATCGAGGACCGCGGTGTCGGCGCCGGTCTCGCTGGCGATGGTCTCGGCCGTCTCGGGGCTGGTCAGCGTCTCGGTGAACACCGTGCTGACGTCGTGCTCGCGGACGGTCTCGGCCACCTCGGCGATGCGCGCGGGGGAGGGCTCGGAGTCGGGGTCGATCCCGGCGACCGAGATCTGGTGCAGGTCGTGCTGCGCGGCGAGGTAGCCGAACGCGGCGTGGTCGACCACCATCTCGCGGCTGTCGCACTCGGCCAGGCCGGACGTGTAGTCGTCGCCGATCCCGGTGAGCTCCTCGCGCACCCGCTCGGCGTTGCCGGCGTAGTCCTCGGCGTGGTCCGGATCGGCTTCGGCGAGCCGGTCGGCGAGGCCGGCGGCGGTCTCGGCCATCCGCTCGGTGTCGAGCCACATGTGCGGGTCGGACTCGCCATGGTCATGGGAGTCCTCCTCGCCGTGGCCGTGGCCGTCCTCCTCGCCGTGGCCGTGTCCGGGGTCGCCGTCGTCCTCGGTGGCGCTGCGCAGTTCGACGAGGTCGGCGACGTCGAGCGCGTTGCCCGTCTCGCTCTGGGCGACCGCCTCGTCCACCGCCGGCTGCAGGCCGCCGATGTAGAAGGCGACGTCGGCGTCGACGACCTCGCCGGTCTGCCGCCCGGTGAGCTCCAGGTCGTGCGGCTCGGCACCGGGCTTGGTCAGGTTGGTGACCGATCCGTGCTCGCCGGCGACCTCCTCGGCGAGCCACTGGAGCGGGTAGACGCCGGTGACGATGGAGATCCCCTCGCCGCCGCCGCTGCCCCCGCCGTCAGCGCCGCAGCCCGCGGCGAGGACGGCGCCCGCGGCGCAGGCCGCGACGATCTTGACCGGCTTCGCTGTTCTCATGCTCCTTATTCTCAAGAGAATGAAAACCGTTGTCAATTTGGTGGGTTTCCACCGTTCTGCCGGTTATGCTCCGGGGTGGCCCCGGATGTGCCGCGTCGGCGCCGGATCGCCTCAGTTCACCTCGGCGAACCGCTCCACGTCGCGGGTGCTGCCGGCGACCACGATCACATCGCCCTTCTGCGGCACAGTGTCGGCGGTCGCGTAGGTGAACTCCGCACCGTGCCGCTTGATGCTCACCACGGTGACGCCGTAGCGGGCGCGGAGGCCGGAGTCGCCGAGCCGCTGGTCGAGCAGCGCCCGCGGAGCCCGCGTCTTGCCCAGCGCGAAGCCCTCCTCGATCTCCACGTAGTCCAGCATCCGGCCGGAGAGCAGGTGCGCGACCCGCTCGCCCATGTCGTGCTCGGGCAGCACCACGTGGTGGGCGCCCACCTGCTGCAGGATGCGGCCGTGCCGCCGGCTGATGGCCTTCGCCCAGATCCGCGGCACCCCCATGTCCACCAGCAGCGACGTGGTCAGGATGCTCTCTTCGAGGTGGGTGCCGATGGCGACGACGGCCCGGCTGAAGTCGGCCGCGCCGAGCTGGCGCAGCGCCTCCTCGTCAGTGGCGTCGGCCACCGCGCTCTGGGTGAGGGTGTCGGCGAGCGACTGGACCAGCCGCGGGTTGGAGTCGACCCCCAGCACCTCCCAGTTCTGCGCGATCAGCTCCATGGCGAGCGAGCTGCCGAACCGGCCCAGCCCGATCACCAGAACCCGCTTGTCGTTGGCGTTGCTCCGGGGCACGGTGCCCTCCTCGGTGGTCGCGCCGGCGTCCGGCCGGCTCTGCTCTGCTGCGCCGCCGGAAGCGCTCCGGCGGCGGTGTCGGTGCTGCTCCGCGGGCTATCCGATGAACGGGCGGCCCACCGGGCGGTCGAAGCGGCGGGTGCGCTCGCGCAGGGCGAGCGCGGTAGCGAAGGTGACCGGGCCGATCCGGCCCGCCACCATCAGCACCGCCAGCAGCACGTGGGCCGCCGGCGGCAGATCGGGGGTGACGCCGGTGGACAGCCCGACCACGCCGAACGCCGAGATCACCTCGAACATCACCGGAACCAGGCCGAACCGCGTGGTGCCGAGCAGCACCACGGTGGAGACGACCACCACCGTCATGGAGAGGAACAGCAGACTCAGCGCCTGCCGGATGACGTCCGGCGGCAGTTTGCGGCCGAACACGTGCACCTCGGAGCGGCCCCGGATCTCGGCCCAGACCACCAGGAACACCACCGCGAGCGTCACCACCTTGATGCCGCCGGCCGTGCCCGCGGTGCCGCCGCCGACGAACATCAGCATCATCGTCACCATCAGCGTGGCGTCGTGCATGGCGCCGGTGTCGACGACGTTGAACCCGCCGCTGCGCGGCATTACGCCGTGGAAGCCGCCGTCGAGCAGCCGCTGCCACCACGGCATGCCGCCCAGCGTCGCCGGGTTGTTCCACTCCAGCAGGGTGACCGCTGCCGCGCCGCCGGCGAACAGCAGCGCCGTGGTCACCAGCGTCAGCTTGGTGTGCAGGCTCCACTGGGCGTGCCGGTGCAGGTGGCGGCGGATCTCCAGGAGCACCGGGAAGCCGAGGCCGCCGACGATCGACGCGGCGGCGATCACGGTGAGGATGACCGGGTCGGCGGCGAACCGGGTCAGGCTGTCGCCGTACAGCGCCAGCCCCGCGTTGTTGAAGGCCGAGACGGCGTGGAAGGCGCCCAGCCCCGCCGCGGCGAGCGGCCCCTCGCCGTGCGCCAGCCAGAACCGCGGGAACAGGACCAGGGCGACCACGGCTTCGCAGAGCAGGCTCACCCCCAGGATGCGCAGCACCACCCCGCGGACGTCGCCGGTGCCCAGCGCGCGGTTCTCCTGGCTGAGTGTCATCCGCAGCCGCAGCCCGAACCGGTGGATGACCGCGAGGCCCAGCAGCGAGGCCAGCGACATGATGCCGATGCCGCCGATCTGGATGAGCACCGCGACGACCACCCGGCCGAACAGCGACAGGTCTCCGCCGAGGTCGATCACCGCGAGCCCGCACACGGTCAGTGCGGACGTGGAGGTGAACAGCGCGTCGACGAAGCTCAGCTGGGCGTCGCGGGCGTGTGCGGCGGGCAGGGTGAGCAGCCCGGCGCCGATCAGCCCGGCGGTGACGTAGACCAGGACGAACAGACTCGCCGGCCGCCGCCAGGGGGCGTTGCCCGCGGTGGGCGGGGCGCCCTTCCCCGCGAGCGCGCCCCAGCCGGGCGCTCCGAGTCGTCGCATCTGCCGGTCGCCGCCTTCCGTCGCACCACTCGTCTGCGGGCCTGGCCCGGTCCGGCCAGCGGCCCGGTGTGCTGCAGCGCGGTCCTGAGCGCTGCCGCGGCCCTGCGCCGCCGCTCCTGATGGCAGTCAGTGTGCACCAGGCGGCGCCGGTTCCCATCCAACAGGCAGACCGCGCGAACGCCCGCCCGCTGCCGACACGTGTCGGCAGCGGGCGGGCGTTCGCGCGGGTCCGTTCCGCCTCAGCCGGCGGCGTTCTCCGTGTTGCCGCTGCGCGGTGCCGGGTCGCCCCAGCCGTGCTTGCGGTAGTGCCGGCTGCGCACGAGCAGCACGCACGCCGCGAGCACGGTCGCGATGAGCGAGGCGGCGATGACACCGGTCTTCGCCGCCTCGACGGTGTGCGGGTCGGTGAACGAGAGCTCGGTGATGAGCAGGGAGACCGTGAAGCCGATGCCGGCCAGCAGCGACATGCCGGCGATGTCGATCCACTTGAGCGTCGGGTTCAGTTCGGCCGCGGTCAGCTTGGTGGTGAGCCAGGACCCGCCGAGGATTCCGATGAGCTTTCCGGCCACCAGCCCCAGCACCACGCCCATCGCCGCGGTGTCGGAGAACAGCGGTGCGAACCCGGTGAAGACGACGCCCGCCGACATCAGCGCGAAGACCGGCAGCACGATCCCGTTGGACCAGGGCCGGATCAGCTGCTCCACCCGGTGCGACGGGCTGTCGGCCTCGCCCTGGTGGGCGACGGTGCGCATGAGCAGGCCCATGGCGACACCGGCGATCGTGGCGTGCACGCCGCTGGCGTGCACCAGAGTCCAGATGGCTGCGGCGAGCGGGACGTAGACGACCCAGTTGGGCAGCGCGGAGGCGTTGAGCCGGGCGGCGAGCCCCCGGCCGCGCTGCAGGTAGCCGAAGGCGGCCAGCAGGGCGGCCGCGCCGAGGAGCGGGAGGAATGCCAGGTCGGCGGTGTAGAAGACCGCGATGACGATGATCGCGCCGAGGTCGTCCACGATCGCCAGGGTCAGCAGGAAGGTGCGCAGCGCGGGCGGCAGGTAGCGGCCGATCACGGCGAGGATGGCCACGGCGAACGCGATGTCGGTCGCCATCGGGATGCCCCAGCCGTGCAGCGTGTCCGGGCTGCCCGCGTTGACCAGCATGTAGATCGCCGCGGGGACCACCATGCCGCACAGGGCGGCGACGATCGGCAGCATCGCGCGGCGTGGATTGCGCAGCTCGCCGTGGACGAACTCCTGCTTGAGCTCGTTGCCGACCACGAAGAAGAACACGGCGAGCAGCGCGTCGGCCGCCCACGCGTGCACCGAGAGGTCGAGGTGCAGCGAAGCGGGCCCGAACGAGAAGTCGCGGAGCGCCTCATAGCCGCCGCTGAGCGGCGAGTTGGCCCAGACCAGGGCGACCACCGCGCCGCCGATCAGCATGAACCCGGCGACGACGTCGTCGCGGAGCCAGTCCGCGAAACCCGACAGGCCGCGGCGTTCGATGGACATGCGTGTTTTCCTCCTGGCTCCCTGCGTGGCTGTCGGCAGCCCCGCCCGCCGGATCGCCCCCGACGGCCCGGAGACGGGCCCGGCCGCGCTGGCGCGGCCGCGCGCCCTGGGCGATGTGTCCCTGAATGGGCGTGAACTGCGGTCCGACCTTACTCCGGAACCGATACCGGGTGGCGCAGGGGAGTGGGCGGTGGGCGCGTCGTCCCGGCAGGTCGCCCCTGCAGCGGAGGGCGGCAGGCGGCGGCCGCTCGAGTTTCCTTCGCGCGCGCGACAGCTTTCCTTCGCGGGCGCGACAGCGCGGGTGCCGGGCAGGGGAGTGTTGCGCGGGTCACGTGTGCCGGGCGCCCTCGTGGTCCACGTGGCCGTGCGGCTCCAGCTGCAGGGTGGAGTGCTCCACGTCGAAGTGGCCGTCGAGGCAGGCGTGCAGCCGGTCGAGCATGCGGCCCGCGTCAGCCAGCCGGCCCTCCTCCACGACGACGTGCGCGGACAGCACCGGGACGCCGGAGGTGATGGTCCAGGCGTGCAGGTCGTGGACGTCGAGCACCCCGGGCTCGCGCAGCAGGTGGGCGCGCACCTCGGTCAGGTCGACCCCGTGCGGGGTCGCCTCCAGCAGGACGTGGACGGCTTCGCGCAGCAGGCTCCAGGCGCGCGGCACGATGATGGCGAGGATCAGCAGCGAGACGACCGTGTCCACCTGGGACCAGCCGGTGGCCCAGATGACGGCGCCGCCGACGATGACGCCGACCGAGGCGAGCGCGTCGCCGAGCACCTCAAGGTAGGCGCCGCGGACGTTGATGCTCTCCTTCTGCCCGGTGCGCAGGATGAACAGCGCGGCGATGTTCATGACCAGGCCGAACGCGGCGACCGCCACCACCCAGGGGCCGGCGACCTCCTGCGGGCTGGCGATGCGCTCGATCGCCTCGTAGGCGATGAACGCACACAGGGCGAACAGCAGGAGCGCGTTGCCCGCGGCCGCGAGGACCTCGGCGCGCTGGGTGCCGAAGGTGCGCTTCGGGCTGGGCGGGCGGGCGGCGATCCAGACCGCGAAGAGCGCGATGGCGACGCCCGCCGAGTCGGTGACGGTGTGCCCGGCGTCGGCGAGCAGCGCGAGGCTCCCTGAACCCGCGGCGCCGACCACCTGGACGGCGGCCACGGTGAGCATGAGGCCGAGGACGAGCCCGAGGCGCCCCCGATGGGCGGACGCCGCAGTGCCGCCGTGCCCGTGTCCGTGTCCGGTTCCCATGTCCGCCTCCCGTGGCGCTCCCCGCGCGGCGGATCCTGGCCGCCGCCGGCCCGGTCCCCGTTATACAGCCACGGCTGTCTATACAGCAAATAGTGTACAATGATTACCATGTCCACCCTCGACGGTTCCGCGCCCGCCGACCCCGCCGCCGCACCCCCTTCGCCCGCAGCCGCCGCGCCGCCGGATGCCGCCCTGCCGGGCGCCCAGCGGCTCACCGCCGAGCAGCGCCTCGCGGCCCTGCACCGGCTCGGCAGGGCCCTGGCCGACCCCACGCGGTGCCGGCTGCTCCTTGCCCTGCTCGACGGTCCGTGCACGCCGGCCCGGCTCGCAGACCGGTTGGAACTTACCCGGCAGAACGTCTCCAATCACCTCACCTGCCTGCGTGAATGCGGCCTGGTGCACGGCGGCCGGTCGGGCCGCTCGGTCACCTACGAGCTCGTCGACCCGGCGCTGGCGCATGCGCTGGAGGACCTGCTCGGGGTCGTCTGGGGGGTGGCCGGCGCGCACGTGCCGCCCGGCGAGAGCACACCGGTCCCCACCGCCTGAGCCCCGGCCGGCCCGGGTGCGCGGTTCGGCCGCGCCGCAGGAGGGCTCCGCCGGCGGGCGCCGGGGATCGTCCGCCCGGTCCGCGCGGCGGCGTTCGGCGGTCCGGAAATACAGATCGGGAACGGCCGTTCGGGGAGAATCCGGAATCGGGCGCGAATTCCGGCCGCTTTGCCTCTCGGGGCGAATGCAGCCCGTATTCCCGCCCGCCCCGCCGGGTTCCGGATGCCCCTGCAGCCACGCGGCTATGACGCGGCTCACGCGACTCGGGGCGGCCGATAGCGGACACCCTGACATTTCGCTGACAGAACCCTGAGCGCCCCCCGGCAACTCCCCGCCTCTGCCCCCAAATCGGGCAGGAAGCGCAGCGACCGGTTCGAGACCGGAAGTATCGTGATGATGCGTGCCCGAAACGCCTCTGCGGCCCCGTCACCGCCCGCGAGGCGCCGCCGGCTCCTCGGCCGGCCTGCCGCGCGATACCGCACACTTGCGAGGAGTACGCCTCTAATGTCGACATCTGCCAAGAGCCCCCTGGGCGCGCTTGGCCTCCCCGGCCGACGGCCGCACGCACCGCAGCCGGGAGGCGCCGCGTGAACCGACTCGCCAAGGTCTCCTTGGGCAACCGGGCACTGATCCTGCTCATCACCCTTTCCGCGCTGGTCTTCGGCGTGATCGCGGCCGGCTCCGCCAAGCGCGAGCTGATGCCGTCCATGGAACTGCCCATGGTCATGGTCGGCGCCCAGTACCAGGGCGCCTCGCCGGAGGTCGTCGAGGACGAGGTGACCGTTCCGCTGGAGCAGGCGGTCAAGGGCGTTTCCGGGATCACCTCCTACACCTCCACCTCGGCCAACGGCAGCGCCCAGGTCGTCGCCGAGTTCGACTACGGCGACAGCACCGACGACGTCGTCCGCGAGGTCCAGCTCGCCGTCGACCAGGCGCGGGCGATGCTGCCCGACGACATCGAGCCCACCGTGCAGTCGTTCGGCCTGGACGACATGCCGGTCGTGATGCTCGCCGCGGGCGCCGGCGACGGCGACGCCCAGGCACTGGCCGAGCCGCTCGAAGAGCAGCTCGTGCCGGCCCTGGAGTCGATCGACGGCGTGCGCGCCGCCACCGTCACCGGCGTCAACGACTCCACCGTCACCGTCACCCCCGACGAGGACGAGCTGGAGGACGCCGGGCTGACCGAGGCCGACATCACCTCGGCCCTGCAGGCCAGCGGCGTTCTCTCCCCGGGCGGCGACATCACCGAGGACGGCCGCACCCTCACCGCCACGACCGGAACCAAGCTCGAATCCGTCGAGGACGTCGAAGACCTCTGGCTCACGCCCTCCGGCGGTGCCGCGGCCCCGGCCCCCGACGGCGCGGCCGGCTCAGCCGCGGGCGGTGCGGCCGGCGGTGCGGCGGGCGCGGTGCCCGGCGCAGCTGCCGCGGCGCCCGAACCGGTCCAGCTCTCCGAGGTGGCCGACGTCGAGCTCGCCGCCAACGAGTCCTCCTCCATCACCCGCACCGACGGACAGCCCAGCCTCGGCGTGATGGTCACCAAGACGCCCGAGGGCAACACCGTCGAGATCTCCGAGGCGGTCCAGTCCACCCTCGACGACGTCGGTCCGATGCTCGGCGAGGACGCGGCGGTCTCCGTCGTCTTCGACCAGGCGCCGTTCATCAACGAGTCCATCGTCGCCATGGCGGAGGAAGGCGGTCTCGGCCTCATCTTCGCGGTGGCCGTGATCCTCATCTTCCTGCTGTCGTTCCGGTCCACCATCGTGTCGGCCGTGTCGATCCCGGTATCGCTGCTGATCACCATGATCGGCATGCAGGTGTTCGGCTACAGCCTGAACATCCTCACCCTCGGCGCCATCACCGTGTCGATCGGACGCGTCGTCGACGACTCCATCGTCGTCCTGGAGAACATCAAGCGCCACCTCGGCTATGGCGAGGAGAAGGGCCGCGCGGTGTTCACCGGCGTCAAGGAGGTCTCCACCGCGATCACCGCATCCACGCTGACCACCATCGCCGTGTTCCTGCCCGTCGGCTTCGTGGGCGGCATGGTGGGCGAGCTGTTCCGGCCGTTCGCGGTCACGGCCAGCCTCGCCCTGGCGGTCTCGCTGATCGTCTCGCTGACGATCATCCCGGTGCTCGCCTACTGGTTCATGAAGACCACCCCGGTCCCGCCGGAGCAGGTCGACGAGGTCCGCGCCGAGGAGCACCGCCGCGAGCTGCGCTCGCCGCTGCAGCGGGGCTACCTGCCGGTCGTCCGATGGGCCACCAAGCACCGCTTCCTCACCCTGGCCGCGTCCGTCCTGGTGCTGGTCGGCACGGTCGGCCTCGCCATGAGCCCGATGCTGAAGACCAACTTCCTCGGCGACCAGGGCCAGAACACCTACCAGGCCACCCAGGAGATGCCTCCGGGCACCTCCGTCGGTGTCGCCGACACCGAGGCCGAGAAGGTGGAGAAGGCCCTCGAAGGCCTCTCCTGGGTCGACTCCTACCAGGCCTCGGTCGGCGGGGGCGGCGACCCGATGGCGGCGATGATGGGCGGCGGCGCAGGCGCGACGCAGTTCACCATCACCACCAACCCCGACGGCGACCAGGAGGTCTACCAGGAGAAGCTGCGCACCGCGCTCGAGGACATCGACACCGAGCACGAGGTGGCCCTCGCCGACACCGGCGGCATGGCCGGCCTCGAAGTCGAGATCACCGCGGACGACCCGGAGACCCTGGAGACAGCCGCCGACCAGGTGCAGGAGGCCGTCGCCGGCATCGACGGCGCCGCCGACGTGCAGAACAGCATCGCCGCGGCGATGCCCGCCCTGGAAGTCACCGTCGACGGTGAGGCCGCCGCGGAGGAGGGCCTCACCGAAGGCGCCATCGGCCAGGCCGTCTCCGACGCCTTCGAGGGCGCCGAGGCCGGCACCGTCACCCTCGACAACCAGCAGCACGACATGGTTGTGCGGGCCGAGTCGGCGCCGGAGACCGTCAAGGAGCTCCGCGACCTCGAGATCGCGGCGCCCGCCGGCGGCACCGTCGAACTGCGCGACGTCGCCGACGTCGACGAGGTCATGCAGGCACCGGAGCTCAACCGGACCGACGGCGTCACCAGCGCCACCGTGTCCGCATCGCCCACCGCCGACGACCTCGGCACGGTCAGTGCGGAGCTCGTCACGGTCCTGGACACCCTCGACCTGCCGGAGGGCGCCGAAGCCAGCATCGGCGGCGTCAGCAGCGACCAGAACGAGGCGTTCGCGCAGCTCGGCCTGGCCATGCTCGCCGCGATCGTGATCGTCTACCTGATCATGGTGGCGACGTTCAAGAGCCTCATGCAGCCGTTCATCCTGCTGGTGTCGATCCCGTTCGCCGCCACCGGGTCCCTCGGCCTGCTGGTGCTCACCGGCGAGCCGCTGGGCCTGCCGGCGCTGATCGGCCTGCTGATGCTCATCGGCGTCGTCGTCACCAACGCCATCGTCCTCATCGACCTCATCAACCAGTACCGCGCCGACGGCATGGAACTGCGCGAAGCGGTCGTGGAAGGCGCGCGGCACCGCCTGCGCCCCATCCTCATGACGGCGCTGGCGACCATGGGCGCCCTCACCCCGATGGCGCTCGGCATCACCGGCGGAGGCGCGTTCGTCTCCCAGCCGCTCGCCCTCGTCGTCATCGGCGGCCTGTTCACGTCGACGCTGCTGACGCTGGTTCTGGTGCCTGTGCTCTACACCATGGCTGAGGGTCGCAAGGAGCGTCGTGCGAAGCGGCGTGCTGCGCGGTTTGAGGCTGCGGTGGAGAAGGCGCGTGCGGAGCGGGAGTCGGTTCCGGAGGAGGGGGTTTCCTCGGGGGCCTGACTTGTGGTGGTGCCGCGTGTCCTGCGGGGTGCGCGGCACTGCTGTGCTGGGGGCGGTGCCGCGTGTCCTGTGGGGCGCGCGGCACCGCTGTGCTGGGGGCGGTGCCGTGTGCCCTGGTGGGGCGCACGGCACCGCTGTGTGCGGGGTGGTGCGGTGTGCGCGACAGGTCTCCCGCTCCGCCCGCGTCCGGCACGGCGGCGGCCCCGGTGCGCCTGTGCGCTGGGACGGCGCGCCGCAGTGCCGCTGAGCACGCCATATGGCAGGAAGCGACGCCGCCGCGCCGATTTGTGATCCGCCGATGTGCCAGGCAAGCTTCCCTGTATGGATGGCAAGGAGAGGGACCTCGACGACCTGGTTCGCGACGAGCTGGGCGACGAGCCGTCGCAAGAGGCCAAGGATTACGCGCGCGAGCTCTACGAGAAGTACCGGCTGCGCACCGCGGCGCCGGAAGGGGAGGGGCAGGCGCCGGCGAAGGACGGAGCCGGTCCGGAAGAGGGCGAGTAGTGCCCGGGCGCGAGCCCGGCGACCACACCGCACCGACAGCAGCACCGACACACCGCACACCACGACTTCGGCGCGCCGCGCACCGGCGCGCCTCCGGCACGGGCCTCCCGGACGCGGGGGGCCCAAGCTGTTCCGCCTGCGGCGCCGCCCGCCGCTGACCGGGCCGGACGCTAGGCCGGCGGCTCCTCCGCCTGCCGTCCCTCTGCTGCCGCGGACGGATCCTCGTCCGCCGCAGACCATGCCAGCTCGTACCAGATGCAGCGGCCCAGGCCGTCCTCCCGGTCCTGGGCGCCCCACTTCCACGACAGCGCCTCGACCAGGTCGAGGCCGCGGCCGTGCTCGCTGACATCGCAGGGCGACCGGTGCTGCGGCCGCGGCTGCTCCGTACTGCCGAGGTCGCTCACCTCCACCCGCACCCAGCCGGGTGCGCGGAAGACGGACACCTCGAACTTGCCGCCGTCGGCGCCCGATTCGCTGTGCGTGATGGCGTTCGTGGCGAGCTCGCTGGTGAGCAGCGTCGCCGTGGCGCACTCCGGTGAGGCGCCGAGCTGGCGCTCGACGAAGCGGCGGGCGTGCTTGACCTGGTGGGCGAGGCCGGGGAACCGGCGGCGGACCGGATCCCCCAGGACGTCGTGCGGATGAGAGTGCTCGGTCATGGTGTGCACCGGAGTTCGGCGGGTGGACGGGTGGCGCGCTGGACCCGCGGCCGGTCCGAACAGCAGCCCTCCCCCGGCGCGCCCTTTCGTTCCGGAGCCCGTTCAGGGCGTGCGGACGGCAGTGCGCCGCACGGCTGGGGCGCGGCCGCGCGATCGGGAGGGAGGGGATAACCGTGGGGGATCGGAGGGGGACGAATCCACGCACAGGATACGACGCCGGTACTCCCGTGCGGACCGTGGGCCCCGCTGGTGCTCACGCTCCGGAGCGGTGGAGTGCCGATCGGGCAGGGACGGAGAGCGTCCGTGCGCTGACCGGACGTGTCCGGGATGCGGTGCTGCGCAGGGGGCTCGTGCGTTTCTCGTGGTCGAACGGGAGTGTTGGCGCCCGGTTCATGCGGGGTTCACGGCGGCGCACCGGAGTTTCGCCAAGGTCGGCGGTGTCGGCTCGTGACACTGTGAATTTGGGCCGGTACCCGAGTCCCGAATGCGGGCACGACCGACCACGACCCCGCGACATCCCTGGAGGAACCGTGCACGACTCCGCGCACGTGCCGGCACGCCGCCGCCTGCCGCTGCTCGGCGTAGGCGGCAACAGATCGGCCGCCACCTGCCGCTTCCGATGCGGCAACGCCTGCTTCCACGAGGCCCCCAACACCAGCGACAACCCCTACTTCGGTGACGTCTTCGGCGCGCTGCTGAGCCGCCGCACCGCACTGCAGGCCGGCGCCGCCGGAGCCGGTGCCACCGCACTGGGCATCGGCGCACTCGGCGGGTTCGCCGCCCCCGCGGCCGCCGACACCGGAGGCGCGGGCCGCCGCCACCCGCGCCTCGGCTTCACCAGCCTGTCGACGTCCACCGAAGACACCGTCACCGTCGCCGACGGCTACGACCACAACGTCGTGATCCGCTGGGGCGACCCGGTGCTGCCCGGCGCGCCCGAGTTCGACATCGAGGACCAGAACCCCGAGGCGCAGGCCCAGCAGTTCGGCTACAACTGCGACTACGTCGCCTTCTTCCCGCTGTCCGCGAACCGCGGGCTGCTCTGGGTGAACCACGAGTACACCAACGAGAACCTGATGTTCCCCGGCTACACCGACGGCGGCGACATCGACACCGCGCTCATCGAGGTGTCCATGGCCGCCCACGGCGGCTCCATCGTGGAGCTCCAGTGGGAGAAGGGGGAGGGCTGGAAGCCCGCCCGCGGCAAGCGGAGGTTCAACCGGCGCATCACCGCCACCACCCCGATGCGCTTCACCGGTCCCGCGGCGGGCCACGCCCTGCTGCAGACCGCCGCCGACGCCGAGGGCACCGAGGTCCTCGGCATGCTGAACAACTGCGCCGGCGGCACCACCCCGTGGGGCACCGTGCTCACCTGCGAGGAGAACGTCGACCAGTACTTCGTGGGCGGCGAGGAAGCTCCGGAGGAGCTCAAGCCCAAGCTCGCCCGGTACGCCTTCAAGGTCGAGGGCGACACCCGCACCGACAACCGCCGCTTCGACCGCGTGGACGAGCGGTTCGACATCAGCCGGCACAACAACGAGCCCAACCGGTTCGGCTGGGTGGTGGAGATCGACCCCACCGACCCCTCCGCCAAGCCGCTGAAGCACACCATGCTCGGCCGCTTCAAGCACGAGGGCGCCACCACCCGCCTCACCGACGACGGCCGCGTCGCCGTCTACATGGGCGACGACGAGCGCTTCGAGTACATCTACAAGTTCGTCAGCGCGAAGAAGTACAAGAAGGGCTCCAAGCGGCACAACACAGCCGTGCTCGACTCGGGCACCCTCTACGTGGCCAAGCTGAGCGGCAACAGCCCCGCGGAGGAGATCGACGGCAGCGGCACCCTGCCCGAGGACGGCGCCTTCGACGGAGCCGGCGAGTGGGTCGCGCTCTGCACCGACGAGGAGAGCTTCGTCGAGGGCATGAGCGTCGCCGAGGTGCTCGTCTACACCCGGATCGCCGCCGACCGCGCCGGCGCCACCAAGATGGACCGGCCCGAGGACTTCGAGCCCAGCCCCGTCACCGGCAAGGTCTACTGCGCGCTCACCAACAACGACGCCCGCGAGCCCGGCCAGGCCGACGAGCCCAACCCGCGCGGCCCCAACAAGTTCGGCCACATCCTCGAGGTGAGCGAGGCCGGCAACGACGCCGCGGCGACCGAGTTCGCCTGGGACGTGCCGCTCGTCTGCGGCGACCCGGAGGACCCGTCCACCTACTTCGCCGGCTACGACAAGTCCAAGGTCGCTCCGCTGTCCTCGCCGGACAACGTCACCTTCGACCCGGTCGGCAACCTGTGGATCTCGACGGACGGCGCCCCCGGCTCGCTCGGCTTCAACGACGGCCTGCACGCCGTGCCGATGTGGGGCAAGTACAAGGGCGAGCTGAAGACGTTCGCCACCGTTCCGGTCGAGGCCGAGTGCTGCGGCCCGTTCATCACCGAGGACGGGATGACCGCCTTCATCGCGCCGCAGCACCCGGGCGAGGACGGCACCTACGAGGAGCCGACCAGCACCTGGCCCGACCACGAGGGCTACCCGCGGCCCTCGGTCGTCTCCATCTGGCACCGCAAGGGCAAGCCGATCGGCACCTGACCCGGCCGTGGCCGCGGGCCCGCCGGAGCTCCCGGCCCCGGCGGGCCCGGCTGCTCTGCGGCCCGCACCGGCCGCCTCCGCGGATCCGGTGCGGGCCGCAGTGCGCAGGACCCGTGTGCTGCGCGGGCCGCGCTGGCATGATGGTGCGCATGGTGCGAGAAGCCGATATTCCCCGACTGGACGTGCCTGCCGCGGGCGTCCACGCTGCCGACGACGAGCGCTACGACGGGCGGATGCCCTACCGCCGGACCGGGCGCAGCGGGCTGCTGCTGCCCGAGGTGTCGCTGGGGCTGTGGCAGAACTTCGGCGACGACCGGCCGCTGGAGGCGCAGCGCGCGATCCTGCGCCGCGCCTTCGACCTCGGCATCACCCACTTCGACCTCGCCAACAACTACGGGCCGCCGCCCGGATCCGCGGAGCTCAACTTCGGCCGCATCCTGCGCGAGGACTTCCGCGCGCACCGGGACGAACTGGTGGTCTCCACCAAGGCCGGCTACCCGATGTGGCCCGGCCCCTACGGCAGCGGCGGCGGCTCCCGCAAGTACCTGCTGGCCAGCCTCGACCAGTCGCTCGCCCGGATGGGGCTGGACTACGTCGACATCTTCTACAGCCACCGGTTCGACCCGGACACGCCGCTGGAGGAGACCATGGGGGCGCTGGACGCCGCGGTGCGCTCCGGGCGCGCACTCTACGCCGGCATCTCGTCCTACTCCGCCGAACGCACCGCCGAAGCCGCCGCGATCCTGCGCGGGCTGGGCACGCCGCTCCTCATCCACCAGCCGTCGTACTCGATGGTGAACCGGTGGATCGAGGAGGACGGCCTGCTGGACACCCTGGAGCGGGAGGGCGCCGGCTGCATCGCCTTCTCGCCGCTGGCCCAGGGCATGCTGACCGACCGCTACCTCGGCGGCGTTCCGGCCGGCTCGCGGGCTTCCCGGGCCGGCTCGCTCAACCCGGACTGGCTCACCGAGGAGAACCTGGCCACGATCCGCGAACTGGACGGGCTGGCCCGCGACCGCGGCCAGACGCTTGCCCAGTTCGCGCTCCAGTGGGCCCTGCGCGACCCCCGCGTCACGTCGGTGCTGGTGGGGGCCAGCAGCACGGCGCAGCTGGAGGACAGCGCCGCGGCCGCGCGCGGCCCCGCGCTGACCGAGGGGGAGTGCGCCGCCGTCGACCGGCACGCGCACGACCTCGGGATCAACATCTGGCAGCGCTCCAGCGACGCCTGAGGCCGCCGCGGGCCCGGTGCCCGCGGGCGGTTCCGCGCCCTATCCGGAATGGCGCCGGTTATGCATCGCGCAGTGGCCTGATGCGGCCGCCGGCGTTTCGGTAACGTGTTCCTTCCCTGTGCATCCTGGGGCTGGTGTTTCCGCCGTGATAAACGCCGTGGTCGACCGGGGAAGCGGATTCCGGGCCGCGGGGAAATGCCGTTTCGCGACGTTGGACGATCGGGCGCCCGTTGCGCTTTCTTGATGTCATAGTGACCAGCCGGTGTCCGGAAAAGGCGCACACTCGTTCAAATCCGACTCGCGGACCGTGAATCGGGTGAAACGTGTTTCGGTGCCGTGCCCGGAAAACCCTCCGGGACGCCGCCCAGGAGCTTCGCCGGGCCGCCCCCGCGGGCGGAGGCCCGCCCGTGGACATCGCTGGCCCCGAGACCGCACCGTGCGAAGGCGAAGGGTAGGAGGCCCCCGTTGGGCATGTTCCTGGTCCGGCGACTGGTGAACTATCTGGTTCTGATCGTCGTAGCGACCACCTGCGCCTACCTGCTCGCCGCCTCCACGCTGAGCCCCCGCGTCAACTACGAGAACCAGAGCCCCCGGCCGACCGAGGAAGCGGTCGACGCCCGGCTGGACGAGCTCAATCTCAACGACAAGACCCCGCTGGCCGAGCGGTGGGTCGTGTGGGCGGGCGACGTCGCCCAGGGCGATTTCGGCAAAACGATCTTCGGCAAGAGCGTCAACGACGAGATCGAAGTCCGGGCCTTCGTCTCGCTGCGCCTCATCGTCGCCGGCGTCATGATCGGCGCCACCGTCGGCGTCGCGGTGGGCGCCTATGCCGCAGTGCGCCAATACGGCTGGTTCGACCAGACCTCGACCGGCGCTGCGTTCCTCGTGCTCGCCGTGCCCGCCGTCGTGATCGCCGTCAGCCTCCAGGTAATGGCGATCTGGCTGAACGGCATCATCGCCGACCTCACCGGCATACCGCAGTTCTTCGTCTTCAACGGGGAGCGAACACCCGGCTTGGAGGCGGGGTTCTTCGGCACGCTCTGGAACCGCCTCCAGCACATGCTGCTGCCCACGATCGCGCTGGCGGTCGGCCAGTTCGCCGCGTTCAGCCGCTACCAGCGCAACATGATGCTCGACGTGCTCGGCTCGGACTTCGTGCGCACCGCCCGCGCCAAGGGGCTGACCAAGCGCGCGGCGCTGCTCAAGCACGCCCTGCGCACCGCACTCATCCCCACGGTCACCTACTTCACCTTCACCTTCGGCGTGATGATGGCCGGCACCACCTTCACCGAGAAGATCTACAACTGGAAGGGCATGGGCTCCTGGCTGATCGACTCCATCGCCACCCAGGACGTGCACGCGGTCGCCGCGGTCTCCTTCTTCATGGCGGTCTGCGTGATGGTGGCGGCCTTCCTCTCCGACATCCTCTATGCCTGGCTCGACCCGAGGGTGAGGATCAGCTGATGGCGCCCCAGTCCGCCCCCGACGCAGCCCGCCGTGCCCGGGGCGCCGCCCGGCCCGGCGCCCCCGTACCGAGCCCGTGGCAGGAGCCCCGCCCATGAGCATGTCCACCGAGCGCGCCGGCGCCCAGGACGCGCCCGACCACGGCCCCGAGGAAGCCGGCGCCTCCGGCCGGTGGAGCAGCGTCTTCCGGCAGCTGCTGCGGACGCGGCGCGTCGTCTTCGGGATCGGCATCATCCTCGCCATGGTCGCCATGGCGTGGCTCGGGCCGCTGGTCAGCCCGTGGGAGTTCGGCGAGCGCGACTACGCCAACTTCCTCCGGCCGCCCTCCCCGGAGCACTGGTGGGGCACCGACAACACCGGCCGGGACGTGTTCGTCTCGACCATGGTCGGCCTGCAGAAGTCGATCATCATCGGCCTGCTCGTGGCGCTGCTGTCGACGTTCGTCGCGGCCATCGTCGGCGCCTTCGCCGGCTACTTCCTCGGCGTCACCGACCGGGTGCTGATGTGGATCACCGACCTGGGCCTGGTGCTGCCGAGCTTCCTCATCCTCGCCATCCTCTACCCGGTGCTGCGCGACCAGGGCTGGCTGATCTTCGTCGGCCTGCTCGCCGCGTTCATGTGGATGGTGACCGCGAAGATGGTGCGCGGCATGACGATCTCGCTCAAGGAGCGGGAGTACGTGCTCGCGGCCCGGTACATGGGCGTGCCGCCGTGGAAGATCATCTTCCGGCACATCATCCCCAACATGTCCTCGCTGCTGATCGTGGACGCCACCATCAACGTCAGCGCGGCGATCATCACCGAGACGAGCCTGTCCTACTTCGGCTTCGGCGTGCAGCCGCCCGACGTGTCGCTCGGCTCGCTCATCTCCCTCGGCGCCCGCCAGGCCACCACCCACCCGTGGACGTTCCTCTTCTGCACCGGCCTGCTCGTCCTGCTCGTGCTTGCCGTCAACCTGATCGGCGACGGGCTCCGCGACGCCCTCGACCCCCAGTCGAAGCGCCGCCGGTAGGGGAGGGGCGACAGCGATGACCACCGGTGGCAGGCCCGCCTCGGCGCGGGGCGCAGCGAAACGACCGACGGCGAGGACGACAGTGACGGACAGCAGTGTGAACGACGGCGGCAGCGGGGCACCCGTACTCGAGATCGAGGACCTGCACGTCACCTTCCCCGGCCGGGGAAGGGAAGCCGACGTGCAGGCCGTGCGCGGCGTCTCCTATGCGGTGCGGCGCGGCGAGATCCTCGGCATCGTCGGCGAGTCCGGTTCCGGCAAGTCGGTCTCCTCGATGGCCGCGATGGGCCTGCTGCCGGACAGCGCGCGGGTGCAGGGCTCCATCCGGCTGCACGGCGAAGAGCTCACCGGGCTCGACGACCGCGCCCTCTCGAAGCTGCGCGGCTCGGTCATCTCGATGGTGTTCCAGGACCCGCTGTCCGGCCTCACCCCCGTCTACACGGTGGGCGACCAGATCGCCGAGGCGGTGCGGGTGCACGACCCGGCGGCCTCGCGCGAGCAGGCCGACGAGCGCGCCGTCGAGCTGCTCGACCTGGTCGGCATCCCCAACGCCGCCCAGCGCGCCAAGGCGTTCCCGCACGAGTTCTCCGGCGGCATGCGCCAGCGCGTCATGATCGCCATCGCGATCGCCAACGACCCCGACGTCATCATCTGCGACGAGCCCACCACCGCGCTCGACGTCACCATCCAGGCGCAGATCCTGGACGTGCTCACGACCGCGCAGCGCGAGACCGGCGCCGCCATCGTGATGATCACCCACGACCTCGGTGTGGTCGCCGGCTTCGTCGACCGCGTCCTGGTGATGTACGCCGGGCGGCCGGTGGAGATCGGCTCGGTCGACGACGTCTACTACCGCACCCGGATGCCCTACACGATGGGCCTGCTCGGCTCCATCCCGCGGCTCGACCTGGGCGAGCGCACCCCGCTGGTGCCGATCGCCGGAAACCCGCCGTCGCTGGACGCGCTCCCGCCGGGCTGCCCGTTCGCCGAGCGGTGCCCGCTCGCCGCGGACGCCTGCCGCGAGGCCGAGCCGGAACTGGCCGACGCGGGCGCGCCCGGCCACACCGTCGCCTGCGTGCGCTCCGGCGAGATCGGCGCGAACGGCTGGACCGCCGCCGACGTCTATCCGGTCCCCGAACTGCCCGAGCGCGCGGCAGCGGCCCTGCCGCGCGCCGACCGGGAGACCGTGCTCGCCGTCGACGGCCTGGTCAAGCACCACCCGCTGATGAAGGGCGCGGTGTTCAAGCGGCGTGTCGGCACCGTCTACGCCGTCGACGGCGTCACCTTCGACATCGCGGAGGGCGAGACCCTCGGACTGGTCGGCGAGTCCGGCTGCGGCAAGTCCTCCACGCTGATGGAGATCCTCAGCCTCGACCGCCCGCAGAGCGGCGCCGTGTCGGTGCTCGGCAAGCAGTCGGGGACGCTCGGCGCCCGGGACCGGTTCGCGGTCCGCCGCGACGTCCAGGTCGTCTTCCAGGACCCGATGAGCTCGCTCGACCCGCGGATGATGGTCTCCGACATCATCGCCGAGCCGCTGCGCACGCACGGCCACCCGCGCGGCGACCTCCAGCGGCGCGTGGTGGAGCTGCTGCGCCTGGTGGGCCTGGACGCTGCGCACGCCTCCCGCTATCCGACCGAGTTCTCCGGCGGCCAGCGGCAGCGCATCGGCATCGCGCGCGCACTCGCGCTCGAACCCCGCCTGCTGGTGCTGGACGAGCCGGTGTCGGCGCTGGACGTGTCCATCCAGGCCGGCGTCATCAACCTCCTGGAGGAGCTCAAGGCCCGGATGGGCCTGTCCTACCTCTTCGTCGCGCACGACCTGTCGGTGGTTCGGCACATCGCCGACCGGGTCGCCGTCATGTACCTCGGCCGCATCGTCGAGATCGGCCAGGTCGACGCCCTCTTCAGCGCACCGGCGCACCCCTACACCCAGGCGCTGCTGTCGGCGATCCCGATCCCCGACCCGGAGAAGGAGCGGACGCGCTCGCACATCGTGCTCGAAGGCGACCTTCCCAGCCCGGCCAACCCGCCGTCGGGATGCCGGTTCCGGCCGCGCTGCCCGAAGTTCCGCACCCTGTCCGAGCACGAGAAGCAGCCCTGCATCGACGTCTCGCCCGACCTGGAACCCACCGCACAGGACGACCAGGCTGCCGCGTGCCACTACGCGGCGGAGCGCGCCGTGGTGTGAGCTCCGCCGTCTGATCCCCCCCACCGGCCCGAGGCCGGCCCGACCAGGAGGAATGAACCATATGCGAAGCAGACGGGCACTGACGCTCGCCGCACCGGCACTGGCGGTGGTCCTCGCCGCCAGCGCGTGCTCGGGCGGCGGGGGCGGCGACGAGGAGACGCCGACCCTGGAGGACATCGCGGCCTCCGACCTCAACCCCACCCCGCGCGAGGAGCTCGACGAGGGCGGCATCTTCGTGTACGGAACCTCCCAGGAGGTCCCCCAGCTCAACCGCCACCACACCGACGGCAACCTCGCCGAGGCCGTGACGATCCTCAAGGCCGTCATGCCGAGCGCCTTCACCTTCACCGACGAGGGCGAGGCCAACCCGGACCCGGACTACGTCACCGACTTCCAGATCAACGACGAGTCCACCGAGATGACCTTCGAGCTCAACCCGGACGCCGAGTGGTCCAACGGGGATCCGATCACCTGGGAGGACTACGAGCAGCAGGCGCTGACGCTCTCCGGCCAGGAGGAGGGCGACTTCGGCGGCGGCGGCGAGAACTACGGCTACGAGCGCATCGACACGGTGGAGAAGGGCGACGACGAGTACTCCTTCACCGTGAAGTTCGACGAGCCCTTCGGCGAGTACGGCCTGCTCTTCGAGCTGCTGTACCCGAAGGAGGTCATGGCGGACCCGGACCGGTTCAACGAGGACTACCTCAGCGACATCCCGATCACCGCGGGCCCGTTCAACTTCAAGGAGATCGACGAGTCCTCCGGGACCGCGATCGTCGAGCGCAACGAGGAGTTCTGGGGCGAGAAGGCGATCCTCGACGAGATCCACTTCCAGCCCGGCGACCCCCAGGGCCAGGCGCAGGCGTTCGCCAACGGCGAGCTCGACGCGTTCTACGTCGGCTATGACGCCCCGGTCTACGAGACCGCCCAGGCCCGCGAGGACGGCCGGATCACCCAGGCCATCGACAACGGCTACCGCTACATCGAGATGAACGCGGACACGCCCATCCTGGAGGACCTGGACGTCCGCCACGCGGTGATGCTCGGCATCAACCGCAGCCAGCTGGCACAGGCGTCGCTGGAAGGCATCAACTGGCCGAGCGACCCCACCGCCAACCGCCTGCTCCGCTCCAGCGACCCCTACTTCCAGGACAACTCCGGCGAGTACGGCGAGCAGGACCAGGAGAAGGCCGGGCAGCTCCTCGACGAGGCCGGCTGGACTCTGGAGAGCGAGGAGGAGGGCGCGGTCCGCACCAACGCCGACGGCGACGAGCTGAACCTGCGGTTCTACTGCCCCGCGGAGGTCGCGGCCTGCGAGGCCGAGGCGCAGATCACCAAGGACCAGCTCGCCGAGATCGGCATCAAGGTCACCACGGACTCGTTCCCGACCGAGGCCTACTTCAACGACTACATCTACACCGGCGACTTCGACCTGGCCTCCTTCGTCCAGGTCGGCAGCACCCCCTACTCCGGTGAGACGCAGGAGAACAACGCCGGCCCGTTCGGCGAGACCGAGGGCGAGGACGACTGGGGCAACAACAACGCCCGCGTCTCCACGCCGGAGATCAACGAGAAGTACGACGAGCTGTCCGAGACCTCCGACCCGGAGGAGTACGGCAAGATCGCCAACGAGATCGACGCCATGCTGTGGGAGAACGGCCAGGGCATCCCGTTCTTCCAGCGCACCGGGACCTACGCCGTCGCCGAAGACCTCGGCAACTTCGGCGCCCCGGGCCTGCAGTCCTACTGGAAGTGGGCCGACGTCGGCTGGACCGCTCCCCAGGAGTAGCCGCCCCGGCAGTCCGCAGCCCGCCCGGCAGCTCCCGGGCGGGCGCACCGGCCGGCAGCGTCCGGCCTGCCGCCCCGGCGCCGCCTCCGCCCCCTGCCGTCGCAGGGGGCGGGGGCGGCGCGCTGTTCGGGTACCAGCTCCGGCCCGTCGCCCGGCGGGGGCAGGCCGGCCGCCTGCTCCGCCGGCGCGACGGGGGTATCCGCATGGCGGGGGCCGGCACGGGACCGCGGAATCCGTGACGACACGACGGCACGGAGGGACCACATCATCCGAGGCCGGCCCCCCGGTCTCTCCGTCAGCTTCCGGTCGGTCCGGCGCAACCGCATCGCCCCCGGGCCGATGGGCGGAAGGCCTCTTCGAAGCCGTCCGGGCGAGTGGTGACGGCGGCCCGACAGGGCCGGGGGCGGCGATCCCCCGGGCCGGCGGAGCGGGCCGGAGCCGGCAGCGCTTGCCTGCGGCGGATCAGGCCCCTTCGCGGAGGATCTGCTCCAGCTCGGCCTCGTCGATGATGGCGATGTCCTGGCGCTTGGCTTGGTACTCCTCGGCCTTGCGGCGCTTCGCGGTGGCCGCCGCGCGGTCGCCGACGACGAGCAGGGTGACCTTCTTCGTCACGTTCTTGGCGATGCTGCCGCCGGCCTCGGCGATGGCCGCCCACAGCTCGATCTTGTCCCGCCCGGTGTCGCTGAGGCAGACCGTCGCGCCGTAGAGCGGGCCGTCCGGGTCGGCGTCGAGGTTGGGCCCCGGGGGTTCGGCGCGGCTGTGCTCCTGCCACCGGGCGAACTGGCCGGTGAGGGCGGAGGCGCCGCGGTCGGAGTCGGCGCTCGGCCCGCGGCGCCGCCGCGGCGGGAGCTGCGGCCGCCCGCCGCCGAGGCTGCCCCACTCCGCACTGGCCGCCTCGGTCAGCGCCGCAAGCGACGCAGCGCCGCGCTCCCGCATCAGCTCCAGGACGATGTGCGCGCTGCCCTCGGCGTCGGAGAGCGGGTTGTGGTGGTCGAGCGCGAAGCCGATCCGCCGGCACAGCGTCGGCAGCTTGTGGTCCGGACTGTCCCGCCACAGCGCGCGCGACAGCACCACCGAGCAGCCGAACCGCACCTCCGGAACCGGGATGCCGGTGTGCGTGCAGGCGCGGTCGATGACGTCCATCTCCATGCGCGCGTAGTGCGCCACCACGGGCGAGCCGGCCGCGAAGGCGAGGATGCGCTTGAGCGTGTCCGGCCACTCCTCGGCGTCGCGCACGTCGGCGGCCGTCACACCGCCGTTGAACGGAGCCAGCTCCGGGTCGAACCAGTCGGCGGGCGCCGGCGGGCGGACATAGCGCAGCATCCGGTCGGCGATCCGGCCGTCCTCGACGCGCACCATGCCGACCCGGCACACGCTGCCGTTGTCGCCGTTGGCCGTCTCAAAATCCAGCGCCACCCAGTCGGGCACCATTACCGAACCTCCCGGAGGCCGAACGTCCGCCTTCGCCGCGCCGTTCCCGATTGCGCCGTTGAAGGATTCTTCCGCACACCGGGGGCCCGCCGCCGGGAAACCGGCCGCACACCGCCGGCCTGCGGCCGCGGCGGAAGCCTGGGGCACGCCCGGCCGCCCTGCTTCTCCGGTGCCCCGGCGCTCACCACGGCGCCGACCGGTAGTCCTTGAGGAACAGGCCGGACAGGTCCTCGCCGGCCTCGCCGCGCACGATCGGGTCGTAGACTCGGGCCGCTCCGTCCACCAGGTCCAGCGGCGCGTGGAAGCCGGAGCCGGCCAGCCGGACCCGGTCCGGATGCGGCCGCTCGTCGGTGATCCAGCCGGTGTCGACGGCGTTCATCAGGATCCCGTCGGCGAGCATCTCCTGGGCGCTGGTGCGCGTCAGCATGTTCAGCGACGCCTTGGCCATGTTCGTGTGCGGGTGGCCCGCCCCCTTGTAGCCGCGGCCGAACACGCCCTCCATCGCCGAGACGTTGACGACGTGCGTGCGCCGCGACGGCGCGGCCGCCATCGCCGCCCGGAGCCGCCCCACCAGGATGAACGGCGCGGTCACGTTGCACAGCTGGACTTCCAGCATCTCGACCGGGTCGACCTGCTCCACGCTCTGCGTCCAGCTGTTCACCGGTGCCAGGTCGGGCACGAGTCCGCCCGCGTCGACGGCGGTGCCGGCCGCGATCCGGGCCGGTGCGGCCGAGCCGGCGGTGAGCGCCAGCGCGGTCAGCGCCGCGCCTGCCGCCGGCTGCGCTCCGCCGGCGGCCAGGGCGGTACCGCCGGCACCGGCCGCCTCGCCGAGGATCCGGGTCTCGGGGAGCTGTACGCCCGGCGGCAGCGCCGGCGGCTGGGCCTCGGCTTCGGCCAGCCGCGCGTAGGACTCCGGCGGCCGGCGCACGGTCTGCGCGGCGTTGTTGATCAGGATGTCGAGCGGCCCCGCGGCCGCCGTCTCGTCGGCGAGCCGCACCACCTGGGCGGGGTCGCGCAGGTCGACGCCGACGATGCGGAGCCGGTCCAGCCATTCGGCGCTGTCGGCGAGCGCTGCGAAGCGGCGCGCGGCATCGCCGGGGAAGCGGGTCGTGACGGTGGTGTGCGCGCCGTCGCGGAGCAGCCTCAGCGCGATGTACATGCCGATCTTGGCGCGGCCGCCGGTCAGCAGTGCGCGCTTGCCGGAGAGGTCCGTACGGGCGTCGCGCCGGGCCCGGTTCTCGGCCGCGCAGTCCGGGCAGAGCTGGTGGTAGAAGGCGTCGACGGTGCGGTACCGCGCCTTGCAGACATAGCAGGCCCGGGCCCGGTTGAGGACACCGGCGGTGCCGGGCGATGCGGCCGCTGCGCCGTCCCGGCCGGCGGTGCGGATCGTGGCGGCGCCCGCTGAGTCCGCCGCGCTGCCTCCGCTGCCTGCGGCCACCGCTGCGTGAGCCGGCGCGGGGCCGGGCAGCGGAGGAGCACCGCGGGTCTCGTCGTCCGTGCGGCCGGGGGCTGCGGTCGCGGTGCGCGCGGTGACGGCGGCGTCGGCGGCGGTCACCGCCGCACGGCGCTCCCTGCGCCGCTGCCGCTTGAGGTTCTTGAAGAGCCGCGCGGTCGCCCGCTGCACCCGCACCGCATCGGGGTGCTCCGGCGGCAGCCCGTCCACCTCGGCGAGCACCTCCAGGCACGCCTCCAGCCGCGCTGGATCGATCCCGTCCATACCCTCTCCCACTCGGCCGCCCTGACCACGAGAACTGTATTCGCCCCCGCCCACCGCCTGCGCCGCGTGCGGAGCAGGGCGGCGGGCAGGCGCGCCGTGAACAGCAGCCCGGCTCAGGAGACAGCAGGGTAGGAGGTGAGGGTGCCGTCGCCGTGCAGGCGCAGCCCGATGATGCCGTCCGTCGCGTCCGGCGCCACCTGCGGATCGAGGTCCAGCTCATCCTGGAAGTCGAGGCTGAGGATGCCGCTGCCGGATCCGCCGACGCCCTTGTCGGTGTAGACCACGCCGTGCCAGACGCCGCGCACCGCCATCGGCCCGCCGCCGCCCAGGCCGTCTTCGCGCCAGAGCCGGTCGCCGGTCGCGGCCGTGTACACCTGCGCCGACGGGGAGGACCCCGTCGTCCAGCACACCAGCAGCGACTGCTCGTCGTAGCGGCAGAACTGGTCCTCCACCGGGTCCGGCCAGTAGGCGACCGTGCCGTCGGCGGTGTCCACCGCCGCCCACTCCACCGGGGCCGGACCGGTTCCGGCGCGGGCGGACGGCGTCGGCGCCGGGGCCGCGCCGGGATCCGTGCCGCGTTCGGAGACCCCGTCCAGCGTGTCGAGGGTGCCTTCGCCGCTGCCGTCGCGCCGGGCCACCAGGACCAGGCCGTCGTCCAGCGGCGCGGCGTGGACCGGGCGCGCCGTGTCGCCCGCGCCCTCCCACAGCTCCCACAGCTCCGCGCCGTCGCCGGCGTCCCGGGCGAGCAGGGCGCCGGGGGCGGCGCTGCCCTCCCCGGTGCTCCAGCCCACGACGGCGCCGCTCTCCACCGCGGCCGGCCTCAGCTCCGGGTCACTCCAGAGCAGTGCACCGTCCGCGGCGGAGAAGGCGTAGGTCCCGCCGTAGGAGACGACGACGGACCCGCCGCCGGCGCCGATCGCCTGCACGTCGGCCGGGTCGGGCGCGGGGCCGTCGACCGGCTCCTCGGCCCGCCACAGCTCCTCGCCGCTGTCGGCGTCCACGGCGACCACCTCGATCCGGTGCGCCGCGCCCCCCTCCCCAGCGATCGTGGAGAAGGCCGCAACGACCGCGGTGCGCCCGTCCAGCTCGGTGACGGCGGCCGCGTCCGGGCGGACACCGCGCGCCATCCGCGACACCTCGACGCTCCACTCCTCCTGCTCGCGCAGCCCGTCGCGCGCGTGCACGCCCTCGGCGTCGGCGACGAAGACCGTGCCGGCGTCGAACGCCGGCATGCCGGTCCCGTGGTGCTCACCCAGGTCGATGGGGACGCCGGCCTCGGCGTCGAACTCGGTGGGGGGATCGTAGACCTCGTCGCGGGCGCCCTGCTGCTCGGCCGTGCCGCCGTCCGGCGCGCACCCGGCGGCCAGTGCCAGCACGACCGCTGCGGCGGCGCCGATCGGTCGTCGTCGGGGCGGAGCGGTCATCGGGGGCGGACACCTTCAGAGCCGGACGTGGGCGGAAAACCCCCACTCTAGAGAAGAACCGCCACTCCGTGTGCACAAGTCCCCCCGTTGCGCGGGACGGACGCCGGACAGGCGGCCGGAGCGGGACGGCACCCGGGCCGGGCGGGAGCGGGGCGGGCTGCAGAGCGTCGGGAATGCCGGGGCACTGGCCGGGTGCGGCGGCGCGGCCCCGCACCGGGCCCCGGCCGCCGCAGCGGCGGACACCCGGCGAGGGCGGTGCGCCGCGACTGCCCGGCTACACCAGGGCCGAGGAGGCCGACCGCCACAGCTCCACCGCTTCGGCGCGGTTGCGCACGTGGAGCTTGGCGTAGATGTGGTTGATGTGGTTCTTCACGGTCTTCTCCGACACCACCAGGTGGTCGGCGATCATCGCGTTCGACATGCCGCCGGCGACCATCCGCAGCACCTGGGCCTCGCGCTCGGTCAGCCCGCTCTCGGTGCGCAGCGCGGCGGCGGTGGCGGGCCCGGCGCGGCCCACCAGGCCGGCGATCTCCTCGGCCGTGGCGGGCGGCCCCTCCGGCCGGGCCAGGGCGGTCACCACCTCGGCCAGCTCGGGCGGTGTGAACTCGCCGTAGCGCAGCGAGGCCAGCGCGCCCTGGGCGACGCAGTCGGATGCGACGGCGGCGTCGCCGCTGAACGCGAGGACGACCACGGGGGCCGCTGCGGCCAGCTCCCGCACCGTGCCGGGCTCGCCGTTGCGGATCACGCGGGCGTCGACGAGCACGGCATCGGGGTGTGCCTCACCGGCGGCTTTCACTGCTTCAGCGGCCGAGCCGCTCTCCACGACGGAGAGCTCCGCCGCGCGCTGCAGCTGGTGCGCCAGTCCCGCACGCATGACGAGGTTGTCGTCGGCGATGAGGACGGTGGGGGAGGAGGAGGGGGTCATCGATGGGCTCTCCTGGTCATCGCTCGGGTGCAGAGTCGCTGGCGTTCGGTTTCGCTACTCTCCGCAGTTGACCTGGGCGGCCGCGTCCCGTCGGCCTCAGCCGGACGCGTCAGGGGATAGGTCGGGGGGTCCTGGGGTCCTGTCGGCCCCGCGTGGCGGGTGTTGCGAATACTCTGCCCCGGAATGTCCGCCTCTATACCACCCCCCACCCTGGCCGGAACCGGCCTCACTCAGGGCGTTCGGCTGCCGGGCGGGGTTGCACAGCGGCGCGATGGGCCGCAGGAGGAACCGTTCCGCTCAGTGCCGGCGTCCTACTTCGCGTCCGGTCTCCCGAGCCCTCCCCGAGGAGGCGGTTCCCCGGGGCGCTCGCGGGACGCTCTGCGGACCGCGTACCCCGGGTGCGCGCCCGCTACCGAAAGGGTGGGGATCCACGGTGATAGGAGTCCAGAGGCGCATCGGACAAACGGCCGCGCTGTGCGTAGTCCTGCTCGCCGGAGGATGCGCGGCGGGCAGCGGTGATAGCGGCGGAGAAGAGCCGGCCGGGGCGGAGAGCCCGTCGGCTTCCGAGCCAACCGAAGGCGGACCGGTCGGGAACGCCGACTTTGAGGTGCGGGCGGTCAAAACGGAAGCGGTGGCGCCCGACACCGTCGAACTCGCTACCCGCGCGGAGCCGACCGACGGAGCCGGGGATGTGCCCAACGCGGTCCAGGAAGGGGCGGGGGAAGAGCAGGAAGGGTGGGAGCCGCGCTTCACACTGACTTTCCACAGCGCCGTTCACGATGGAGACGTACTCGAAGTACAGGGTGAGGCAGCCTATCGCGGCGACACCGGCGGGTACGTGCTGCACAGCGACGACCTCTCCGTGCAGCCCGCCGGCGGTGTTGCGGAGAGCCCGGAGGAGATTGGCGACGACCCGCCCGAGCCCGTGCCGGCCGCGGATGAGGGGGCCCTCGCCAAGGCAGAGGCCGGCGGCGCGCCGGCCCCGTTCACGGTCCGGTTCCCGGACGCACCCCGCTCTGAAGGCGGCCGCCCGGTTCCGATGGTCGTCTACACGACGCCGGACGAGCTGTGGGGACATGCTACGGATGACGACTGGAAGCCGGGGCGCGTCTGCTACCAGGAGGGCGAGCAGTGGCACGAGATGCCCCTCTTCGCCTACACCGACGTCCCCTGCGGCTGACCCGCTGCGGGCCCGTTACCGCGGGCATGCGCGGTGAGCGCGGGGGAGGCGGGGAGTACTGGGGTGCCTGCCGTGCATCCCCGCCGCCCCCGCAGGGCCGGGGGGTCAGGGCTTGGTCTGCTCCATGTACCGGGCGAACTCGGGGAGGGTGATGCGGTTGTCGCCGTCGCTGTCCATGGCGGCGACGGCCTCCTGGGCGCGGGCGGGGGTGCAGGGTTCGCCGAGGGCCTCCATCAGGCTGACGAGTTCGGCCGGGCTGATCCGGCCGCTGCCGTCGGTGTCGACGAGGGCGAAGGTGGCGGCGTAGGCCTCGGTGTTCGGCATGGGTCTCGCTCTCCGGTGGTGGCGCGGTGCGGCGGCGTCGGGCCGCTCGGCGGGTCCGACGCCGCCGGGGGCCGCGCGGTTCCCGGCGGCCGGTCAGACGCCGGCCGGGATCACGTCGCGGGCGTAGGCGTCGATGGTGGAGTCGATGGCGTCGTGCATGGCGTAGATGGCGAACTGGTCGGCGCCGCGGTCGCGCAGGGTGGCCAGCTTGTCCAGCTGGGCCTCTGGCGGGCCGATCAGGCAGAACCGGTCGACGATGGCGTCCGGGACGAACGCGGTGTCGGGGTTGCCGGCGCGGCCGTGGTGGCCGTAGTCGTAGCCCTCCCGGTCCTTGATGTAGGCGGTGAGCTCCTCGGGCACCGCGTCTGATTTCGCGCCGTACCGCGCGACCAGGTCGGCCACGTGGTTGCCGACCATCCCGCCGAACCAGCGGCACTGCTCGCGGGCGTGCGCCAGCTCCTCCTCGGACCCGGCCCCGGTGCCCTTGCCGGTGACGTAGGCGGGGGCGGCGACGCACACCGACAGCTCGGCCGGGTCGCGACCCGCATCGGCCGCCGCCGAGCGGGCGGCGCCGGCCATCCAGCCCACCAGGTCCGGGTCGGCGAGCTGCAGGATGAGGCCGTCGGCGCAGCGGCCCGCCATCGCCAGGGCCTTCGGCCCGTAGGCGGCGACCCATACCGGCAGGTGCCCGCCGTCCACCCACGGGAAGCGGAGCGCGGCCCCCTCGACATCGGCCTCGCGCCCCGCGGCGAGGTCGCGGATCGCCGTCACCGCCTGCTCCAGCCGCGCCAGCGTCGCCGGCTGGCGCCCGGCAACCCGGACCGCCGAGTCGCCGCGGCCGATGCCGCACACCGTCCGGTTGCCGTACATGTCGTTGAGCGTCGCGAACGACGACGCCGTCACCTCCCAGGTGCGGGTGCTGGGATTGGTGACCATCGTGCCGACGTGCATCCGCTCGGTCGCGTCCAGGATGCGGCCGAACACGGTGAACGGCTCCTGCCACAGCACGCAGGAGTCGAACGTCCATCCGTGGCTGAAGCCGCCGTCCTCCGCGCGGCGCATCCGCTCCACCAGCGCCGACGCCGGCGGGTCGGTCTGCAGTACGAGTCCGTAGTCCACCCGGGCCCCTCCATCGCTCGGTGCCGGGAACGCCCCGGCCGCGTCGGCGCCGTCCGCGCGCCGCACCAGGGGCGGTCGCCGCCCCGGCGCTGACTACTCCAGGAAGCCGCACGTGGAGCGCTCAACGAAGCACCCCTGGCCGGCCGAGCCGACGTAGGCGCCGCCGTCCACCACGACCCGGCCGCGGGACAGCACTGTCCGGGCCCTCCCGGTGACGCGCTTGCCCTCATAGGCCGAGTAGTCGACGTTCATGTGGTGCGTCTCGGCGGAGATCACCTGCTCGGCCGAGGGGTCGTAGACCACCAGGTCGGCGTCTGCGCCGGGCGCCACCGTGCCCTTGCGCGGATAGAGCCCGAACATGCGCGCCGGGGCGGCGCAGGCGATCTCGATCCACTTGCGCAGGCTGATCCGGCCGTCCAGCACGGCCTGGTGCAGGAGGTCCATCCGGTTCTCCACGCCCGGCATGCCGTTCGGGATCTTGGAGAAGTCGCCGGTGCCCAGGTCCTTCTGCCCGGTGAAGCAGAACGGGCAGTGATCGGTGGAGACCACGGAGAGGTCGCCGGTGCGCAGCCCGCGCCAGAGCGCCGCCTGGTGCTCCTGCGGGCGCAGCGGCGTCGAGCACACGTACTTGGCGCCCTCGAAGCCGGGGCGGGCGAGCTCGTCCACCGTCAGGAAGAGGTACTGCGGGCAGGTCTCGGCGAAGACCGGCAGCCCCAGGTCGCGGGCGCGCACCAGCTCGTCCACGGCCTGCTCGGCTGAGACGTGCACGACGTACAGCGGGCAGCCGGCCACCCGGGACAGCTGGATCGCGCGGTGCACCGCCTCCGACTCCAGCAGCTCCCGGCGCACCTCGCCGTGCATCCGCGGATCGGTGCGGCCCGCGGCCAGTGCCTGCTCCACGAGCACGTCGATCGCGATGCCGTTCTCGGCGTGCATCATGACGAGGCCGCCGTTGTCCGCCGCGCGCTGCATGGCCCGCAGGATCTTGCCGTCGTCGCTGTAGAACACGCCGGGGTAGGCCATGAACATCTTGAACGACGTGATGCCCTCGCCGACCAGCGCGTCGAGCTCCTTGAGGGAGTCCTCGGTGACGTCGGAGAGGATGGCGTGGAACCCGTAGTCGACGGCGCAGGCGCCCTCCGCCTTGGCGTGCCAGGCGTCCACCCCTTCTCGGACCGAGCCGCCCATGGGCTGGATCGCGAAGTCGACGATGGTGGTGGTGCCGCCCCACGCCGCCGCGCGCGTGCCGGTCTCGAACGTGTCGGAGGCGTAGGTGCCGCCGAACGGCATCTCCATGTGGGTGTGGGCGTCGACGCCGCCCGGGATGACGTAGTGCCCGGCGGCGTCGATGGTGTCGGCACCGCTGCGCGCCCAGGTCTGGGCGGCCTCGCTGCCGCGTGCGGCGACGGCGGCCACCTGCTCGCCCTCGATCAGAACGTCGGCCTCGGCAGTCCCTGACTCGGTCACCACCAGGCCGCCTGCAATGCGGGTTCTCTGCACGTCCAGCTCCTTGCGCGGATCGGTACGGGCGGCTCAGGCTTCCGTCAGCGGGCCGTAGGCGTCCGGCCGGCGGTCGCGGTAGAAGGCCCACTGGTGCCGCACCTCGTCGATCAGGCCGAGGTCGAGGTCGCGCACCACCAGCTCCGCCTTGGTGTCGGAGGCGGGGGCGCCCACGAACTGGCCGCGGGGGTCCGCGAAGTAGCTGGTGCCGTAGAAGTCGTTGTCGCCGTAGGGCTCGGTGCCGACCCGGTTGATCGCCGCCACGAAGTACTCGTTGGCGACCGCAGCAGCGGGCTGCTCCAGCTTCCACAGGTACGACGAGAGCCCGCGGCTGGTGGCCGAGGGGTTGTAGACGATCTGCGCACCGGCCAGCCCCAGGGCGCGCCAGCCCTCCGGGAAGTGCCGGTCGTAGCAGATGTAGACGCCGACCCGCCCGACCGCGGTGTCGAAAACCGGCCAGCCCAGGTTCCCGGGGCGGAAATAGAACTTCTCCCAGAACCCTTTCAGCTGCGGAAGATGGTGTTTGCGGTATTTCCCGAGATAGCTGCCGTCCGCATCGACCACGGCCGCGGTATTGTAGTAGAAGCCGGAGCCGTCCACTTCGAAGACGGGCAGTACCATGACCATTCCCAGTTCCGCGGCGAGCGCGGAGAACCGGGCGACGGTGGGCCCGTCCGGCACCGGCTCGGCCCAGTGGTAGTGCTCCTCGTCCTGGACCTGGCAGAAGTAGGGCGCGTTGAAGACCTCCTGGAACCCGATGATCCGGGCTCCCTGGGCTGCGGCGTCGCGCGCGTAGCGCTCGTGCGCCGCGAGCGCGGACTCCGTGTCGCCGGGCCATTCGGTCTGGACGAGTGCTGCTCGGACGGTGGCGGACATGGTCCTCCTCGGCTCCTCGCGGCGGTGCCCGCTCCTCGGCGAGCGGGTGCGCGTGTCGACGAACCTAGGGATCAGCCGCCGTTCCGGTCAATCCCCCGCGCCATTCCTGTGGACGAACCAGAGCGCCCTTCCGGTTTTTGCGCATGGAGGGGCGCGTGGGGCTGCTGGTGGAGTTCTGGTTTCGGCTGGAATTCGGTGCGGGATTGCGGAGGATCAACGGTGGAGTGCGGTCGGAATAGTGGGGAATGGGGGCCGATGCTCGGAACGTCCGCGCGGCTCCTCCGGGCGCGGCGCGCACGTTCAGCAGGCGCGGGTCAGGAGAGCCCGAACGCGACCAACACGGTGCCCACCGCGATGAAGAGCACCGAGAGGCCGATACCGACCATCGCGCCGGCCGACGATCCGCCGCCGGGCCTGTGCGGGGAGAACGTCCACGGAGACGACGGGTCGTAGTAGACGTGGACCTGCTGCCCGGGCTGGTACCGGACGTGGCTGGACGCCTCCGGCGCGCGCCGGAGGATCCGCCGCCCGTCCGCGACCGCGTACTCGACCGAGTAGGCGTTCACGATGGTGACCCTGACGTGGTTGTCGCGCCTGCGGCGCCGGCGCTCCGTCCACGAGTGGCGCACGGTCCCCACCGCGTACTCGCCCTCGCGTACGCCCCGCTGCGACCGCCACGAGGCGACGGCCGCCACCAGGATCGTCGACGCGATCACGATGAAGAACAGGCCCATCGGCAGCAGCGGGTCGGCGGCGCCGGTCCGGTCCGCAACGAAGATGAACGCGAACGCGGCCACCCCGGCCAGGGCGCCGACGCGCATCGCCACGGGTACCGCGCGGCTCGGGCGCTGCGCGGGCGGCGCGCCGGGGATCGGGTGCAGATAGGGGTTCTCGGTGATCTCGGCGTTGGCGGGGTCGTCCGGCGCGTACCGCACCTTCACCCGCCATCCCTCCGCCGGGACCACGCCCTCGAACCCCCGGTCGAACCGCTCCCGGTACTCGTGGCCGGACGGAGCGGCGTAGCGCAGCACGAAGGGGTGCTGCGTGCTCTGCGGCGGCTCGAAGGGGAGCACGGCCTCCACCACCGCCTCCACTTCGGGCCCCTGCGCCCGGCGGGACTTGCGGTAGGCCTTCCAGGCCATCTTGGCCAGGTTGAACAGCACGGCGCCGCCGAGGACGGCGAGAGCGATCGTCGCTTCGGTGTCGAGCCCGAACATCGGTCTCCTCGGGGGCGTAGCGGGAGGAAGGGGACAGCGGCGCGAGCAGAGTACCGCCGCGGGCGCGTGCTGCCGCAGCCGGGCGGTACCGCGCCACCCTGCAGCGCAACGCAGCGAGCGGCACGCGCGGATCCGACGTCCGCGCGTGCCGCTCCGTTCTCTGCCCCCTGCTGCTACGGGAAGCACTATTGCCGGGGAAGCAGCGGTAGAAGGCCGCGGGTTGCGGGGGCGTGGGGGTGGTCCCCCACACCAGAGGGAGGAGCCGTTCCCCGCCCCGGAGGCTCAGCCCGCCGGCGCCACCTCCACCACCACGTGCTTCATCAGCGGCTGATCGCTCTGCGCGCTGAAGTCCCCGAGGGGGCACAGCGCGTTCATCTCCGGCATGTACCCGGCCGCGCAGCCCCGCGGGATGTCGTAGGGGACCGCCTTGTAGCCGTAGACGGTGCGCCGCGACCCGTCCTTGGCGATGCTGGTGACGTCAACCGGGGAGAACTTGTCCAAGCCGCGGTCCGCCATGTCGTCGGCGTTCATGAAGACCGCGGTGCGCAGGTTCTTCAGCCCCCGGTACCGGTCGTTGTCGGAGTAGATCGTGGTGTTCCACTGGTCGTGCGAGCGCATCGTGCTGAGCATCAGCCGCCCCTCGCCCGGGTCCGGGTCGGGTACCGGCGCCGCAGAGAACTCGGCCCGCTCCGACGGCGTCAGGAACACCCGCTCGCGGGCCGGCTGGGCGATGCGGAACCCCAGCGGCCGGCGCACCCGCCGGTTGAAGTCCTCGAACCCGTCGAGCACGTGCCCCATCGCGTCGCGCACCGCATCGTAGTCGCGGGCGTACCGCTCCCATGGGATCGAACTGTCCGGCAGCGCCGCCCGCGCCATCCCGGAGATGATCGCGGGCTCGGAGAGCAGGTGCGGCGACGCGGGGCGCTTCATGCCGTAGGACAGGTGCACCATGCTCATCGAGTCTTCGACGGTGACGCCCTGCTTGGTGCCGCCCGCCGAATCCACCTCGCTGCGGGCCAGGCAGGGCAGGATCAGCGCGTCCCTGCCGTGCACGAGGTGGCTCCGGTTGAGCTTGGTGCTGACGTGAACGGTGAGGTCGCAGCCGCGCAGCGCCGCCGCGGTGCGCGCGGTGTCCGGCGCCGCCAGCGCGAAGTTGCCGCCCATGCCGACGAACACCGACACGTCGCCGCGCAGCATGGCCTCGATCGTGGAGACGGTGTCCAGCCCCGGATCCCGCGGCGCGTCGATCCCGTACAGCTCCTCCAGGCGGGCCGAGAGCGACTCCGGCGGGCGGTGCGCGATGCCGCAGGTCCGGTTGCCCTGCACGTTGCTGTGCCCGCGGATCGGGCAGGGGCCGGCGCCTTCGCGGCCGATGTTGCCGCGCAGCAGCAGGAGGTTCATGATCTCGCGGACCGTGTCCACCCCGTGCTCCTGCTGGGTGATGCCCAGGCACCAGGAGATGATGGTGCGCCGCGACCCCAGGTAGATGTCGGCCAGGCGCTCCATCGCGGGGCGGCTGACGCCGGACCGGCGCTCCAGCTCGGACCAGTCCTCGGCGGCCACCGCGGCCCGGTACTCGTCGAAGCCGCTGGTGTGCCGGTCGAGGAACTCCTGGTCGATCGCGCTCGGGTCGGATTCGGCCCGCGCCAGCACGGCCTTCGCGGTGCCGCGGATCAGCGCCATGTCGCCGCCGATGCGCGGCTGGATGTCCATGGACCCGGTCGGCGTGGCGTGGAAGGTGCCCATCGCCACGAAGTCGTGCGGCACGATCGTCCGCCCGGAGGCGGCCTCCACCAGGGGGTTGATGTGCACGATCCGGGTGCCGCGGCGGTACCCCTCGGCGAGCCGGGTCAGCATCCGCGGAGCGTTCGAGGCCGCGTTCGCGCCCAGCACGAAGATCGCCTCGGCCTGGTCCCAGTCGTCCAGCATGACCGTGCCCTTGCCGGTGCCGATCGACGCCGTCAGCGCCCGGCCGCTCGCCTCGTGGCACATGTTGGAGCAGTCGGGCAGGTTGTTGGTGCCCAGAGCCCGCGCCATCAGCTGGTAGAGGAAGGAGCCCTCGTTGCTGAGTCGGCCGGAGGTGTAGAACGCGGCCCGGTCGGGCGAGTCGAGGCCGCGCAGCCGCTCGCCGATCAGCGCGAAGGCGTCCTCCCAGGCGATGGGCCGGTAGGTGTCGGTCGCCGCGTCGTAGCGCAGCGGGCCGACCAGCCGGCCCTGCGCCTCCAGCGCGTAGTCGGACCACTCGGCGAGCTCGCTCACGGTGTGCTGGGCGAAGAACTCCTTGCCCACCCGCTTGGCCGTCATCTCCCAGGTGACGTGCTTGATGCCGTTCTCGCAGATGTCGAGGTGCAGGCCCTTGCGGTCGTCCGGCCACGCGCAGCCCGGGCAGTCGAACCCCTTGTTCTCGTGGTTCATCCGCAGCGTGGCGCGCACGCCCTCCACCGGCTCGCGGGTGCCCGCGATGACGCTGCCCACGCTGCGCGCCGCACCCCATCCGGCCGTGGGATGGTCGTAGTCCTGCTGCTCCGGGACGCCGCCGCCGGGGCCGCGCCCCGCCGCCGGCTCGCCCGGCGCGCCCGCGCTCAGGCCGTCGTGCTCCGCCCCGCCCGTCTGCCCGTCTGTCCTGCGCGCCGTGCTCTTCCCGTCGGCCATACCGCCTCCTCGCCCCGTGCGGGGTGCCTGCACCGTGCAGGCGCGGCGCCGCCGGTGCGGCGCCGCGCGCCCGCTGCAGGAGACCTCACCACCGCCGGCCGCCCTGATGACCACCGACACGCCAGTTTTCGGCCAGTGGGCGGTCAAGGGCGGCCGGCGGCAGGGCGCGCCGGCGTCAGCTGGCGAAGAGCAGCGCCGCCGTCATCAGGATGCGGACCACGGCGTAGCCGAGGAGGACCGTCACCACGCCCCACGAGAGCGTGAGCCACACCCGGCGGCCGGGCAGCGGCGTGGTGGTGCGCTCCGCGGCCGGTGCCCCGGCCGCTGCACCGGAGCCCCCGGCCGCGCCCGGCGCGGCCGCCGGAGGCTCGGGCTCGTGGAAGCGCCGGCTGACCGGCCGGATCAGCAGGTTCGCGATGAACCCGACGACGAGCAGGCCCACCATCGTGAACAGCGGTGCGTGGTAGGCGTCCTGGGTCAGCGTCCCCGGCTCGCCCTGGGAGTCGAGGAACGTGTTGACGATCAGCGGGCCGGCGATCCCGGCCGCCGACCACGCGGTCAGCAGCCGCCCGTGGATCGCGCCGACCTGGAAGGTGCCGAACAGGTCCCGCAGGTAGGCGGGCACCGTGGAGAAGCCGCCGCCGTAGAAGGACAGGATGATGCAGGCCGTGGCGGTGAACAGCAGCATCGAGGTGCCGCCCGCCGTCGCCATCACCGTGTACAGCACCGCGCCGACGCCCAGATAGACCATGTACATCGGCTTCCGGCCGATGTAGTCCGAGGTGGTCGACCAGATGAAGCGGCCGCCCATGTTGAACAGCGAGAGCATGCCGACGAAGCCGCCCGCGGCGACCGCCGTCACCGGCGTCACCCCGTCCTCGCGGAAGAAGTCCTGGATCAGCGGGCTCGCCTGCTCCAGGATGCCGATGCCGGCCGTGACGTTGGTGAACAGCACCGTCCACAGGAGCCAGAACTGCGGTGTCCTTACCGCGTTGGCGGCGGACACGCTCGCCGACGTGACCATCGGGGCGCGCGCGGCGGCCGCCGGATTGTATCCGGGGGGCGCCCACCCCTCCGGGGGCACGCGGATCAGCAGGACGCCCATCAGCATCAGCAGCAGGTAGCCGGCGCCGAGCGTGGCGAACAGGCCGACCAGCGCGCCGCCGGACGCCACCGAGCCGGCCGCACCGGAGTCGTAGGAGGGGTCGTAGAGCTGCATCAGCTCGTCCGAGAGCGGCGTCGCGATCAGCGCGCCGCCGCCGAACCCCATGATCGCCATGCCGGTGGCCAGGCCGGGGCGGTCCGGAAACCACTTGATCAGCGTCGACACCGGGCTGATGTAGCCGATGCCCAGGCCGATCCCGCCCAGGACGCCGTAGCCCGCATACACCAGCCACAGCTGCCCGAGCGCGATCCCGACGGCGCTCACGAAGAAGCCCGCGCTCCAGAACAGCGCGGACACCAGCATCGCCTTGCGCGGGCCCGCCCGCTCCACCCAGGTTCCGCCGACCGCGGCGGACAGCCCCAGCATCACGATGGCGATGGAGAAGATGATCCCGATCTCGGTCTGGCCGGTGCCGAAGTGCGCCACGAGCGAGTTCTTGTAGACGCTCGTGGCGTATGCCTGCCCGATGGACAGGTGCACCGCCAGTGCCGCCGGCGGGATCAGCCACCGGCTGTAGTTCCACGGGGCGACCGACCGCTCCCGGTCCAGCACGCTCAACGCCGACACCCGACCACCTCGGCTTCCACGTCGCGGCCGCGCCCCCGAGACGGCTCCCTGTCAACACCGCATACCGCATACCGTCGAGCGCCGCCCATCATGGCACGTGCCACAACGCGCCGTGAAGGGGTTGTCACGGGAATTGCCGCCTGCCGCTGGGATCGGCACCCGCCCCGCCCGCCCCAGCCGGACCGTGCTCCCCGGGGGCCCCTCCGCCCCCAGCGCCGGGCGGACCCCGCCGCGAAGTGCGGCATCGGCCCGCCGGGTTACGGAGCGCAGCGGGGGCGCGACCGGATGCGGCCAGGCGCTGCGGGCCGGGGAACGCGATTCCGGCCGCCGCACGTCGGACCCCGGACCTGACCCGTCATCGAGGGAGAGACCCATGCCCCACGGTCCCCGCACCGCCGCAGCAACCCTCGCTGCAGCCGTCCTGCTCACCGGCTGCTCAGGCGGCGGCGATACCGCAGGCAGCGGGGGAGGCGGCGACGGGGAGGGCGCGGCCGACCCCGCCACCAGCACCGAGTTCCCGTTCGTCCGCGAAGGCGCCCTCGCCGGCGCAGCCGGCGAGGCCGTCGACGTCCAGGTCGCCGTCACCGGCCTCACCCGCGGCCCCGACGCCACCGCGGTCGACCTCGAGGTCACCGCCCTCGGCGACGCGGTGCCCGAGGGGACCGCCGAGCAGAACTTCCCCGTCCTGGTCGACGCTGAGGGACGCCGCGCGTACGAGCCGCTGGAGTCACCCGGCGGCGACGTGTACGGCACCAGCCTGCCCGGCGGCGGGATGCTCCGGTTCGGCTGGACGGATGTGCCGCACACGCTGCGCATCTACTATCCGCGCCTGGAAGACGGCGCCGAGCAGGTCACCTTCGCCGGCTTCGGCACCGGCGCCATGACCGGCATCCCCGTGTCCGACGCCGAGGAGATTCCCGTCCCCGACCCCAACTACGAGGAGTTCAGCGAAGACGACCCGCCGCCGGACGGAACGCCCGTCGTCTTCGATGAAGAGGCGCCCGAATCCGGTGCCGAGGAGGGCGTCTACCCGGTCGAAGGCGTCGTCGAGACCGAAGAGGCGTCCACCTCGCGCACCGGGGACACCGAGACCATCTCGCTGCACTCCGACGTCATGTTCGACCACGACGAGGCCGAGCCGGTCGAGGGCTCCGGCGCCACCGTCGCCGAAGCCGCCGCGACCATCGGATCGCGCCGCGCCGACGGCGACACCCCGGTCGCCGTGACCGGCCACACCGACGGCACCGGGGACGACGACTACAACCAGCAGCTCTCCGAGGACCGCGCGGAGGCGGTCGCCGAGCAGCTGGAGAAGGAGCTCGGCGGCACCGAGCTCGACGTGTCCGGCCGCGGCGCCGAGGAGCCGGTCGCCGAGGAGGGCGGGTCCGGGGACGACGAGGCCCGCGCCGCAAACCGCCGCGTCGAGATCACCTACGCCGTCTCCACCGACCGCGGTTCGCGGGCCGGTGCGCCCGGGGAAGAGGGCGGCGGCGGGGACGGCGAGCAGGGCCTTGAGTCCGCCGAACTGCACACGGGCGACCCCGCCCCGTTCATCGTGGAGGAGCCCGAGCCGGCCGCAACCCAGACCGAGGGCGGTGTCCGGATGGACGTCCAGCCGCTCGTGCAGGACGGCGCGTTCCTCGCCGCCACCGTCACCCTCACCAACGAGGGCGACGAGCCCGCGGTCCCCGAATTCGGCTCCGACGCCGGCGCGCCGCTCCGCTTCGCCGACGACTCGCTCGGCGCCCTGCGCCTGACCGACGGTGAAGGCACGGTCCGCTACCCGGCCCAGGCGGTCCACGAGGAGGAGTACGGCCCGCTCGCCGAGCCGCTCTACGAGCTCGCTCCCGGCGCCGCCTACCGCGCCATCGCCTACTTCCCCGCGCCGGAAGAACCGGGGGAGTCGTTCGTGCTGCACACCGGCTCCTTCGGCGAAGGCGAGCTCGACGTGCCCGTCCGGTAGCGCCCCACCGCCCCGCGCCGCCCTGGGAAATCCCCTGGAGGCGGCGCGGGGCGCGGGATAGCTTCGGCCCATGACGCCAGAGCACACCGGGGCCCGAGCAGGGCCAGCACACGGCACGGCGCCCGCGCAGGGCAGCGGCCCGGACGGCGATACCCCTGTGCTCCGCGGCGCGCACGTCCTGCTGCGGACCGCCGCGGCCGGCGATATCCCGGCGCTCGCCGCAGTGCGCGCCACGCCTGAAGTCCACGCCGTTTGGGGGCCAGCCGACCCCGGCCGGCTCGAACAGGTCGTCCGCGCGGAGGTCGGTGACCCCGCCTCGCATGTCCTCGCGATCGTCCGCCGAGGGCGCGTCGCCGGTGCCCTGCACTGGCACGAGGAGACGGATCCGGCCTACCGGCACGCCGGCATCGACATCTACCTCGACCCCTCGCTCCACGGGCGCGGGCTGGGCGAGGACGCGGTGCGCACCGCAGCCGCCTACCTGATCGACGGCCGCGGCCACCACCGCATCACCATCGACCCCGCGGCCGGCAACACCGCGGCCATCCGCTGCTACACGAAGGTCGGCTTCCGGCCCGTCGGGGTGATGCGTTCCTACGAGCGCGGACCCGACGGCGCGTTCCACGACGGGCTGCTCATGGACCTGCTCGCCGAGGAGCTCGTGCGCTAGCGGGCCGGGAAGACCGCAGCCGCTGCTGCCCCCGCTGCCCGCGTCTGCGCGCGCCTTGCGGAACATCCGGAGCGCGGGCTCCGCCGGCTGCGTCCAATCCGGCGACGGCAACCGGCGACAGCGACCGGCGAGGAGGAACGGCGATGGGGAGCAGGCTGTACGCCATCGGGGTGTCGGCGGCCTTGCTGCTGGCAGGGGTTCCGCTGCTGGGGGCGGCAGGGTGCGGAGCCGGGGGCGAACCCGGTGCCGGCCCTGGGAAGCCGTGCACCGCGATCGGCGCCCCGGAGATGGTCGCGGTGGAGATCGCGCCCGGCGACGCGGAGGACGTGCGCAGTGGAACAGTCGAGGTCTGCGACGGCGGCGACTGCACCACCGAGGACCTGGAGCTCTCCGACGAGACGCGCACCGTCGACGAGGGCTGCGACGGCGGATCCTGCTCGGCCCGGTCCGAACCCACCGGGGGGATGCGCGGCAAAGCCCAGTTCGACGGGCTGCCCACCCAGCAGGTCGACGTCCGGGTGGTGCTGACCGCCGATGACGGAGCGGAGGTCTTCGACGAGACTGCTGCGGTCCGCCCCGAAATGGTCGAGCCCAACGGCCCCGGATGCGGCGAACAGGGCCCGCAGGCGCAGCTGACCATTGAGAACGGCCGCCTGGAGCCCAACTGACCGCCGGCGGCACGCCCGGCCGGATCCGGCGCCAGACCCGCTGCCGCACCTCTCCTCCCGGAGCCGCCCGCTCCCTTAGGATCGCCCCATGGTCGACGGCACCGCGGTCACAATGTGGTTCGATCCCTCCTGCCCGCTGAGCAGGATCACCGCCCGCTGGCTCGCCGCCGCGGGGCAGGCGCGCGGATTCGCCCCCACCTGGGAGGTCATGAGCCTCACCCTGCTCAACGCCGGCCTGGCCGAGGACCCGGAAGGCGACCCCGAGGGCTACCTCCTCATCCCCGCCCGTATCGCCGCGCTCATCCGTGCCGAGCACGGCTCCGAGGCCCTGCACCGCTTCCACAACGCCCTGTGGGCCGACACCGAGCGCAGCGGCGGCGACTGGATCGGCGACCTCCGCGCGGCGCTCGAGGCCGCCGGGCTGCCGCCGGAGACCGCCGACGCGGGCGGCAGCGGAGCCAGCGGTCCCACCGGCATCGGCGCCGACGACCCGGCCGGCCGCGCACTGCGCGCCTCGCACCGCCAGGCGCGCACCCTGGCTCCCGGCGACGCCGGGTCGCCGGTCATCGCCGCCCGCACCGCCGACCGCGGGACCACAGCCTTCTTCGGCCCCGTGCTCGACGCCCCACCGGACGGCGAGGACGCCGGCCGCCTCTGGGACGCCGTCCTCGCCACCGCCGCCACCCCGGGCTTCCGCGAACTCAAGATCACCGCCGGCTGACCCAGCCCCCGGTCCGGAACAGACACCCCCGCGCCGCGAGCAGGCCCACCGAACCGAAGCGCCGCCACGGTCGCCCCACCGCGCCGCCGCCGGCACCATCGGAGCCGGACCGCGACGGGAGCATCCCCAAGACCGGCTGCGCCTGCTCGGCGACCGCGCGGTATGGGAACATGGACGCCGGCGACACCCAGGAGTACTACGCCCTGGCCTTCGTTCCGGAAGTTCCCACCGTCGACATCACCTTCGGACAGTTCCCGTCCTTCGAGGGCGTCGCCCACGGCTAACGGCCCGGCACCGCGCTACCGATGCCGTACATACACAGAGGCCGGCCCCCGGGTGCCCGCCTCTGCCGGATGGCTCGCTGGAGGCGCTGACTCAGGCCCCCATGTCCTCCATCATCCGGTCGAAGTCGGTGATCTCGTCGTCCGACGGGTAGCTGATGTCGACCGGCTCGTTGAACGCCTCGAACTCCAGCACAGTCGTCACCGCATCCCCCGCCGAGTGCGTCACCTTCCGCGGCAGCCCGTCGCCGTCCACCCAGATTTCGAAGTCGACACTCTCGACGCCCAGCTGCGCGTAGGTCTCCCGCGCCAGCTCGGCCAGCTCCTCGTCCCCGATCTCCGCCGCGGCCTCCTCCGCCGTGAACGACCCGGTGTAATGCGTGGTCGCCTCCCCGGAGACCTCCTCTTCCCCGGCCTCCTCGACACCCTCCGCCGCCAGCAGCTTCTCCACTTCCGCCAACGGGTTCTGGGCCGCGACGTCGAACCGTGGATTGGAAGGGCCGAACCGCAGCCAGTCACCGCTGCCGGGGTCCAGCAGCAGCGCCTCCGAGCCGCGCATCATCAGGGTCGACTCGCCGGCGGCCTCGCCCATGGTCTCCATCTTCACGGTGGGCTCGGGGTCCGCCGTGTACTGGATGTCGGAGGTGGTGTCCATCGAGGCGCCCTCGATACTGCCCGACATCGTCATGGTGGCGGTATAGGTGTCGGCGTCGGAGGCGCCGTTCACCGCCTTCTCCACGATCGCCACCGGGTCCAGCGCCGCCTCGCCGCTGTCGCCGCCGCCGGTGCTCTCGCCGCCGCCCGAGGCGGATCCGCCGCCGGGGAGCATGCCGCACCCGCTGGCGGCGAGGACGACGGCCGCTCCGGCGGCGGTCAGGAGGGTGATGGGCTTCAGCGTCATCGGAGTGCTCCTTCTCGGGGGATGGCCCGCCGGCGGCGGATCCGCCTCGGGCGGGTGAGACGCCCGACCCGGAGCGCGGGTTCCCGACCCGGGGCTGCCCCCTGCGGCCGCACCAGTGCCGCAGGACGGTGGTGCCGCGGACTCGGGGGTGGAAGCTCCGCTGGGAGGCCGTCAAGAGTCCGGTTCGAGGTCCTCTGCCCCCAGGAGGATGCCCGTTGGCACCAGCAGGCCCGTGGGCGCTTCCTCGTCCGGACCGGAGCGCGCGGTCCGCTCCCCGGCGCCGGGTTCGGGGGCACCCGCTGAGCCCCGTCCGAGCCGCGTGCCGAGGGGAGGCCTTCGCGGCGGTGGCTGCGCCGCCGCGGTCAGGCGGGCGGGGTTTCACGATCGCCGGCGTGACTCCTCGTGCGGCAGCCCGCGGACGGTAGCGCTGCCGGACGGCGCGGATTCCCGCTAGCGGCGGAGCGCGGCGCCCGGATCAGTCCTCGCCGTCGTCCTCGGTGCGCCTCTGGTGGCTGCGGGGGCGGCGGCGGACTCCGACGCCGCCCATGAGGGCGATGCCGCGGATGTGCACGACAGGGGCGTCCGGCGGCACGGTGGCCGCGGTGTCGCCGCTGCCGCCGAAGCCGCCCATGAAGGCGAATCCGTGCACGCGGACGTGGATGTCATCGGGGACGGTGACTCCGCCGCCGCCCATCAGCGCGTAGATCCAGACCGTGGTCTCGCGGGCGGTGAACCGGGCCTCCCGCAGGTCCAGGTTGACGCCGCCCCACACCGTGAACGAGACGTGGCTCGGCGGCACCACCCAGTGCCCGCTGCGGTCCGCCCCGCCCATCACCGCGATCGCGAACCGGCTGGTGGGCGCTCCGTCCACCACGCGCTCGCCGGCATAGGGCGGACGCGGTGAAGAGAACGGCTGCACGGAGTCGGAGCGGACAGCCAGCGCGGGGGCGCCGGCCGCGGGGAGGTCCGCGGTGAGCGGCTCGAGCTCGCCCATGGTCTTCGCCGCGTATACGGCATCGAGGCGGTCGCCGTGCTCGTCGGGGGTGAGGCGGCCCTCGGCGAGCGCCTCGCGCAGGTTCTGGGCGACAGCGTCGCGGTCGGCGTCCGAGGCGCGCAGCGCACGCCGGTCCTGCGGTGTGTCGGCCATGCATCGATTCTTGCGGATCGCCCGGCTTGCGCGAGGGGCGTACCGGCGCTCCCGCGAAGGTTCCGCGGCCGGAAGCGGACGTGTTCCAGCCCGCCGGCACCGGTGCCGGCGGCCGCCCGGCGGCTGCACGCCTTGTCCCACCGAGCCCAAAGAGTGAAGAATATTCATGTCTGATGCCCCGTCCCCCCCATTGCGGAGCCCCCATGCGCGTGCGCGTCGCCGCAGCCTTCGGAACCGTCCTGCTCCTGGCGGCCTGCCGTGTCTTCTTCCCCTCGCTGACCACGCTCTTCGGGCGTGCCGGAGAGACCGACCCGCTCTTCATGGGCGCGTTCGCCCTGGCCGTGTTCCTGGTGCCGGCCGCCGTTCTGCCGCTGGTCGGCCGGGCGCCGCGCACCGCGGTCCTCGGATCGGCCGGCGCTGCGGCCGCGGCGGCGCTCGCCCTGGCTGCGGCAGGCGGCGGAGCGGCGCAGCTCTACGGATCGGCCGCGGCGGTGGCCCTCGCCGCTGCGTGGCTGGTCGCGCTCTGTGCCACTGCGGAGAGCCGTGCGGTGGTCAGCGGTGTCACCGCGGGTATCGCGGTCACGGCCGTCCAGCAGACGCTGCTGCATACCGTGGATCCGATCTGGCGCGGCGGAATCGCCGCGGTGGGAACTGCCGCCGTGTATGCGGCGGTGTTCCTCGCAGCGTCCTGGGCCGCGCGCGCAGAGGCGGGCCGTCCCGGCGCGCGCTCTGCGCGCGGTGCGCGTGCGGGCTCCGGCTGGTTCGCCCTCGGCCCGCTGCTCTTCCTGCCGGCGCTGTTCACCGCGAACACCGCCGTCACCGGAGTGGCCGAACCGCACCCGGCCGCGGCTGCCGCAGTGTGCGGTGCGGCCGTGCTCGCCGTGCTGCTCGCCGAGCGCCCGCAGTGGACCGGCCATCCCGCAGTTCCGTCGGCCGCTGTGCTCGCTGCGGCCGCAGCCTTCGTGCTGGCTCCGTCCGACGCCGCGGGGATGCGCGACGTGCTTCCCGGCTGGGCGGTCGCAGCGCAGGTCGCGGGGCACTTCGCGGTTGCCGCGTGCGCGGGTTGGGCCGTGCAGGGGAGCGGCCGGGCGGCGGGCCCGCTGCGCTCCGGGGCGGGGGCGCTCGGCGGTGTGCTGCTGTTCCCCGTCCTCATGTTCGCCTTCTACGCCGCCTACGACCTGCACTTCTCCAATGCGCCCGTGCCGTTCGCCGCGGCGGGCCTGCTCGCCGTGTGCGCCCTCGCCGGTGTGCCGCGGGTGCGGTCCCTCAAGCGGGACCCCGCGCTGCCGGCGAGGGTCGTGGGAGGGGTCGCGGCGGCTGCGCTTGCGGCGGGTGCGGCCGCCGTAGCCGTTCTGCCGGCGCCGGCCGCGCCGCCCCCTGCAGCCGCGCCCGAGCAGGCCGGCGCAGCGGGCCTGCGCGTTGCCGCGTACAACGTCCGCATGGGCTTCGCCCTGGACGGCCGCTACTCCGCCGGGGCGCAGGCCGACGCGGTCCGCTCCCTCGACCCCCACGTCGTCTTCCTGTCCGAACTGGACCGCGGATGGGCGCTCAACGGCGGGCACGACGGGCTCCGGACCATGGAGCGCCAACTGGGGATGGCCGCCGTCTGGGCACCCGCGGACGGGCCGCTGTGGGGCGACGCGCTCCTCACGTCGCTCCCGGTCACCCGCACCGAAAGCCACGCGCTGCCGAGCGCCGGGCCGACGGGGGCGCAGGCGCTGGCCGCCGAACTCGACTGGGACGGCACCGCGGTCACCGCCATCGCCACCCACCTGCAGCCCGCCGACGGGTTCGCGGCGGACAGCGCGGCCGACACCGCGCAGCTGCTGGCGCTCACCCGCATCGTGGAGGACGCGCAGAAGGAGGGCCCCGTCATCCTCGGCGGCGACCTCAACCTGGAGCCCGGCGGTCCGGCCTGGTCGGCCCTCACCGGCACCGGGCTCGCCGACGCCTTCGCCGGCGACCGGCCGGTGAACACCCTCGCCACCGGCGGCGGCGACCCCCTGCAGATCGACCACCTGCTCGCGACCCCCGGTCTGCGGCCCGCCGATACCGCCGCGCCGGACCTCCCGCTCTCCGACCACCGGCCCATCGCGGCGACCTTCGTCCGCGAGGGCGGTTGACCGCCCCGCCGGCGCACTGTCCGACAGGCCCCCTAGGCTGCGCGCCATGGACCACCTCGCCGCCGCACGCCGCGCCTACGACGCCATCGCCGACTCCTACGCGGAGCACTTCGCCGCCGAGTTCGCCGGCCAGGAGTGGGAGCATGCGGCGCTGCGCGACTTCGCGCAGAGCGTGCCAGCGGCGGTCGGCTCTGGCGACGGCACCGGCGGCCCGGTACTGGACGCCGGCTGCGGACCCGGATGGACCACCGCCCACCTGCACGCCCTGGGGGCAGACGTGCGGGGCACGGACCTGTCGCCGGAGATGGTGCGCGTTGCCCGCGCCAGAAACCCCGGACTCCGCTTCGACACCGGCTCTATGGACGCGCTGCCCGACGGCGACCGCGCGTTCGCCGGCATCGTGGCCTGGTACTCGGTCATCCACACCCCGCCGGAGCGGATGGCCGCGGTGTTCGCCGAATTCCACCGGGTGCTGCGCCCCGGTGGGGCGCTCCTGCTGGCATTCCAGGTGGGCGACGGGGCGCTCCGCCTGGACCAGGCGTTCGGACACCGCATGGACGTCGACTTCCACCGGTGGGAGCCCGACCGGATCGCCGCCCTCCTCACCGCGGCGGGCTTCGCCGAGACGGAACGCCGCCAGCGGCCCGCCCACCCGCACGAGCGCACGCCCCAAGCCGTCCTCTTCGCCCGCCGCTCCGCAGAACCCGGCTCCGCCGGCACGGACGCTCCGCCCGCGCGGCCCTGACGCTCCGCGCCTGCTTTCGCTGGCGCGCAGGGTTCCTGCTGTTCTGCCCGAATGGCCGGTGCCGCCGCGCCCGCCTCCGGTAAGCAGGTTGGTATCGGACAGGAGGGGTGGAATGCGGAGGATCGGCGCCGGAGTGGCGGCAGTGCTCGGCCTGGCGGTGGCCGCCTATGCGTGCGGTATCGCGTGGGAGTACACGCGCGGGCAGCCGCCCGCAAAGCCGACCGCGGGCCCCGCGGCGACCGCCGACCACCCCTGGCTGGTGGCGGTCAGCTATCCGCAGGCCCGGCGCGGCACCCCCTCGGAGAAGGGGTGCGTGGGGACGCTCGTACATCCGCAGGCGGTGGTGACCGCCGGCCACTGCATCGCGGTGCGGGAACCGGACGAGGTCGCCGTCGTCGCCGGCCGCACCGATCTGCGGACCGGCGAGGGGCGCACGGTCGCAGCCGCCGAGCTGTGGACGGCGCCCGGCTTCGCGGGGTTCGAGCCGCCTTTCGCGCTGGCGGGACTGGCCACGGCGGTGGAGACCGCCCCCGACGACATCGGGGTCGTCGTCCTGGACGAGCCGCTGGACGCCGAACCGCTGCCGATGGCTGCCGCGGGTGCGCCCGTTCCCGAAGGGGAGATCGGGCAGCTGCTCGGATGGCGGATCTCGCCGCAGGACGATCCGGTCCTCTGGCAGACCTCCGCCACCCTGCTCTCCGAGCGCGAGTGCGTCCGGCGCGCCGCGGACTCGGTTCGGTTCGTGCTCCCCGCGCTGCACGGCACCCGCTACGCGGCGGGCGCCTACCTCTGCGCCGGCGCGGATGGAGACGCCGTCCCGGTGCGGGCGACGGACAGCGGATCGCCGCTGGTCGTGGACGGCGCGCTGGCCGGTGTGGCCGCGTGGTCGCCCAGCGCCCACCCGGGCAGCCCGGACTACTTCACCCGGGTCTCCGCCTTCGCCGGCGAGGTCGACAGGGTCATCGCCGGCGCGTTGCCGCTACGGAGCGGGTGACGTGTCAGCGCGTAGGCGAACACTGCGCTGCCCGCCAGCCCCACTGCCGACACCGCTGTGTGCGGCAGGTTGCCGTGCGAGGCCACCAGTGCCACCGCTGCAGCCGTGACCGCCGTGACCGCCCACAGCGCGGGCAGCAGCAGGAAGCGCGGGAGGCGGGGGCCGACGGGGGAGAGGGCGAGCAGTACGACGGCCGCGGCCACCGCCCCCATGGCCGCGTTTCCCAGCTGAGCGGCGGCGGCATCGGGGATCTCGGCGTACGCGTCGGGGCCGGCGGGTGAGCCCACCATGCCGATCGTGCCGGTGGAGGCCAGATACACCTTCTCTGCGGTGTAGAGGAGCCAGTGGGCGGCGGCGGTCCAGCCTGCAACGCGCGTGAGCGCGGCGCTGCGGTCACCGTGGCTGCGGGCGGGCGCGGGGGCAGCGGAAGCGTTCATGCAGCCAGTCTCCGCGGCCGGCGGGCAGTACTCCTCCCCCGGGCGAGGGAGCCACGGCTCTCAGCGGGGGAGAGCGGACCCGACAAACCGTTTATTATGTACACAGAAAATGAGCCTGCCGAGGAGGACACCATGGCGCCCATGGAGACCCGCCCCTACCGCGCAGGGGACCGCGCCGGCCTCCTCGCGCTGTCCCCGCGCGTCGGCGAGGGCGCGCCGACCGAGTCGCTGTGGGGCCACCCGGCGTCGGAGGCCGACATCTACCTCACGCCCTACCTCGACCACTCGCCGGAGACGTGCTTCGTCGCGGTCCGGGCCGACGGCGCTCCGGTCGGCTACCTCGTCGGGGCCGCCGCCCCCGCCGCCCTGCCACCGGAGGACCAGCGGATGGCCGACGCGATCCGCCGCCACCGGCTCATGCTCCGGGCGCGGCCGCTGGCGTTCTTCGCCCGCAGCGCCGCCGATGCCGCGGGAGCTGCACTGCGCCGGCTCCCTTCCGCCGGCGAGCTCGACGACCCGCGCTGGCCCGGCCACCTGCACATCAACCTCGCCCCCGAAGCCCGCGGCACCGGGGCCGGCGGCGCGCTCGTCCGTGCGTGGCAGGGCGCCCTGCGCGACCGCGGCGCCGGCGGCTACGCCCAGACCCTCGTCGAGAACGACCGCGCCGTCGGATTCTTCACCCACCTGGGCTTCCGCACACACGGCCGCACGCCTCCGGTCCCCGGAGTGCGCTTCCGAGGCCGCCGCGTCCACCAGCAGACCCTCGTCTGGGAACCCTGACCTGCACGCCGAGGGCGGAGCAGGATTCTGGCCACGCAGGGTTCTGGCCGCGCAGGGCCGTCGCCGCGGTGCGGCGGCCGGTCCTCAGGGAAGGAGCGCGAACGGAGGTGCCGCCCCGGTCAGTCGACGCCCTCTTCGCGGAGGATCTCGAAGCTCAGCGCGCCGGTCGTGCGCAGGCGGCGCTCCAACGCGTCGCCCATGGCCGTGGCCGTGGTGACCTGGCCGGCGGTCTCCGGCAGCGAGTCGTAGGCGAGGCAGAGCGCCGCCTCGGTGAAGACCGCAGCCGTCGTGTCGTAGACGTCGCCGCCGGAGATGTCGGTGACGACGCGGCGGCCGCCGCCCTCCCCGGCGAACGTCACGTGGAAGCCGCGCTCGGACCGCTCGTCCGCCGTCGGCCCGCCGCCGGGCTCCTGCATGCCGAGCAGGCGGCTGCGCAGCGGCGGCACCGCAGCCGCGGCCACCAGGCCCGCCGCGCCGCCGACGACGGCGGCAGCGGTCGTGAACTTCCGCTGCACCAGATACTGGCCGTAGCGGAAATCGGGGCCGTAGCGGTCGAGCGCAGCCGCCGAACGCCGCACGATCTGCGGGTCCAGGGTCGGCATCGGCACCGGCCAGCCGCCGGCCAGCCGCATCCGCGGCACCAGTCGCAGCGTGCTGCGCGCCCGCCGGCCGTTCCCCTCCGCACCGGACTCCTCGCGGCTGCGCTCCTCGGCCGCGGTCCGCTCGCGCGCCGCGCGCGCCGTCGCGACCGGGTCGCCGAGCGTGCCCACCAGCGTCTGCCACGTGCCGCCCGACGGGCGCACGGCGACCCGCACGAAACCCTCGACCGACATCGGCGCATCCGCCGGAAGCAGCCCCGCAGTGAAGTAGGCGCCCAGGTCGTAGGGGACCGAATCGAACCCGCACGCGTGCACGAGCCGCGCCCCGGTCCGCTCGGCGGTGGCGTGGTGGGCCGCGAACATCCGGTCGACGAACGCCGGCTCACCGGTCAGGTCCACGTAATCGGTGCCCTCGGAGGCGCAGGCCGCCACTAGCGGCTCGCCGACTTCGGAGTAGGGCCCCGCCGCCGCAGCGACGACCCGCGTCGAGGCTGCCAGCGCCCGTAGCGCTTCCTGGTCATCGGCAGCAGCGACGAGCACATCCGGCTCCGCGCCGTCCGCCGCCAGCCGCTCCCGCAGTGCCTCCAGCTTCTCCCGGCTCCGGCCCGCGACCGCCCACCGCACCCCGGTCGGCAGCCGCCCCGCCATCCGCTCGGCCGTGAGCCGCCCGCTGTATCCGGTCGCCCCGTACAGAACAATGTCGTACCGGCCCCCGGAGGGCCCACCTGGAAGCTCAGTCATAGGGCGCCAGTCTAGAAGCCACCCGCATCCCCACACGAGGCCGTCCCGGGGATCGCCGGCGGTGCCTCCGCAGATGCCCGGAAGGTGCCGGAAGCCGGTCGCGCCCCGTGGAGCCCGCGTGCGGCTGCCTCGCACGGAAGGGGCCGCTGGGGGCGATCCGGCGCAGCCCGCGCATCCCCGACCGCGATTCCCCGGGCGAAGCAGACGTCGGCAGGGGGCGCTCGCGTCGGCGGGAGCCGGCGTCGCCCCTGCCGCTTCCAGCGGGTCCGCGATCCGCCGTGCGAACCGCGAGCCCGCACCATGCTGGGCGCGAACGCCCCCTGCGTCCTGCACACCCGGCTACGGTCCTCGGGCACGAGCGCCGCCGCCAGGAGATGAGGATGCGCTGCCGGAGCACCGGCGAAACAGAAGCAGGGGAGACCCATGGCCCTGCCCTGAACCTGCCGGGCCAGTGCCCTCGGCCCCGATGCTGCACCGCCGAGCCGGGGGAGAGCCACGGGATCCCGGAGAGGGGGCTCGGACTGTGCTGCGGCGCCCAGGGATAGGATGCGGCGCGACCAGGCTGTTCCCGTTCCGGCGCTCCGCTCCGCCGGTGGAGCGGCGATCCCCCGGTGTCTGGAGCAGCATGATCCGCCTCGCCCTCGCCCCCGCCGTCCAGATCCTGGCGTTCCTGGTGTTCAGCGCCATCAGCGCGATGGTCAGCGCCGCGCAGCTCTCCGATCCTGACGCCAGCATCGGCGTCGGCGACACCGTCCTCTACTACGGCGTCGGGCCCGGCATCGTCTACCTGCTGACCGTGCTCCTCGGCGCCGTCGCTGCGGGCGTGGAGAACACGGTCCGGCTGCCCCGGATGCTCGCCGGCGCCTTCGGGTTCCCCGTGGTCGCCCTCTTCATCGAGGCCGTCTACCTGCTCGTCATGAACGAGACCGCGGTCGGGCTGGCCCTCACCGGCTGCCGGCTCGCGGGGCTCGTCCTCGCGGCCGGCGCCCTCATCCCCTACAGCCTGCGCCAGACGCGGGCGGGCGCCGGGGTGCGCGGTTAGGGCGTGTTGGGTGGACACCTGTCCTGCTGCGGCGCCCTGGCACGCCCCTCGCTGCGTTCTCCTCTCCTCGACAGGGAAAACCCGCCCTGGCTCCTTCGCCGGCCGTGCGACGGGTGCACCGCCGACACCGCTCGCGGTGAACGCCATTCACCCAACCCGCCCTAGGCGCCGGGAGCATCCCGGCCCGAGACACACGGGCGAACCTGCGCGAAAGCCGTGACGTGTCCGGATCCGGACATGGGCCTGGCGGCCAGGCAGCCCACCAGGGCAGGGAGGCCAACCGCCTGGGAGGCACGCGGCGCGAGTGACCCGCGGTGTGCAGACTGGGGCAAGCCCCCGCCCGGACGCCCCTCTGGAGAGTGCGCATGGCCACCGACACGGAGGCGCCCGCCGCTCCCGCGGCCGCCCGCTCCGCAGCGCCCCGTGCGGTTCCGATGAACATCCTGTTCACGGCCGCGATCCTGCTCAGCGCGCTGCTGCTGTTCGCCGTCCAGCCGATGGTGTCGAAGCTCCTCCTTCCGCCGTACGGCGGAGCGGCGGCCGTGTGGACGACGTCGCTCCTCTTCTTCCAGACGGTGCTGCTCGCCGGCTACGCCTACGCGCACTACGCGCCGCGACTGCTGGGCCGCCTGCACCCGCTGGTCCACACGGTGGTCCTCCTGGTCCCGCTGCTGGTGCTGCCGATCGCCCTGCCCGAATGGTCGGTGCCGCGCGAGGGCGTGCCGACCGCGCTCTGGCTCCTCCTGGTGCTGTGCGTGATGATCGGCCTGCCGTTCGCCGTGCTCAGCACGACCGGGCCGCTGGTGCAGGAGTGGTACTCCCGGCTCGGCCTGCCCCGGTCCAAGGACCCCTACTTCCTGTACGCGGCGAGCAACGTCGGCAGCCTGGGGGCGCTGATCGCCTACCCGTTCGCCGTCGAGCCGACGCTGGGCACCGGCGCCCAGACCCTCGTCTGGACGGGCGGCTACATCCTCTTCGCCCTCCTCGTCGCCGGCTGCGTTTTCGCGGTCCTGCGCTACGGCGCGCGCACGGCGCAGCCCGCCGCGGGACCGGCAGCGGCCAGTGAGGCTGCCCTGCCTGAGGGGGAGGCGTCCACGCCGCCCGCCGCCGGCGGGGAACCGGCCCCGGAGGCCGCTGCCGACGCCGCCCCGCCGGCCGCCGGGCGCGCGGTCACCTGGCGCCGGCGGCTGCTGTGGATCGGGCTCGCGGCACTGCCGTCGTCCCTCATGCAGGGCGTCACCACCTACATGTCGACCGACGTGGCGGCCGTCCCGATGCTGTGGGTCGTGCCGCTGGCGCTGTTCCTCGGCACCTACATCATCGCGTTCGGCGTGCGGCAGCACGGCTGGGTGAACGGCACCGTGGACGCCGTGCTCATCGGGGTCATCCCGCTCACCGTGCTCGCGCTGATCCCCAGCATGGCGCCCACGCCGCTGGCTATGGCTGCCGCCCTGGTGATGCTCACGCTGGTGGCCTTCGCCTGCCACGGACTCCTCGCGGCCGATCGCCCCGAGCCGTCGCGCCTGACCGAGTTCTTCCTGCTGACGTCCCTCGGCGGCGCGCTCGGCAGCCTGTTCAACGGGATCATCGCTCCACTGGTGTTCGACCGGGTCCTGGAGTACCCGATCGTGCTCATCGCCGCCGCGCTGCTGGGCCTGCTGACCCGTGTGCCGTCGCGGGCGGCGCAGCGGCTCCGCCGCGACCGTGCCGCCCGATTCGGGCTGATCCTCTGCGCGCTGCTGTTCGCCGGTGCGGCGGCCCTCACCGGCGAGCCGTCGTTCGTGCTCGCCGCTGCGGTGGTCGGCGCCGGTGCGGCGCTGGTGGTGATCCCGCGCCACGCGATCGTGGCCGGAGTGGTCGCAGCGGTCGGAGTCGCCCTGGTCGCCATGGTCACGGCCACCGGGGTGGAGAAGGGACGTGAGACGGGGCGAACGTTCTTCGGCGCCTACGCCATCACTGAAGACGACAGCCGCCGCTCGCTCGCCCACGGCACCACAGTGCACGGCTTCCAGCTCCTCGACCCCGCAGAGCGAGCGACCCCGGTCTCCTACTACGCCGAGAGCGGCCCGGTGGGCGACGTCTTCGCCGCCTACGGCGCCGACGCCGGCAACGTCGGAGTGGTGGGCCTGGGCACCGGCGTCATCGCGGCCTACGGCAGCGAGGGCCAGCAGTTCGACTTCTTCGAGATCGACCCGGAGATGGTGCGCCTCGCCTCGGACCCGGACCGGTTCACCTTCCTCGACGACTGCGCCTGCGACGTCGAGACCCGCGTCGGCGACGGCCGCCTCCTCGCCGCCGAGCAGGCCCCCGGCACCTACGACGTCCTGATGCTGGACGCCTTCACCTCCGACGCCATCCCCACCCACCTGCTCACCCGCGAGGCCTTCGAAGAGTTCGCCGGCAGCCTCGGCGACGGCGGTGTGCTGGCCGTCCACATCAGCAACCGCAACCTCGACCTCGCCCCCATGGTCGGCGCCACCGCCGCCGAAGCGGGCCTGCACGGCGCCATCCGCCGCCACGACAACCTGACCGACGACGGCGAGGAAGCCGACCCGAACTCCCACGCCTCCACCTGGATCACCCTCGCCGCCGACCCGTCCGCTCTGGCCCCCCTCAGCGCCGACGACGCCCCGCATGCCCCCGAATGGAAACCCCTCCCCACGGACGGCCCTGTCTGGACCGACACCTACTCGCCCCTGCTGCCGCTGCTGACGTGGTGAGTGGGGTGGCCATGCGAACTCCCCTTCAGCGGACCACAGCTGCTGCGCTCCTTTGCTCAGCACTGCTGAGCGCGTGCGGAAGCGAACCGCCGAGCACGGGCGAGCCGGCGCTGCCCGACGTGACTCCTGAGCAGCGGACCGCGAACCCGACGCCGTCGGTGTCGCCCGGCACCGAGGACACCAAGACCATCGCCGCCAACGCCCAGGGCACGCTTGTAGGCCTGCGCGTGGGCGTACTGAGCGTGTCGGTTGGCGAGGCGTCCCTCTCAGCCTCGCCCGCCGGTGCCGGCAGCAGCGCTGGCCGCGATAAGGAGTCCGGAGCCACCGAGCCGGAGTCGATCGCCGGTGGCCCGGGCGATGCCTTCGCCCTCGCTGCCGGCCACCGCCTCACCATCGACGCAATCGACTACGACCCTGACCACGGCGACGGCGGCACATCGACCGCCACCATCACGGTGCGTGCGCCGCGATGACGCTGTGCCGGACGCTGCGGGCCCCCGCCGGCCAGTCGCCTTCGGGTCGCCTCCATGCCAGAGGCCACCTCGCCTCTCCGAGCAGCGGGCTCCGGGGCTATCCTTCGCCGCAGCCACCCGCGACGGGCCCGGTGGCGCCGTCGAGGCCGAATGGTTCCCCTATCCCGATATCCACTGCTTCCAGACGGCTGCCGCCCCAGTCTGACTCACCGCCACCGGCTGGACGCCGAACAGTTCGAGGAGCCGGAGAAGCCGTAGGAGGGCGCCCATGGGTGTCGAGTTCACCTGTACCGGCGTCAACTGCGCCGACCTGCGGGTGCACACGGCCGCGGACTACTTCGTGCACGTCGAAGGGGACTTCCGGATCGCCGATGGCGGCCGGACGGTGTACGCCGAACCGGCGTTTCCCGTGGCGGAGCTGGCTCACCAGCTCACCGTGTGGGCCGGCTCCGCCGACCCGCCGACCGCTCCCTTCTCCTTCGCGTCGATGTCCTTCGCCGACGACGGTGCTGTCTCCCTCACCCCGTCCCCCGATGGCTTGTGGACCGTCTGGTCCGCCTTCACCCCGCACGTCCACTCTCGCGCGACGCCCTGGCCGGCCTTGGCGCATTCCATCGCCGCCTTCACCGCCGGGATTCGCGCTGATGCGGCGCGCCTAGGGCTGCGGCAGCACCTTCTAGCCGGCGGAGTTGAGTGACCGGACGTGCGGTCCCTCGCGAGTGCGCGTACGCCGACGAGTGATCGTCCATGCGATCAACGAAATGACCGGTGCCGCCCAACGGCATGGTCAGCCTTTGCAGTTCGAGGTCAGCCATCCATCGGCGTCAGCACCGCGATCCGCCAGACTCCGCCCGTGCGGATGAGCTGGTAGAGGAGGCGCTCGCCGGGGGCGGCGTCGTAGGTCCAGGTGACGTCGGCCCAGATGCTGTGGCCGGTTGCGGCGACGACGGTGACGGCGGCGCGGGCGTCGGTCACGTCGGCGTACTGGTCCATCGCCGCGGTGAAGAACTGCTCGGTCTGCGCGGGGTCGGTGACCGCGATGGGCTGTTCCGGGAACTCGATCAGGGCGGGGACGGCGTAGTGGCCGGCGATGGCTGCGGGGTCCCGGCTGAGGAGGGCGCGCGTGTAGTCGTCGAAGAACTCCCGCGCGACGGCAGTGTCACTCATGGGGAGACGCTACGCCGCAGGTCGACACCCCGGTGGCCTCACCCGGTGTGTCAGAGAGGAAGCCGCGGCCCGGCCGACCGGGCAGGCCGGCCGGGCCGGTGCGCGCTAGTGGGCCGGCGCCGCGGCCTTGTTGGGAATGGCCGAGGCGATCGCGGCCGCCACGAGGGCACCGCAGCAGCCGACCACGAGGGAGAGCAGGAAGCCCTCCTGGGTCGGGATCGCGTGCCCGCCGGTCTGCTGCACCATCGCCGAGAGCACTGCGCCGACGACAGCCGCGGACGACGTGGTCCCGACCGCCCGCATGAGCGAGTTGAAGCCGTTGGCCGCGGCCTTCTCGCTCGCCGGCACCGCGCTCAGGATCAGCGCCGGCATCGAGCCGAACGCAAGCCCGACGCCGCAGCCGACGATGGTCGCGGCAACGAGCAGAAGCACCAGGGTCACCAGCACGGGCGCACTCTCGGCCGGGCCGGGGGAGCGCGAGCCGACCGTGGCGAGGACCAGGGCCGTAGCGCCGTACCCGGCCGCGATGACCAGGCCCGCCAGCGTGAGCGTGACCTTCGGGCCGCGGGCTCGGCTGATCCGCGCACCGAGCTTGGACACCGCCATCATGCCGAGGCCCATCGGGGCCAGCCAGAGCCCCATCTGGATCATGCTCTGGCCGAGCCCGTAGCCGGTCTCCACGGGCAGCTGCATCACCTGCGGCAGGATGAGGTTGAGCGCGTACATCGTGAAGCCCATCAGGATGGACGCGAGGTTGGTCAGCAGGACGACCGGCCGCGCCGTCGTCCGCAGGTCCACCAGCGGGCTGCGGCTCTTCAGCTCGTACCAGCCCCAGGGGGCCAATACCAGGACGGTGGCCGCGAGGCAGCCCAGGGTGGCCGCGCTGGTCCACCCCCACTCCGCGCCCTTGGACACGGCCAGCAGCAGCGCGATGAGTCCGGCAGCGAGTCCGGCGGTACCGACGTAGTCGAACTTCTGGGGCCGCCCTGGCGGCGCGGCCGCGGGGATGGTGCGCCACACCGCGCCGGCGGTGGCCGCGGCGGCGAGCCCGGTCGTCCAGAACAGCACCCGCCAGTCGGCGAACTCGGCGACCGCCGCGGCGATCGGCAGGCCCAGCGCTCCGCCGATGCCCATCGACGAGCTCATGAGCGCGATGGCGCTGCCGACCTTCTCCTTGGGCAGCACGTCGTGCAGCAGCGAGATGCCGAGCGGAATGATCCCGCTCGCCAGCCCCTGGAGGCCGCGGCCGGCGATCATCACGGCCACGTCGGTCGCCAGGGCGCAGACGACCGAGCCCACGATGAAGGGGACGAGCGCGATGAGCACCATGCGCCGCTTGCCGTACATGTCGGCGAGGCGGCCCACGACGGGGGTCGAGACGGCGCCCGCGAGCAGGGTCACCGTGATCACCCACGACGTGGTGGAGGCACTGGTGTCGAAGATCTGCGGGAGAGCGCCGATGATCGGCACCACGAGCGTCTGTGCGAGGGACACGACGATGCCCGTCGCTGCCAGGATGCCGACGATCATGCCGGGCTTCGCTGCTGGCGGGGATGGGGCGGCATCGTCGACCTGCACGTCGCTGTCTAAGCTCATGCATGCACCATACAATTAAGCGCGGACCCGCCGACCCGCTACGGGCAACCCGGTACTGAGATGTGCATCATGCAATTTTGCTGTGGCACACTTGGCCCATGACCGCCGATCCCATCCCCGTCATCGAGTACGAGGCCATGGTGTTCGGCCGCCACCTGGCAAGCCTCCCCGCGGGGACCCGGCGCCGCGGCGGAGTGCTCGACCAGAGCGCCTACACGCTGCTCTCCCTGCTCCAGGCCAGCGGACCGGCAAGCATCGGCGACCTCGGCGCCGTCACCGGCCTCGACGCCTCGACCCTGCACCGCCAGACCACCGGCCTCGTCCGCAGCGGCTACGCCGAGCGCATTGCAGACCCCGAAGGCGGCAGGGCGCGCAAGTTCCGCCTCAGCTCCGAGGGCGAGCGCGTCCTCACCGAAGAACGCCGCGCCAGCCGTGCCGCCCTCACCCAGGTCACCTCCGACTGGACCGACGAAGACCGTTCGGCCCTGGCAGACCTGCTCAGCAAGTTCAACCGCTCCATCGAGGCCCGCTCCGGCCGCACTTGGCCCAGGCCGTAGGGGCCTTCCGCGTTCGTGCAATATCGGAACAAGCTCGGGACACGTGTCGATCAAGAATGCCACCTGCCCCCGCCGCAGCCAGCTTTGACGGGCTAAGCAATAGCGTTGGCGAGATGCGCGCTAGAACTCCCTATGGGATCCCAAGGTTCTGCCAATGCCGAGCCTCGCCGGCCTCAGGGGATGGCTCGAATCATCCCCTGCTGGAGTACCTCGTATACATGCCTCGGTCCCTCCAGGAGTCAGAAAAAGAGTCCAACATCGACTTGTAGAGACGAATATGGCTGACATCCTTTGGATTCTTCATCCTTAGTGCAATCTCATAATTTATGCGCCCCCAGCGAAGATTGTGCATCAAAAATGATATGATTTCAACGACGCCTTCAATGGGGCCATCGAGGAGCTTGACGAGCTCGGATTCAAACCCACTCCTCGCTTCCGGGTGATCGATGGCCAGTGCGAGCAATCGCTCCAGGCCCGGCTCTAGGGATTCGTCCGCATTGTAGGAGTCCGCCGTTGTCAATACTTCCTGAACAACGAGGGAAAATTCTCGAACGGGGTGAGTAGTCGGGTCGCGTCGTCGCCTCATGCTTCCCATTTGCATCAAACCCATTTCTCTCGAATGCATCATTTGCGGCTGGGCGCATTGGTCGTCCATGGCCCCTCTTTGCTGCATGTGAGTGCGGTATGTATCGGAGAGGCTACTCACGGCAAAAGAGGGGAACGTAGGCCCTTGGGGCCAAAGTGGTGGGGAGACTTGAAGCCGATCCTGTGAACAGCGCCAAGCCGAGTGTCCGCATCCGGCCATGCGTGCTGGTATGTGGTATTCAATCAAGAATCGGCGTACCGTATGCCGTTTTTCTGACCCTCGCCCGGAGCCCCTCAGGCCAACCGTTCCGACCCGGTCGGGCGGGCCGTGGCTGGCCCTGGGCAGTCGGCGGCGGCTCGCGTCCTGCTTGGCTCGGGCATGCGCGGGCACAACCAGCACGGGGGGTTCTCATGATCATCGGCTTGCTTGCCCAGTGCACTGTCACCGATCTGGACCGGGCTGAGGAGTGGTACACGCGCCTGCTCGAGCGCGGGCCCGACGCGCGGCCTATGGCCGGTCTGATCGAGTGGTACTTCGCCGAGAACGCCGGTCTTCAGGTCTGGTCTGAACCGGACCGTGCCGGGCGCTCCACGGTTGTCCTGCACGAGAACGACATGGACGCGGCCGCCGCTCGGCTCAACGCCGCCGGCATCGCGGACGGATCGCCGCAACCCGGCGGGGGCGCTCGGATCCTTCAGCTCGCCGACCCTGACGGCAACCGGGTGGTCCTGGCCGGGCACTGAACCCGCGGGACGCATTCCTGCCGGCCGGAAACGTCCCCTGCCGCTCTGTTGCGCCACTCGCTACCATTGGCGGGGTTGGCTCCGACCCCAGGAGAGACTGATGGGCGCGGGCGGAAGGGACCCGGCCGGGCGCGATGCGGCCCGGCGGGGCGCAGGGTACGGCGACGAGGTTCCGCTCCCGCGGGACGCGACGCGCTCGGAGGTCTCCGGTTCCGCGGAGAACGTGCTGCAGGCCGGACACGTCCAGGGCGGGGTGCACTTCCACGGCACCGGCGCCGAGGCCGCCGCCGTCCCCCGCCAGCTACCCGGGGATGTCCGCGGCTTCGTCAACCGATCGAGCGAACTCGACCGGCTCGAAACCGCCCTCTCCCAGGCCGGCCATGACGCTGCGGCGTTCACCGTGATCGCGGGAACCGCCGGTGTCGGCAAGACCGCTCTGGCGCTGCGGTGGGCGCACCGGGCCCGCCGCCACTTCCCCGACGGCCAGCTCTACGTGAACCTTCGCGGCTACGACCCCGGCGCACCCGTCTCGGCCGAGCAGGCCCTGGACCGCTTCCTGCCCGCCCTGGGCGTGCCGGCGGAGCAGATCCCCGCGGATGCCGAAGAGAAGTCGGCCCTGTACCGCTCGCTCCTGGCCGACCGCCGGGTCCTGCTCGTCCTGGACAACGCGGCCGACGTCGCGCAGGTACGCCCCCTGCTGCCGGCCGGAGACGCCTGCCGGACCGTCATCACCAGCCGGAGCCGGCTGGCCGGCCTGGTCGCGCGCGACGGAGCGCGCCGGGTCACCGTCGAGATCCTGCCCGAAGCAGAGGCGGTCGCGCTGATCGGCTCCATCACCGGCGATTACCGGACCGGCGACGACCCAGCGGAGCTGGCCGAACTCGCCCGGCTCTGCGCCCGGCTCCCACTGGCCCTGCGCATCGCCGCCGAACGGGCTGCAGCACGGCCCTGGATGCCGCTGGAGGAGCTGATCCAGGCGCTGCGCGACGAGTCGGGGCTCTGGGACGCCCTCTCGAGCGAGGACGGCGAAGCCGGCGACACGGTGCGCTCGGTCTTCGCGTGGTCCTACCGGGCGCTTCCGCCGGGCGGCGCGCGCATGTTCCGGCTGCTCGGCCTGCACCCCGGCCCCGAGTTCGGAGTGCACGCCGCCGCGGCCATCGCCGGCGTGCCCGTCGACGCCGCCCGACGGCACCTCGACGGGATCGTGGGCGCGCACCTCGCCGAGCAGACCGCCCGGGACCGCTACCAGTTCCACGACCTGCTGCGCGCCTATGCCACCGACGCCGTGCACCACGAAGAATCCCTTGCAGAGCAGTACGCCGCCCTCAACCGGGTGCTCGGCTGGTACCTGCACACCGCCTCAGCCGCGGCCGCCGCGCTCCGCTCCCCGCTGAGGCTCCCCGCCCCCACCGCCCTGCCGGCGCCCGACTCGGTCCTCGGATTCGATGCGCACCGCGAAGCTGACCTGTGGTTCAGCTCCGAGTGGGCCAATCTCCTCGCCGCTGTCGCCGCCGCCGACAAATCGGGCCAGGACCGTGCGGCATGGCAGCTCGCCCTTACCCTGCAGCCGGTGTTCATGGGCCGGGGCCCGATCGCGGACCGGGAGCAGATCGCCGGCACCGCGCTCGAGGCGGCCCGGCGGGACGGCGACACTGACGCCGAAGCGACGGCCCGGTCCCTGCTGGCGGACCTGTACAGCTCGCGCGGCCGGCGGGACGAGGCGCTGCGAATGCACGAGGAGATCCTTGCGCTGCGCAGGGAGAGCGGGGACGCCGAAGGCGCGTTCCTCTCCGCCAACGATGTCAGCGTCGTCCTCCTGCACCTGAGGAGGTTCGACGAGGCAGCCGGGCTGCTTGAGGAGAACCTGGAAGCGGCCCGCAGCCTCGGCTCCGCCGGCCATGAGGCGACGTCGCTGTTCAACCTTTCGGCCGCCTATTCGGGCGCCCGCAGGTTCAACGACGCGGCCCGCACGGCCCAGCAGAGCCTGGAGATCAGCCGCAGCACCGGCGACCAGTGGCGGGAGATGATCTCCCTGGTCTACTCCGCGGAGGCGCACGCCAGCGCCGGGCGGACCGAAGCAGCGTTCGCCGCGGCCGAGGCCGGTCTCGGGCTGGCCCGCGAGCGCAACGACCAGCGCAACGAGGGGTGGGCGCTGCTCGCCCTCGGCGCAATCCAGCGAGGCAGCGGCCAAGGCGCGGAAGCGCTCATCTCCTACCAGCGCGCGCTGACCCTGTACACCGCGCTGGGCAGTAGGTCTCGCGAAGTGCAGTGCCTCAACGGTGCGGGCGAGGCGTACCAGAGCATGGGGCGCATGACCGAAGCCGCGCAGTTTCACCGAAGGGCTGCCACCGTAGCCCGCGAGGTCGGTGAACCGTGGCCCCTGGCCGTTTCCCTGGAGAGCTTCGGTCGTGCCGCAGCCGGGGCCGATGCGGAAGCAGAGGCGGAATCAGGCCCGGACTCCGCCGACGGCACACGGGCTGACCCGCGCAGCGGGGACGTGCGCGCAGCCCTGCGCGAAGCGGAAACGCTCCTCAGTGCCTTCGGCGATCCTGAGGCGCGCGAACGCCGCAGGCGCATTGCCGAGCGCCTGCGTTGACCGGTCAGTCGCCGGGGCAGCAGGTCTCGGTGGTGCGGTGGGCCGTGAACCACCTGCGCAGCCGGGCCAGCGATGCGGACAGGCCGACGGTGCGCACGTTGCCGAAGGTGAGCATGCGCGTGATGACGCAGGGGGATACGTCTCCGCTGCTGCTGACCGAGATCCGGTCCACCCCGCAGTGCCCGCAGAGGGCAAGCGGGCTGCCGTCGTCCGCACGGCCGACCGCGTGCAGAGCACCCACCCGTACCCGCTCGACGCCCAGTGACGCCAACTCGGCACAGGCAGCCTCCGCTTCCCCCAGATCAACGATGCTGGCCCGTATCTGCACGCCCCGCGCGACTGCCTCGGCGATGTTCCTCCGCGTCTGGGAGTAGCTGCCGCGCCGTCCGGTTACGGCCTGGTGGGAGTGCGCGTTGCCCGCATAGTAGGAGGTGCCGACGGTGACCCGCGGATCCTCGAACAACGGCCACCAGCTGGCTCGCACGCGGACCAGGTTGGAGAAGACATCGACGCGCAGCCCGGCCGCCAACGCGTATTCCACGAGGGGTGCGAAGTCGGGGTGGAGGGTGGGTTCACCGCCGATGAACTGGATTTCCTCCGCGCCGATGGCGGCGGTCTCGTCGATCGTCCGCCGCCAATCACCGGTGGTCATCGTCCCGTGCCCGCGCTGGGGAGAGGAATCGGCATAGCAGTGGATGCAGGAGAGCTGGCATTTGTCGGTGAGTTCCACGGCGACTTGGCTGATCTGCAGATCGTTCACGTCGGATGACACGTGGCCCCTTTCACCCGGGGTTCGGCTTCCCCTTGTGCTCCATCGGCCGAGGAAACCCGAGAATTCTACGTCTTTCCTTTCTGGTGCGCGCAGCGAGGGCGGGGCCGGAAAGGAACCGGATTCACATCTGCACCATGAGCCCGTCCCGCGGCTGAGTCTCGGGCTTGCCTCGGCACCGGCACAGAAGCGCCCCACCGGAGGGTTTCCGGTGGGGCGGGGCTCCGCTTCAGCGGGCGTGTGCCGGGCGGATCGGGGTGAAACGGCAGCCACCGTACTGGACGGAAGGCCGGTGGCGGGAGCCGTCCGGACCGCTACCGCGTGGCGGAGCCGCTGGGGCGCCGGATGTCAGCGCACCCAGACCTGCCATGCGGAACCGTTCGGCTCGCACTTGAACTCGGTGAAGTCGTGGTTGTCGTTCTCCTTGTTGATGTAGTCGTCACCCTCCGCCATGCAGGTGGCGTGGGTACCGAACTGGCCGGCGAGTTCCCAGTCCGCGGCGGAGGCCGGGCCCGCCGCCGCGAACGGCAGGGCGACGGCCGCGGCTCCGACCGCGAGGCCGGCGGTGATGCGCTGCGTCCAGGTCAGTGACATGCACTTCCTTCGGTAGTGGATTCCATGGACTCTCCCGGTGCGGGGAGAGGCTGCGGCGCCTGGCCGTACTGCTTCGAGCTGGTTCACCACGGCCAGGAGGGTTCAGTTCCGGCCGTCGGAGCCGGGGAGCCCAGCCTTCAGCGGGCGTCTGCGGCTGCTGCCTGCCCGGCGCCCGGCGTGCTGCCGGCGAAGGTCGACGTGATCCAATCGGAGTGGGCGACCCCGTCGGTGAGGACCATCGGCCCCACGCAGCGAGTGTCCTCCTCGAAGTCCCCGTCCCGGCTGGCCACCCCGACCAGCTCCCAGGAGCCCTCCTCCCGGCGCACGATCGGCCCGCCGGAGTCGGACATGCAGAGCTGGGCCTCTTCGGTGGGGTGCTCCGAGCACTGGTCGCTCTCTGGATCCATTTCCGCGCATCGCTCGGCCGGCACGATTTCGGAATCGAGCTGCTGGAGCGTGGCCGGCTTGTCCGCCTCACCGGTCTCGTCGACCATGCCCCAGCCCATGGCCCGCACCGGTGCTCCCGGCTCCGGGCGGTCCGCGGCGAGTTCGACGGGCTCCTCGTCCACCGGGGCGTCGAGCTTCAGCATGGCGAGGTCGTTGCGCAGCAGGAACTGGGTGTTCTCGTAGTCGGGGTGGTCGCTGACGTCCTCGGCGTCGAACTCGGGGTGCAGCACGGATTCGGCGACCCCGCGCTCGGTTCCGCCCTCGAACTGGTCGGTGCTGCCCACCCGGACGCTCATGTCGTCCGCCATGACGCAGTGCGCCGCGGTCAGCACCCACTCCTCGTCGACCAGCGCGCCCCCGCAGTAGTGGTTGCCCTTGTCGTCGTAGAGCGCGGCCATGAACGAGTAGGTCTCGGTCGCGTCATGTCCGTTGATGACCGCCCCGGCCGGCGAGGCCAGCACCGTCCCGCCGAGGAACACCCCGACCCCGACCGCGCCGGCGGCCCCCATCAGGGCGGACGTGCGGCGGGGACGGCGGCTCCGGTGGGATCGTGCGGGGGCCTTGGGGGTGTCGGACATGCCTTGCCTTCCGTGCGGAGGGTGCGCTCTCTGCGGTGTCAGCGGCGGCTCGCTGGGGGCTGGCGGCCAGGCTCCGCCAGGGGAGCGCTGACGCCGGACTGTCACCGAGCGGCTGCTTTCGGACACACACCACGCTAGGAATTGCGGGGCGCCGGGTCATCGCCCCCGGGAACGAACCGGAAAGCCGACGAATGTGGGCTTCCGCGCCTGGCGCGGGGGCGACGAAAGGAGGGGGGTGCTGCCGGTCGTCGATGCGCCGGCGCCGGCGCCGGCCGGCGCGCGGATCCCCGGCTCGGCGCTCGGAGGCCCCGCCGATCAGGCGCTACGGTTCGGCCATGGGAGTACTGACCCCGCTCGCCGTCCGGCTGGGGGCCCAACCGTGGCTCCCGCGGCTCTTGCGCCCGATCACCGCGTGCGACAAGGGCCTGCAGCGGATCACGTGCGGCCGCCTGGGGCTCCTCGACGTTGCGGGGCTGCCGAACGTTCTGCTCACCGTGCGGGGCAGGAAGAGCGGACAGCTGCGCTCCACGCCGCTGCTGTGCGTGCGGGAGGGCGGCCAGGCGGCGCCGCGCTGGCTGCTCGCCGGATCCAGCTTCGGCGCCCCGGCCGCCCCCGCGTGGGTGCACAACCTGCGCGAGGCGCCGACAGCCGAGATCAGCAAGGGGCGGTGGCGCACGACGGTCGTCCCCGAGGAGCTGGAGTCGCAGGAGCGCGTCCGGGCCTGGAAGGAGCTGTGCCGCACCTGGCCGAACTTCGACGTCTACCAGCGGCGCACGGAGCGGATCATCCCCGTGTTCCGGCTGGTTCCGGTCGACGAGAGGTGAGCGGTCCGCGGGGCAGCGCAGCCGGCGTCTGCCGGGCGCTTCGGCCGGACAATGCTCAGGGCTGCTTCCCGCTGGTCCGATCGAGGTATTCGGCGATCCTGTCGCGGACCCAGAGCGCAGAGTTCGCCCACCGCGGCTGCCCGAGGTCTCTGGCCACCGGTCCCGCTATGGCTGAGACGAGTCTCCTGATCCGCTTCTCCGGCAGGTTGCCGGCTAGGTATTCCAGTTCGCGGATGGTGGCGAGCGCACGGATTCTGTCGCTCTCGGCGAAGTCTTCTATCGCCTCCACTTCGGTGGCGAATACGAGGTCCCAGTCCATATGGAACCGGCCGTGAAGGTCCTCGATCCCCGGGAATCCCGCGCTTCCGGACGTGCCCATTACTTGCCCGTCACCTGCGTTCCGCATTCAGCATCGTGCCACCACTTTTGCTTAGCCTTACCTAGCCGAGGCGATACCAGCGCGGATCGCCAGGCTTGTCAAGGGCTGCGGCGGGGTTCCTGTGGACAGCGGAGCGCCCCCCTCTCGGGCACTGCGGTGGCGGTCAGCCGCTCTAACTGCGCTTACTGCGCGTCGCGTCGGCGGAACACGGCCCAGAGATGTGCAGGGATGCCGAGGTGGTCCGTGACGAACGCGGGAAAGCTGCGCGCCGCGACCTCCTCGCCGGCCGATTCCAGCTCGTAGCACCAGACGCGCCCGTCGCCCTGCTTGAAGAAGTAGAGGACGTAGCCCTGGTGGTGCCCGAAGTAGAACCGCTCTCCGATGGGCACCTGCGGGTCTTCGGCACGGCACTCGCGCAGGTAATCCGGCATTTCCAGGCAGTCGGCGCACTGGAAGTCGCTCCCGCGGAAGAGGTTCCCGGATCCGGCGCCCAGCTCGCGCATGAACGCGAGGTAGTCGGTCGGCGGAGCGACGTCGGGAAACGCCCGAAGCATCGCTCCGATCGCCTCCGCTGAGCACCCGGCCATCTCCTCGGCCCGAGCACCATCGAGCCGGACCAGCTCGCGCTTGACGGCGGCGATCCAGGTTTCCGGGCTAGCCATGGCGGGCCCTCCTCCGTCCGTGCCGGTCATCCCCCGTGGAAGGACAGCTGCTGGTGGGGCGGGTGCTGGCCTTGCCGGCAGAGCTCGGCGATCTCCGGGAAGACCCGCTCCCGCTCGGAGTTGAGGACGCGCGCCGCGGTGAGCTGCTCGATCTCGTCGGCCAGGGAGCGCATCTGGAAGCGGTTGAAGACGGTGGTCCCGTATTCGTCGACATGGCCGAGCATCGGGTAGTCGCGGAGGGAGACCCCTTCGAGGAGGGCGTGCTCATTGGCTGAGACCACGGCGGCGGTCGTGTTGCGGCGCTGGAGGACGATGTTCATTCAGTTTCAGGAGATCGACGGGTGCGCCTCGGTTCCGAGGGCTTCTGGGGCGAGGTTACGCGAGGAGGCGGCCGAGAGCCGTGCTCGTTCGGTCCGTGGACTGCCCGGTCGCAGAGCCTGCGGGATTGAAGACGTCCCACGCCGAGAAGAAGGCTCCGTTCGGCCAGGTCGCGGCCGCACAACCGTATTCCGCCTCTGCGGCGCCGGCGAGGTCCGGGGCGAGGCCGAGTACGCGCTGGCTGAGATAGACCGACGTCGGCAGTTGCGCTTCGCCCGAGGCGAGTTCAGACGGGGCGGGCAGGGACGCTTCGACGCTGATGCCGCCGTAGGAGTACGGCGCCTGTTCGGTCGCGGTGCGCAGCGCGCTGGTAGCCAGCGAGGCGAGGCTACGGGCAGCAGTGCGGTCCCGCCTGTCCCAACACTCCGGAGGCATGCCGAGAGGGCCGGCAGCCAAGGCCAGCGAGATAGGGTGCTTGCCCCCGGGCGGTGCGGGGCGGTACTCGACGACGGCAGTGCCGGTGCGCTGAGCCGCGAAACCGGCGCGCACCGGTCGGGCGGATTCGGCGCCGTCCAGCATGCGGGTGAGGCCGCTCCCGCTGAGTTCGAGGGTGCCGGTCCTCCCGGAAAGGTCGCTGACCATGGCGAATGGCAGCTCCCAGGGAGCGGTGAGGACAGTGCCGTTGGGGACAAGGCCCAGTGCGTCGGCAACCCGGCACAGGTGCGCGAAGCAGGCCGCCTCATCGCCGTCGGGATAGGCGGCGACGTCGAGGTGCGGCGGGTCGGGGTAGAGAGCGCCCGGTGCCATGGAGACCCCCTTGTTGAGTCTTCGCCGGGGCGTGCGTGGGGGAGCCTGCTCCGCCTCGTGGCGTGGGATCAGCCTCCGCTCAGGGAGTGGCCCAGAAGGTCCGGACGGCTGGGCCGAAGGCTTCGGAGACGTGCCACAACGCGTCCCGGTATGCGCGCTTGAAGTGAAAGACATGGGAGCGTCCCGGCGTGGACGGGTGGCTGGAGTTGCCGCGGAACTCGGCGGGGCGGCGGATCAGGGCCCCGTCGGGGCCGGAAGCCACGGTCTCCGCGGCGTCAGCATCGATCCAGAAGAGGCCATCGGTAATGCCTAGAGAATTAAGCAGGACTGCGTCAGTCTGGCGGAGCTGTCCTGCATGGGCCGCGGCAGTCCATGCCTCGGGGTCGGGATAGACAGAGGCGACCAGGCCGGCCACGTCGAGGGCATGTCCGGGGTCGTCCCATTCGACGTTGCCCGACAGCCTGACCCCGCCGACCTCGACGACGAGCGAGCGGAAGTGGTGGAAAGCGCCGCTGGGCCGCCCGATCGCCAGGCAGGTGACGAAGTCGCAGCCGTGCCGGACCACCGCTTGCAGCCGCGCGCCGGCCTCAGGGCGCATCGCGGTCAGCGCGGCGGGGACTGCCACCTCCCATGCCGGCACCCCGCGGACCGCCTGTGCCGCTTGATCGATGAACGCATGCCACTCATCGGCGCCGCCGATGTCGCGGAACACCGATAGCGCTGGCTGCCCGGAGCACCGCGGCGGTTCGGGTTCCGCCTCAGGCGGTTGATCCATAAGAACTCCCTCCGCTCGAGAACGTGACCGTGGGGCCGTAGGCGCCGTCGGCTTCATCGCGCAACGACACACTCAGACTGTGCCGCGGATGGCGCCGGTCGAGGAGTGCCTGCCAGCACTCCGCCACCGCCGCGGCGAGTTGCTGGAGCGGGAAGTCGAGATCGTCGGTGAAGCCCACCGAGGAGAACACGTCGAAGAGCGCCAACCGGTTCGCGTTGGACTCGGCGGCCCCGAGATCCGGCGCGCACCGGTCGATCCAGTAGTCCGCCGCCTTCGGCACCCGCTCCGCCAGGAAGACCCCTCCCCGGTGGTGCACCGTCCCTGGACAGAACAGCCAGGCCGCCGCGATCGCGTTCTGGAACCCCGCCTCGGAGTCGAGAAAGTCGAGGGGCGACACCTCGCCGGCGATGCACTTCTCTGCCTTCCACGCATGGACGAACCCGGGCGTCGGCCCGCCGCTGAGTGAAGGGGGATCGGGCATGGGCACTCCGCAGGTCAGCCGATTGATATCAGGGTCGTTTGGCAGCGTAGACGAACCTGACGCCGCGGTCCCCGCCGCTGAAGTCGGGATAGCCGATGCGGATGTCGGTGTCCATGGCGTAGGTGTTGCCGCCGTTGATGGCAGCCATGTCGACGATGAGCTCTTCGATGTCCTCGTCGAGCTCCGTGGTGTGCTCACCGACCCAGAACACGAAGGTGACCCGCTCCCGGTCGCGGGCTACGCGGATGCCCACCGCGCGCACGTTCGGCGTGATGAGCCCGAGGAGTGCCTGGACGGCGTCGAGTACGACGTCGTTCTCGAACTCGTGGGCGGATGGCGGCTCGGACAGAGACGTGGTCGTGACCGACAGCCAGCAGATATCGAAGCTGTCGAGGTCGTCCGTTAAGCTGCCGATCTCCTTGCGGAGGCGCTGCATCGCCTCCCCTTTGGGGAGGCCCCAGGGCAGGCAGAAGGGGTCGTCGACGTCGGTGAATTCGACCGGGACGACGCCGTTGTCGAAGAGGTCCGAGAGCAGCTCCATGCAGACGTCCAGGCGAGACGTCTTGCCACGCTGCTCAGCGACGGAGTCAGCGGCTCCAAGGACGAGGTTCAGGGGGAAGCAGTCGACCTTTCCGTACTCGGTGAAGTACTCGAGTTCTTCCTGGTAGAGGTTGCCCACTTGCTGTTCCTCTCTTGCCCCCGCAAGCCTCCGCGCGTGGACGTGCTGTGTGTGACGGAGTGCGGCCGGTTCAGGACAGGGCGCACTCTGGCCCTGCCGTCTCCCTTGTGGTGTCCTGCCGTTGTCCCTGACTCGTGAGAGGTGTCGGATGGCTCGGCGGTTCCATACCAAGGACGGGAAGAAAGTACAGGTGGGCGACCGCGTCTGGAGTCAGAACCACTGGCCCTGGACGATCGTCGGTGTGGAAGACCGGGGCGGTATGACGTGGGTGCTCATGGAGCACACCGAGGTCGAGTACGACACCCTCAGCATGGCGGCCCAGGACTTCGGGGACTACATCTACAAGTCCCACCCTCCTAAGAAGGACTGCCGCAGAGCGGGCTGCCAAGACCGCCCGTGGGGTGTCCAGTCCTCACTTCCGCGCCCTCCACCACCCGAACGCACGCCACACCCGTGTGGCGCCCACGTCGTCGCAGCTCCGACAGCCTCAGGTGGCATGCTCAGCGCGGGACAGCCCCTCTTCCAACCGGGACCAGTCGTCGCGCTGTGCCAATTCCGGCGACCGCTCCAGCAGCGCCGCTCTCAGGACAGCAGACCCCTCCGCCACCGCCCGGCGGAACTCCTCAGCCGGAGCCGCGCCAAGCCCCCTCTGGTAACTCGCCGCGGCCGCCACATGCTCCTCGACAGGGAGAAAAGAAAGCCAGTCAACACTCTCCGTAAAGGCGTAAACGGCTGCTCCGCCCGACTCCTGATCAGCGTTTGGCGCCGTATCGCCGACGGACACGCGGTTAAGCGTGAGAAACAGATGCGGCAGCGGAACCCACTCCCACTCAGGCGTCAGGTCCAATCCGCCCACCACCAGACGCGGCCGCCCGCAGAAACACTAAGGCCCAACTTTGGTTAAGCGGGGCAGGCAGCCCCGTCCATCCGGTGGGGGCAACAGGCCGCACTGGGGTGGATGAGCTATTGACCGACGTGGCTGAGGACGCGGGGAGAGTATTCGGTGGGCCGATCGTCGGAGAGGTCATCTCGGCAAGTCAGCCACGAAGAGCGCGGCGCCTGTATGGTATGCCCCGTCGGCATGGAATAAGTTCCCCAACGTGCGCCTTTTCGGAGACAGCGGTGGGTTGGAAAGGCTGGCCTGGGGCAGAGCCGGGGCAACTTGGAAGTTCAGACGCGGAACTCCCAAAATTTGACGCGTCGGCCGCAAATCAGGTGCGGCCCGTGATCCAGGTGGAAAAGGGCTCATAGCTGAGGGCCTCGGGAGCCACAACGCGGGCGCATTGTGCGAAGGCGACGGCGACGTCGTGGAACATCCGGTCCAGGTCTGCGCGGGCGACCCACTCTGTGTCGGGGTTTGGTTCCCAGGCATATTCGCCGCCGGGTGCGTGCTCGTCCGGAACGCAGTGGATGCGGACCATGTCGCCCTCGGGATAGTAGAAGAGCTTGCGCTGCAGGCCCTGCTCGTAGAACCAGCTCACCGCGGGTTCGCCGGCGCGGAGGGCAGCCATAGCCTCAGGAAGCTCTTCGACGAAGGTGGACAGCTCCACTTCTTCGGTTCGCCACTCTTCGCCGAACCCACTCACCCGGAAGGTCACGTCAGTGCCGCGCAGGCGGACGCAGATATCCATGACCGTGGTCTCGTAATGGTCGAGAAACTCCATTTCGACTTCGTACTCGGCCGGTGGTGCCGACGGAGGGGTGAGAGAGATCTGGAACATCGGGTGCAGGGTCCTCACGTCACGGGATGTACGGGTATCCGGTCTTGAACGTACCATCTTCCTTCAGGACGACCAGGAAATGCGTCGCCTTTTTCGACGTTCCGTCGGGATAGATGACGTTTCCCACTCCGGACGACGGGGCTTCGAACACCTGCGGTCCAGGCTTGTTGGGGTCGTAGCTCTTTTTGATCAGGTCGCTGACCTCTTGATCACTGATTTGCCAATGCCCCTGAGGTTTGTTCATGGACCGCGCGCGATCCGTCATTCGCGTGGCGGTCTTCTTTTTTCCGTGGTCATTGAATGTGTGCCCGAATGTCGGTTTGCTGGTCGGATTCCAGTTTAGCTCGCAGGGAGTCTTTCGCTTCTTGGGTTTCTCCGGGACGAAAGAGACGGTCTCTACGTCCGCCGTTGCGTCGACGGTCAGCGAGCCCGGATCAACGTGCGCATCGGAAGCCCCGGGAAAGTAGCCGGCAGGAGCGGGGTGGACGCGGTTGTTGGTGCCGCCGCCGTTGGCCAAGAGCTCACACTTGCTCGCAGCCGTGTCAAGCTTGCCCCGCGCGCTGTCGACGGCGCTCTCTAGCTTCCCGCGGGCCTTCTTCGCTTTGCGGTATCGGTTCCAGAGTTTGACGATCTTGGGCGTATTTTTCACGAGCTTCGCGCCCTTGCCGAACGGGCTGAGGCCGACGACCGTCCACAGACACGCCATAAGGTCGCCTTCGGTCAGGCATGCCTTGGCGTCGTTGTAGCCGATCAGGTCTCCGACGAGGTCCATCAGCTCGTCATAGACCTCGAACTCCTCGGCGTTGTCGAGGTCGGCCTGCGCATCCTCCAGGTCCTGCTTGGCGTCGGCGTAGGCATCGGCCGCGTCCTCGTCGAACGCCCCCACCGGATCCATGACTTCGGGGTCTTCGCCGGGTGAGGCGGAGGGGTCCTCGGGAGAGGGAGTCGGATCGGTGGAGGTATCAGGGGAAGGCGTGACGTCCTCAGTGGGCGCCTCGCTGTCGGCTGCCGGGGGATTCTCGCAGTCATCCTCCCCGGTAATGCGGCAGAGCCCTGTCTCGTAGAGGCGCTGGACGTCAGTAGGAAGCCCGAACGCGAAGATTGCGCCGACGAGCGCAGCGACCAGGAAAATTACCGCGGCGTATTCAGCTTTGAACCCGCCGTGTTCGGCACGCCAGACCCAGTGCATGCGAAAGAGACCCTCCCCCGAGTTGTGGCGAGATTCGACCACAAGTAAAGAGAAATTACCGTCGATCGATTGGGGACAACAGGGCCCTGGGGCCCCATTGTCTCTCTCGCGGAAGGCGTCGTACGTGACCGAAAGGTGGGACTGCGGCTGTCTTCCCGATGAGGGAGTGCACGAGTCGTCCACGGTATCCCGGCACGACCACCGAATTGGGCCCAGAGGCCCTCACGCTCCAGGTTCGGCGCTCAGTAGGCTTCGCTGCGCGTGGTCACAATTCCACCCGGACCGGCGCGTCGGCCACTGAGAGGACCCTCGTGATGATGGGGAGGCGCCGCGATGATGGCGCCGGCAAGGTTGAATACGGCGCGATCGTCTTCCTTGTCGCTGCCGTGATCGGCGCGGTCATGATGGTCGGCCTGCCTACTGATGTCCAAGACCTCTATAGGACTGGGCTCTGCCGCATCACCGGGACCATCGAAGAGTGCGGAGAATCCGATCCGGGCGAATCCGACGACGGCGGCAGCTCCACCGGTCCGTCCGGGCCGGAGGCCAGCGGCGATGAAGGCGCCGACAGCGAAGAAGGTGCAGACAGCGACGGCGCCGAGGCCGACCCGGACACGGTCGTCTACGATCCCGCCGCAGCTTCGGCTCTGTTTGACGCACACTCCGAGCTGGACGAAGCGCGCAGCGCATTGGCCGAGGCGAAGGAGAAGTACGCCGCTCTTGACGAAGAGCTGATGACCCTGCTCCTCGATCTCATGGGCGTCGAGGATGCACGCAAGTGCCTGACCGAAGGCGACATCGTCGCCTGTCTCTCGACCGTCGTCGGGTTGACGCCGTGGGGCAAAGGCCTCAAAGCGCTGAAGACAGCGCCGAAGATCGCGAAGCTCTTCGGGCGGTGGCGGAAGCTGAAGAAGGCCGTCGACGCGGCGGATGCACGAGTCGGAAAAGCAAAGACCGGGACGCGGGACGCCGTCTCGGGGTGTGGAGGATCGCAGCCCCGCCGCAGTGCGTTCGGCGGGGTTCCCGATGCCGAACCCGTGCTGCTGTCCGACGGCTCCGCAATGACGCTGGTCTTCGCCCCGGCCGGAGCTCCGCGCCCTTCCGACGGCGATCAGAAGAGGCCGTCGTTGGACGACCTGCTCGCCGAAGTCGACAAGCCGAGCGAACCCACACCCAGCCTTGAGGAGCTCCTGCGCAGCACGGATGGAACCGCCTGCGCCAACCCCGATCCTCGGGCAGGACCCACATCGAAACCGGGTGAGCTCAAGCAGCTCCACACAGAAGACGCCATGAAAGACAGTACGCTGGACGCGCTGCGGGATCGGAGCACTGACGACATCGTCGCGTCGCTCAAACCGGGGGCCGCGGAGCCGCTGAGAGTGAAGCCCGATGGCACCATTATGGACGGTAACCATCGGATCAAGATCCTTCAGGAGCGCGGCATCGACGTCGACGACCTTCCCCGCGAGATCCACAGGTCCGATCTGCCCGACGACGGATTCTGGGAGTGACGCGTGAGCACTGCAGATCGGGTCCGCGCTCTACTGGCCACCGAGCGAGGGCGGGACTTCCTCATCGACCTGATGTTCCAGCTGACGATCTCTGCACGCTCTGTCCGCAGCGAAGGAGCGCCAGCGGATGAGCAGGCCCGTCGGCTCGCCGGCCTGCTGGAGGTGCAGCACCTCGCCGGTGGAATACTGGTGTCCCGCGCGAGCGAAGAACCTCTTCCTGAAGCCGGCGATACTTTCCTGCGTGCTGTGCGCGAGACGGCCGAGCAGCACGAGATCGCCGGTGAAGTCCGCACGGCCCTCGCGACCGCTCTGCAGCGCAGCCAAGGGGACGGTTCGTGATGCAGCGTGCGATGGATGCCCCTCAATGGTCTTCGGGCCTGCGACCCAGCGGCGTGCGCAAGGAGCCGGATTCCATAGCGAGGGCCTCCACATGTCGCGCACCGGGCAGCACAGCAGGCGCGGCCCTAATGTCCGCTGCCATGGTCGCCCTGGCGGCAGGATGCGTCAGCCCGCCCCAGGGAGGCGGAACTCCGAACCCCCTGCCCGAAGACCAGGAAGCCGGGCATCAGGCAGGTACGGGTGTTGCGGACCGAGGCGAGCGTGGTGGGCCCACCGGCAACAATGAAGGCGCACCCCCGGTCGGGCTCGTCAAGACTCAGGCGACCGATAGCGACACGATCGAGCTCTTCACCGCGGACGCCGCGCAGACTGCGGATACCGGGGACGGGGGAGGCGGAGTGGCGCCGGATTGGGCCGCGCGGCTCAGCATCACATTTGCCTCCGCAACGAGGGACGGTGATGCACTTACCTTCACCGGGACCGCAACGTACCTTCACGACCAGGGTGAATACCTCCTTCACAGCCAGGATTTCACCGTTGAGGCGCCATCTGGCGGCCAAGATAGCGGAGGGTCTGGGACCTATGCCTCGTCAGCGGACGAGCCGTTGGCCGAGCTCACCCAAGACGAGCCGCAGGCTGACTTCGAAGTCACCATCGATGGCGTTCCCGCGGAGGCCCCCGAAGACCGGGACGCGGAAGGTCTGACCGGGCGCTACATTCGCTATGAGACGCCCGAGGAGCTGTGGGGGCACGCGGTGTCCCCGCCCAACGATTTCGTCCCTGGGCGTCTCTGCTATGCCGAGGGCGACGAATGGCACCAGGTCCCTGTCTTTGAGTATCCCGATATCCCCTGCGGGTAAACGCGGCCTGAGCCGTTCCCGCTTCGAGCCCTCTTCTGTCGGCGAACCTGACGTTTGGGCCCTCGATTGGGCTCTCAGCCTCTGGTGCGGCCAGAACCGGCCTTCCTAGTCTCGGAGGGACAGGCGAGGCGGTTCCCCCGCGGGCACGGTCTGTCCGCTGCCGTCTCGCGTGCTTCCGGGAGGCTACCTTGCCCACGCCGCCGCCTGAATTTCAACAGCAGCGTCGGAGCGCCGTGGGCTGGAGCGGACGTAGGGACCAGGGCTCAGCATTCACCCAATACGTGGCCTTGGTCTTTGCTATGGCTGCCATAGCCGCCGCAGTCTTTATCGCCGCCCCGGGAGCAGTCCGCAACCTGTTCGACATCGCCCTTTGCCGGCTCGAACGCTCTGTCTCCTTGGGAAGCGACGAATGCGCAGGTGCCCGGGGACCGGATCGGTCCGGCGCTGAGCAGGAGTACGAGTACACACCCGCTTACTGCGCGCGCGAGGGGGAGAAGGCCACCTACGGGCAGAGCTTCGCCTTGGGGATCGTCAAGCTCGGTGAAGAGTACAGCTATGCCCGAGAGGAACTGGCCAACGGGCAGGTGGTGGTGACCTTCCTACCGAAGAGGGAGGCAAGCCTGTTCAAGATCGGCTCCCTCGACTTCGGGGGCAAGAGTGGCGACGCTCCGCTGCACGGCGCGTGGGACCCGGACCTCAGCGCCGACGTCCGCTATGCGCCTGGAATGAGCTACTTCTTCGACAGTGAAAAGGAGTACGAAGAGTTCGCCGACGAGGTGAACGCGCAGATCCTCAAAGAAGCGAATGACTTCGCGAACCCCGAGGGGACGATCGGGTCGATGATTATCGAGGAGGGGATGAAAGAGGAGGGCATGCTCGACGTCGTCGAGCCCACCGTCCGCACGCAGACGGTCAGCTTCGGCGGTAACGGAGGCTATAACTTTGGCGCCTGGGCGGGACCAGCGAGCCGAGAGGGCGACTCGTACACCATGAACCTGGGTCAGCAGGGCAGGGTCGCCTTCCATCACAAGATCGACCAATCCACCTGGTACCAGGATCCGGATAATATCCAGACATCCCAGACGGTCGGGTGGGAGGCGTCCGGCAACCTCGGCGCCACTGTTCTTGCGGGCCATGCTGACGGCGGACTCAGCTGGACCGGGGGCACACGGGTCATGCGCAATGAGGACGGGTCGCTCGCCAACATCCGCTATATCGCCAGTGCGGAGGGCTCTTTCGGATTCGGAGCCGACGGCTCAATGACGAAGCGGCCGGAAGGCCAGGGCGGACTGGAGAACGGTCCGCACGGAGACGCCAAGTTCACCTCGGCCAACACAGTGACGCAGATGGTCCAGCTGGACTTCGACACCCCCGAAGAGCAGGAGACCGGCGAGCAGTTGCTTGAAGAGCACGGCATGATTCCCCCGCCCTACGTCTCGAACTCACTGGCTGACCAACTGGGAGAGGAGGACTACGGCGGCGGGGTCGTGCGGGAGCCCGATGAGGACGCCCCAGCCTGGGACCGCCTCTTCTACGAGCGGGGACGAGCGTGGCAGTCCACCGCGGACACGAAGACATCCGGCGGAGGGGTCAACTTCTACGCCGGTATGCGCTTCCAGTTCGGTGCGGGTGTGAACTGGGCCGTTTCGCAGAGCGACACGACGGACGCGATCATGCTGGCACCGCCCGAGAACGGCGAGCGGCAGTTCGTGCACTACGAGGACTGCGTTTCGGAGCGTTCCGAGGGTGACTGAGCATCGGCCGGCGGCGGCACGGGGCCCAACGCCCGACGCCCGGGTGCCTCTCCCGCTCCACTAATCTGGCGGCACCTCCCCGTCCCATGAGACCCGCCGACCAGAGAGGGGTCCGATGGCCCGCGCACTGCTTGCACCACTGACGGGTGCGGCGATCTGGCTGTTCTTCAGCATCCTGCTCGGTGTCGGCGTTCCAATGGTGGCGTCGCTTGACCAGGCGACGTCAGATGTCGGCGCGGTCCTCTGGTTCGCGCTCCCCCAACTTCCGGTGAGCTATGCGATGGTGGCGCTTGCGGCCCTTGTGTACGGCAGGGCGAGGCTCCGCAGTATCCCCGCCGCCCTCATCGTCATCGCCCCAGTGGCCGTGGACATGGTGATGGACATCGTCTTGTCCATCAGCGCCGGGACCCAAGTGTCAGTGCTCGCTGTCCGCGCGCTGTGCTTCCCGGTCGGCGCGGCGCTTGCCTGGTGGACTGTTCTGCCCGCTCAAGAGGAGAACGTCTTCCAGATGCGGTAGCGCAGCGGCGCGTTAGACCAGTGGCCGATTTGCCACTGCGCTGCGTCGGTCAGACCCACCCTTTTTGGGCCCTGGGTTGGGCTCCCGGCCTCTGTCCGGTTCGCCCGTCCGCGCTCTAGCATGCTCGCGTGCTGCGGATTCGAGCGTTTCGCCCTTCCCTCTCCGAACCAAAGACCCGGAGGGGAGGCCGCGGCGTGCTCCGATTTCGCGAGCGTTCTCGCCTGCCGAGGGGATCGGACCGGGGATCCGCTTTCAGCCAATACGGTGCTCTTCTCCTGTGCGTAGCAGCGATAACGGGGGCGGTATTCGCTGTTGGTCCAAGCTCTGTGGGCGATCTCATCAAAAACGGGCTGTGCCGCGTCGAGCGGGCCGTCACAGGAGAGGGCGACTGCGACTCCTCCGCGGCAGACGATGAGGAGATCGATTACCGGCCCACTTACTGCGTGCGCGAGGGTGTGAAAGAGACTTCTGGATACTCCATTAACCTGGGCATCTTTGAATTGGGCCAGGAGTACAGCTACGCCAAGGAGAAACTCTCGAACGGCCAGATCGTTGTCACCTTCGTGCCCACGACCGAGGTTGGTGTGGCCGGTGGCAAGGGCTGGGACTTCGGTGGCAAGCACAAGGACGCGCCGATGCACGCCGGCGCTGGCCTTGAAGGGGGCGTGAGCGCCCGCCTCTCGCCTGGTATGAGCTACATGTTCAAGAGTGAAGAGGAATACGAGCGCTTTCACGAGGAGATGGAGGAGTCCATCGCCGCCGAGCAGAACCGCACCATGAACCCGGAAGGCCAGATGGGGCTAGCGATCGCGGAGCTGGTGGGGGCCTATGATCCGCCCGAGATCACCGTGGAACCGGCTGTGCGCACGGCCACTGTGGAGATCGGTGCCGAAGCAGACCTGAGCATCGGGGCGTGGGCCGGGCCCGCCACAGAGCAGGGCGACTCCTACAACATGAACCTCGGGGTGGACGGCAACGTGTCCGTCAGCGGCAGGTATGACCGCTCCACCTGGTACCAGAATCCCAAGAATATCCAGACCTCGGAAACCTACGGCTGGACCGCTACTGGCTCGCTCGGCGCCACCGCGCTCGCCGCCCGAGCCGAAGGGGAAATGAGCTGGAGCGGTGGCACGCGCATCATGCGCAACGAGGACGGCAGCCTCGCCGGGATCCGCTACATGACCAACGCGGAGGGCGCATTCACGGTCGGCGCGGACAAGAAGACCGAGCGCAACCGGCAGGGAGGCGGCGAGGACGGCTACGGCATCGGCGCTGGCAAGAAGGAGACGAAGAGCGTCACCCAGATGGTCCAGCTTGACTTCACGACGCCCGAGGAGCAGGAGGCGGGAGAGGCCCTGATCGACGAGCACGGCCTCATTCCGCCGCCCTACGTGTCCAACGCGATGGCCGACCAGCTCGGTGAGGAGGACTACGGCGGCGACATCGCCGAGGAGCCCGGGGAAGACTCTCCTCCGTGGGACGACGTCTTCTACGAGCGCGGCCGCGCTTGGCAGTTCGCGGGCGACGTCGAGACGGACCAAGCGGAGTTCGCGGCCAAGGTCAAGATGGGCCTCCAGTTCGGGGGAAGCGTGAGCTGGTCGAAGCAGGAGCGGCACACCACCGATGCTCTGATGCTGGACGGACCTGATGGCGGCGCCCGGCGGTTCGTCGAGTACGACGATTGCGTGTCCGACCAGGCAGACAACGGTGAATGATGCAGTGGTTCGCCCGCCGCGACCGCGGCGCATCCGCTACCGAGTACGGGGCCGTGATCCTCCTCGTTGCAGCCGTGGTGGCTGCCGTAAGCGTTGCCGGCGTCCCGGGCCGGGTCGCAGAACTCTGCGCGGATGCGATCTGCCGTGTCACGGGCGGTGCCGACTGCTCCGGAGCCCAGCAGGCCGGTTCCGAGGAAGATGCCGAAACGCGAGGGCTGTTCCCTGACCCGCCGCCTATGCCCACCCCTACGACGCAACCGGCCCCGGAACGCTCCCCCATACCGAAGCCCGGCTGTGCTGATCCCGATGCGGCATGGGCAGAGGGGCTGCATGCCCACAACGACTACGACAACGAGGCCCCGCTACAAGACGCCCTCGACCAGGGCGCGGTCAGTGTCGAAGCCGACATCTGGCCTTATGAGGAGCGCGGCACCGGGACGGGCGAGCAGCGGTTCCCTCAGGAGTACGAGGACGGCGAGCTCGTCCTCAAACACGACGAGCACGGTGTTCCGCAAGGGTCCCTGAAGGAGACCTACGCGGATGCTCTGCGAGAGCGAGCGGAGGAGAACGGCGGCGAGATCTACCCGGGTCGCGATGAACCGTTCCAGCTCGTGGTGGAGATCAAAGGCCAGGAGAGCGAGGAAGACAAGCGGAGGATGTATGACCAGGCACTCCGCGACCTGGAAGGTCTGCCCGACGACGTGAACGTCGTCTTCAGCGGGGGCAGGCCCTCAGACGAGTACGTCCTCACCAACAAGCCCGGCAACGTCTCCTTCGACATCGCGCCGGAGGGAGGCGGGTGTGAGCTTCCTCCGAAGGTCGACGTCGACAGCCCTGACTACGATCCCGAGTACGCAGAGAACTTCACGATGTTCAACGCTGAATGGGGCAAGGGTCATTGCGGTGACCAGGGCAACAACAAGATCGACGACCGTGAGCAGGCCGAGCTCGACGAGATCGTGGACCGGGCACACCGCTCTGGGCTCAAAGTCCGCTTCTGGGGTGCCCCCGACGACCAGGTGCGGGCTGATTCCAATGGGAACTTCATCCCCTGCCACGGCCAGGTCGCACCGGGGCGTCAGTCGTGTGAAGGGGAGGCTCGGCGGGACGCCTGGGCTGCTCAGCAGCAGGCCGGCGTCGATTTCGTCAACACCAACCACCTGGGGAACGGGGAACGGTGGATCCGCAGCTGCGGCGAAGAGACCTAATGGTGCGGCCACTCCTTCTACGCGGTGCCTGTCTCGGATCTCTGCAGGGGCGCCGGCGCGGCCGAGCCAGCGCCCCTGTAAGGGTCACTCCGAAGGTATGACGCAGGGGGAAGTGGAGCTGACCATCAGGTCATCCTCCCCTTGCTGTACGGAGACGCTGAACTCGTCGTCCGGGCTCTCCACGGAGAGGAAGAGTTCGTCGGGGCGCATGTCTTCTTGCACGGTGTAGCCGTTGAGCGACCAGTGTTCGGAGAGCGCGTCGACCGTCTCCTCGTACTCCTTCTCGGGCAGCTTCACGACGCGGTACTTTTTCGTGACGCGGACCAGGTCGTCCGGTTCGCAGCGGGAACTGACCGCGGCTCCTACCGAGTCGAGGCGCGACGATTGGGGCAGTGCTGCATCGATCTCGGTGAGGTGGGACTCGACGAGATCGGTGGCCCGGTCCTCATCCAGTTCGTCCTCGGACCCCAGAGCCGGAACTTCGATCCCCAGTGCAGAACAGCCGCCAGCGGCGGTGACGGCGGCGACTAGGAATACGCTCAGGACGCTGGAACGAGCACGGCTGGGGAGCTTTCTGGTGCGGGGACCGCTGCGCCCCGCACCAGGGCGGGGCACCTCCGCGTCGTCGGTGCTTTCCAGCGGCGGTTCGAACGCGGGGACGCGCCACGGCATGGCCGTTTCCTTCTTCCTCTGTGCTCAGCGGGGACCGCAAAGGTGCCCACTCCAGTTAGAGGTCAAGGGATGGGGGAACGGACAGCAGTGGCGAGACGGGCACGCACTGCTACGACGGTATGGAGCGGGCGACCACCTGCGGCGGTTTGAGGTTCGTGCAGTTCAATCTAGGTGCCCATCGAAAAATGAAACAGGGCACAGGGGCCCAAAAGGGGGCCTGGGCCCGATTGGGTGGCGGATCGCACGCGCCTCATGGGGCTGGTGGGAGCCGGGAGGGAAGGTGGCGAAGCCCTGGACGCCTCCGTCGGCAGTGGAAGGCAGAACCGGGATGTAGGAAGAGGAGTAGATGCCGGTCGGCTGCACTTCAGCGGCTGCTCCGCCGGCGCTCACCGAACCCGATACCGAAGGCGACACTGAGGGCGAGCCCGATTCCGACGCCGAGCGGTGTGCTGTCCATGGAGAAGCCGACCGCGAGCCCGAGGAGTAGACCGGACGCGGCTCCGGCGATCGCTGTCCAATGTCTCTTCATGTCCAGCCTCCGGACTGTAGCGCCCTCTTCTGAGCTGCTACGCGCCGGGAGCCACGATCGGAGAGCGGCGGTACGATCGGAGGCGCGGGCGTCACCGGTCGCACCCCATTGCAGCGGTCTCCGCGGACCGTGGCCAACTAGGCGAAGGACGAGCGGTGCTGAACTCCGATGGCGCCGATCAGGGACTTTATCTCTGGTTGGGGTGTCACGACAGGAGGAGTTGTGCCGTCGAGCCACCCGGGGTGAACGGGACGCGATCGGGTGTGGAAGGCGTATCAGCTGACCACAGCGGTGCCGGAGGCCTCCCCGGGCGGTAACGAGCGGAGATGTATTCGGCCGACATTGGCCACTGTGTCCCGTTCTGTTGAGTGATTGCCGATCCAATAGGCTTGAGTCACTATGAGATCCCTCCTTCCTCAGAGCGCACTGCTGATCACGATGGCTCTCCTGGTCACCGCCTGCCAGGGAGAGCCAGAGGAACCGGCGGAAGACCCCGCGCCGTCGCCGGTGCCGGCCGCTGAAATGGAGCCGGCGGAGCTCCCTGACGACCCGGCCGACCTTGCCGACCTCGTGAATGAGCGGATGACGGAAGCTCTGTCCGTCGAGGTGGCGATGGAAGTCGCCCCTGAGGAGGAAGAAGAGGGGGAGGCATCGATCGAAGACGTCTCGATGCAGCTGCTGCTCGACGACCCGCCGTCGGCGAAGATGACGGTGGTGGACAACAGTGAGGACCGGCCCAGCACGGCGCACGTCATCGTGGCTGACAAGACGGTCTACATGATGCTCGAAGAGGAACCGCTCCTCGAGGACAAGGACTGGCTCCGGCTGACGCGCAGTGAGATCGACGAGGCGGAAGAGGAGATCGGGCCCTTCGCCGAGATCTTCCGCGTGATGCTCACCGAGACGACCACGTCAGTGGAGGAGGCCGCCGGCAAGAGCAGCATGGACGCGGTCCGATTCGGCGAACTTGACGGGGACCCCGAGACCACTGACTCCGAGGAGAACGGCACCGTCACCGTCTACTCCGGCACGACCGCCACCTCCGCGCTTGCGGACCGCGACCACAAGAGCTTCAAGGACGCCGCGGACGCCGGCCTGGAAGAGGTCTCCTGGGATCTCGCAGTGACCGACCGGGGCCTCCCTGAATCCTTCGCCATCGAGATGGCCACCCCGGATGGCGAAACGGCCCGCAGCACCGTCCGCTACACCGACTGGGGATCCGACTTCGACATCTCCGCCCCCGCCGACGACAACGTCGGCACCATCCAGGAGAGTATGGACGCGGCCTGAGGAGGCCATCCAGCGAACTGACCGAACACCGGCTTGAGATGTCCCAATCGGGATGGCTGGCTTTGTGCGGGCCTAGCACGCCCCAGGCGAGCTGGAAGTGGCGCTGCCTGTAGGGGTCGTGTGCCGCCGGTCTGGGCAGTTTAGGGAGAAACAGAAGGGCGGCGCCGGAGTTTTCGGCGCCGCCCGACCGAGGTTTCTCAGGGAGCTGTCAGGGTCACCGTGACCGACCCGGTTCCCGCTCCGGTGCCCTGGTTCCCTTCGTCTTCAGCATCGGGGTCGGCAGGTGTGACCTCGTTGATCGCGACGGTGTGGCCGCTGTCCAGCGTCGTCGAGGTCCCCGCCTCCCCTTCGACGTATTCTTCGCTGTCTTTGGCCGGGCCGCTCTCGACGACCACGGAGATCCGGGCTTTCCCCGCCTTCGTGGAGAGCACGCCCAGGCGCAGCCCCACCGCGGAGCCCTGTGTGCTCTGGGCGATGGTCAGTGTCTCCTCTGCACCTGCCTCCGGCTCAGGTGCAGGGCTCTTGGGGTTCCAAGGCGTCTCCGTGTCCGGAGAGACCGTCTCCAGGGCAGGGGGCGGCCCTTCGTCGCCCTCACCGCCGCATGCGGACGCCGCAGAGACAATCATTGCGGAGACTCCGATCAGGAAGAGCATTCCCGTTACTCGTTTGCCCGACAGCATTTTTCTCTTTCGACCGAACGTTTGAGCATTATCCATAGGAGTTGATTTCCACGGACTGGATATGCTCCTGGAACTCTTCCTGAGTCAACGTTGCGTGCGACCTGCCCCAGGGATTATACAGGGTGACGTTTCCGTCGGAATCCATCCCCTGGACGATGTAGGCGTGGTTGTTGGCCAGTCCGCCGGCGTTCGGATCCTTGTCGTAGAGCGGACCGTTGTCGTCGCCCTCTGGGGGAGTGGTAATGGTGACTGCGGTCTTGTTGCCGTCGAGCCATCCCGCGAGGTCCTGCTGGTCGACGTCGTCGGGCCCGTAGGACTTGCTGTCCTCGCCAGTGACGGTGTGCATGGCGTCCTTGGGCCAACCGCCTTCGATCTCTCCGAAGCTTCCCTCGCGCTCTGCATATGCCTTCTCGAGGATGAGCGGCCACATAACGCCGTCAGTCGGCTTAGCGAAGGCGGGAGCGCCGTTTTCCATGACCATGTCCGGAGTCACCGTCACCTGCTCGCCGGTGTCCGGGAACGTGACCGTGTAGGTGCCGTTGCCGTTCTCCTTGATCATGTCCCTGACCACCTCAGGGTGCTTCTCGGCGACGGCGCCGATGCCGGCCAGCCACCAGCAGTCGCCCAGGGATCCCTGGTTGATGTCGCTCATGCTGATCTCACCGTCGTCCGGCCAGAGATCCACCTGGCTCTCGTCGGTCCGGCCCCACGAGAGACCGTCGGCCTTGCCGGAGTCCTCATTGGCGCCGTCTCCTCCGACGTCGTTGAAGTCGGGCTCGATCCCGTCAGGGTCGATCTTCCGAAGCATGCGCAGCGTATCCAGGCTGAGGCGGGACAGCGCGATCTCGCGCACCCCATCCTCATCGAGCAGTCTGCGGATCTCATCCTCTGTGAGGCTGTGGAACAGCGCCTCCAGCTCGGAGTCGGTGAGATCCTCAAGTACCTCTTTCGGCTCGTCAGGGCACATGAAGACACAGCCGAACCAGCCGGTGTTCTCGTCCCAGTACTCGCGGATGTCGTCGGCAGCCGAGCGGCCAGCGTCGATGTCATCCTCGGAAAGCTCCGGCCCCCCGCCGCCTGTACCGCCCGGTAGAGCACCATGCCCCCCCGACCCGTCGTCGGGACCGCCTGCTTGCGGCGAACCCTCCTGATCGCCTTCCGACTCCGCGCAGTCATCCTCGTTCCCGGCAGACGAGGTTGCCTCGCACACGGCGTCGTCGACGAATCCGGCCACCTGGGAAGGCACGTCGGTCATGAAGACCGCTCCGACGATCGCCGCGACAAGGAAGACGACGGCAGCGTATTCGGTGAAGCCGGCACCCTGATCGGTGCGGCAGTGCCACTCCGGTCTGATAGGTCGGATTCGGGAGGGAGGTTGGGAGCGGCGGAGTCGACGGTGCGGTTCGATGCTGACCATGAGGAGGTGGAGGCCCGTTCTGAGATGAGAGACCGCGGTGGGGGTGTGCACAGGTGCACCGTCGGACTCTAGAGCCGCTCCTCTGCCGGCCACATGAGCCCACGGACCCAAATCAGAGAACGGTGGGGCCTAAAGCCGGAAGAAGTTCATGGAATCCGTACAGGCAGCTCTCGCTAGCGGCCGATCTCCGCAGCCACTCCGTGCTTGGTTTTCGGCGCGGTCCCCGGAACGAGCCGGTCATGCATACGACCTCGGCTCCATCCGCCGAAGAGCGGGTAGGCAGCAAGACTCGCCAACATGAAGACCAAGAGGTTAAGAGTCGCGTCCATCGTTGCCAGGATTCCGAGGTGCAGGGCGGCTCCGCCGGCGAAGGCGAGTCCACGAGCCCGTGCGAACCAGAGCCCGACCGCCAAAAAGCCCTCGAGGGCGACGACACCGACCGACGCCACAACGATCACCATGGCAGGAAGAGATGTGAGCGGTAGCGGAAGAATCGCCCCATCGACCCCGATAGACGTGATAGCGACTTCCCCCAGGAGGAAGGACGGGTTGATCTTGGCGAAGGCAGCGAGGCCGTACATGGTGCTGACCTGGGTCATCATGAGGAGAGCCGGCCACCCGGTGTGCGAGGAGCGAGCCATGCTGTCCCCGAACAGGCGCCCGCCAGAAGTGAACGCCAAAAACATGCTCATCAACGTCAGCAGAGTCAGGTGGTTTCCGTATAAGCCTGCACTATGGGTAAGCGTGTATCCACAGCAGAACGCGAGAATCGCTGCGGTCAGAGGAATCGCTCGTCCCGCGACTACCATGATTGCAGAGAGTATCCAGATGGCGAAGACTACATGCCATGGTACCGATGGGATCGCGAGTAGCTCGTGTCGCGGGGACGTTGATTCAGCCGCGATAAGGTCTGGAAGAACCGCAAAGCCTTTAACAATCCCTGCCGCTCCGATGAGAATTCGCGCTGAAGCGAGGCGGCGTCCGTTCACTACGGATTCTGAGATGGCTGCTGAGAAGTGAAGATAAGGGGCAGCTTGCTTCACCGCTATGCTCCGCACGGATAAACGGATTCACCATGAGGTCGGACTGCGCGTACCTCTACCGCGCCTTCAATGTCCGAGCATGCTCGCTGGACCACGGACGGACCGACGACGCTGCCTGAGCGATTGCTGCCACCTAGCCCCCCAGCCAGAAGCGATCGGCTGCCGTCTTCGTGCACCACCACGATGGACGAGGCCGCGGCCTTGCCGGAAAACATACTCCAGGAGAAGCGCGCCCAATGACCTTCGTTCGAAATCTGCCGGAAGAGTGGAATGGAGATCTGGAGAAAAATGACTGCGACCACCAGAAAAAATAGCATATCGCGGCGCAGCGTGGTCAGGAATTCCCTGGTTCCGCAATTCGGACATATCTGCCAGGTGGAAGAAATCATGCCATCAGTACCAGTTCGTAGAGAACCCTGGCTGCTGCGGAGAGGGGTTCTGCCAGAAGGCCCACGCTTGGCAGGGGGTTTGATAGCGTCCCTCAATATAATCAAGGCCCCACTCGATCTGAACCTCAGGGCTGTCCATATAGCCAGCAGGCGGGTTGTGGGCTGAGGGGTGGAGCTGGGGGATTCCAGCGGCACCGCCGCTGGGGTTCACTGCCTTGTGGTTCCAGTTGCTCTCATGGCTCCACAGGGTCTCCAGGCACTCCCATTCCCTGCCCGTGAATCCGCGTTCCGCAGCGATTTTCTTACCGATCTCCTTGTTCTCTTCGACGTCGCCAGCGCGTCCGCCAGATGGGGTTCCACCGAAGCTGTACTTTTCAGGCTGTTTTGGACGGTCGACCTCAGTCCACGTTTTTCCGTCGCACTCGGGCCCTTCGACGAGGCAGACCATTTCGCGAACGATTCCATTGAACTGCCCTCCGGGGTCGACCTGGGCGACGGCCGCGATGATGCCAGCCGAAAAGAGTGCAATAACACTCAGTTCGAGGAACTGCGCGGCACCGCGATCGTTATTCGGCCGGTTTTCACGGCTATGAAGTGCTCCGGGCTGCATGGTGACCACCAGGATGAGGACGTTCGAACAGAACGGGACTAGGCAGATATTAGCCGATCGGGATATCCTCTACGGGCTCGAATCCCGGAACGTGAAGGCTCACTTCCGAAACGTCGTCCGAGATCCGGTATGAACTCCAATAGGTCGCTGTTTCGCCGTCGTTTACCTCATCCATCGACGATTTCGGATAGAAGTTTCCCGTGCAGAGGCAGAACCCATCGGAATCCTGGAGTGGGTGAAAAGTCTTTCCAGTTTCGGAATCCTTTACGAGCGTGCGGAAGACACTTCGGTCGTTGTACCGGTAGGTCCCGCCGCGAGCATCGGATTTCGTTTCGTAGGTCTCATCTCCGTGGATCGATATCGTCCAGGTGATGGTCGCGTAGTTTCCTTGACCTGATCGTGTCACGTCATTGACAGAGACGGTCGATTCGCCAAAACCACCCGAATTCGAAGCACCAGCCTGGCCGATGCTAGGAAGGCCGGATTCGTCACTCTCCGCTGAGGCGGGAGCGATTCCCGACGATGCCGTAGTAAATGAAGCCAGTCCGATAAGGCTGACGATGGAAAGCATCTTAACGGGTAGTGCTGTCTTGCTCATGTTTCTCCCCTTTCCCATCGTCACTCGCCACGTTCGAATGTCACGGTGACGCGCCGGTTCTTCTCGCGCCCTTCCTCGGTGCCGTTGTCTGCGACAGGATCCGAAGATCCGTGTCCAGCGGTCTCAAACTCCACATCGGACCTCTCCACCAGATCCTCAAGACGGTTCTTCACCGACTCGGAGCGGTCCTCGGAAAGAGGTACGTTAATGGAGTCGTCGCCTGAATCGTCGGTATATCCGTCAATGGATATGGTGGTTGCTGAACTGGCGTCGACCTCTTCTGCGACCTTCTCCAACTCCTCGTCTGCGGCAGATGTGAGTTTCGACTCATTGAGATCAAAAAGCACATCGCTTGAAAGCATCACCGACGTTTCGTCAGCGGTCTCTTCGCGCGAGGTGCCCCCCTCAGATTCATCCTCAAAGGAACGAATGGGAAGGATGATCCCGTCGGCTCTTTCCGTGGATATGATTTCCTGATCGGGGTCCTTGGCATTGACAATTGGGACGTCTTGAAAGTCCGGAGTGATCGTCGTGTTGACGGTCATTGATTCGACTTCATCGGGAGGAGCTGGGAAGGCTACCCAGAACTCCAGTTCGTCTCCAGCGGCGAGTCGAGTGTCGTCCCACTCTGAGCAGAGGCACGCCGGCTCTCCTTCGTCATAGAGATAGGGTCGATGTCTGTTGAAGTTCGCAGTGTCGACTAGCGACACGCCGCTCGCTGATTTTCGGGCTCCGTTCGCCCGGCTCGGATAACTGAAAAGCTCGCTGACCGTGACATCTTCGTCGCCGTTGTTTTCCGCGGTCATGGTGAGAACCAGAGTGTCCTCGCTGTGTCTTTCCAGCGAATTCACGTTCACCTGAAAATCCGGGCCAAGTACTGTCGCCGTGGAGAGGGATTCAAGGGTGGTCTCGGCGGGGGAGCCCGGCCCCTGTCCGCCATCTTCCCCGCTTCCACCAGATCCGTCACCTTCTGAGCCTCCGGATACACACGCGGTGAGTAGGAAGGCTGGAAGAACCAGTAGGACTGACCTGCGAAATCGCTGCTGAGACAATCGTCGTCTCCTTGTTCGGCGACGGGTGACGGTCACGAGTTTACCGAGACGTGGATGTGGTCAAGGTGGTTGACCGTGTTTCCGCCCCTGTTGGGGACATGGCGTTTCACCTCATCCCAATCGCCGACAGGGTCACGTCCGGGATTCCAGATGTGGTGGTCCCACATGATGTAGTAGATGTCGAGTTCTTCATGGTTGTCGATGATCCATTGGGCGGCGGCATCTGAGCCCGCCTTTAGCTCATCGCTGGGAAGCGCGCCACCAGAAGAGACCATGTAGTCGCACGCCCTACCACGTGGATGCTCTCCGCCGTCTTCTTCAGCCCGGTAGCAGCCGACCCCGTACTTCTCAAAGACGGCACCCCACTCGTCCATGATCTGCTCGTGGGTCTCGCACATTTGTTTGGTGATGTTCTGGTCGCCGACAGCGGAACAGGGGTAGCGTCCGCTTCCGGGGCCTCCGCTGAGTTCGCTGTAGATCCACTGTCCTTCCCGGTCAACAAGATTGACCGGGGTGATCTCCTTAGCCTGACTGTACGTCCAGATCCGCTTGTAGGCATCGTCCGTACCGGCCTCGCGGCATGCAACGTAGCTTCCGACTTGGACGCCGAAGAAGTCGAAAATCGGGACGCTCTGGCAGTCTGGAAGCTTCACCCGTGCGATTGCGGCGGCATTTCCAGTGGTGACCGGGATTGTCTCGCCGCGCTTTTCTGCGGCTTCGATCTCCTCCTTGTCCGGGCACTGGCGGTTGTTCCAGTGGACGCTTCCGTCGTCCTGGAGCTCGCGTTGGCAGGCGTCGCTCTGGACCTCGACACGGATGTAGTTGCCCAGACGTCCCTGCTCGTTGTCGCTGGCGCGGATGTCCTCGAGGGAGGCGTTGTTCTCAGCGGCATACTCCTTGGCGATGGCCTTGCCGGTATCGGCTTTCCAGGAGACACCGAAGGGGAGGTCGCCGCCGGCGATGGCCTTGGCGGCGCGGTCTTGGATGTCGCTTCCAGCTCCGAGCGCTGCGGCATCTGCGGCGCCCTGAGCAGTGGTGCGCATGTTGTTGGCCTCACCGAGTCGGACGAACAGAACGGCGAGGGCGGCCAGGGACAGCGCTAAGCCGACGAGCAGGTACAGGCTGGCCTGTCCCTGCTCGTCGGCGAAGCGCGACGTCTTCACGAGACTCATTGTGTATCGCTCGTCGAATTTCCCTTGGAGGATTTAATGGCGAACGCTCCGAACCTCATTGTCATCGGACGCCGTCTCGGTTTGGGAAGCGGTTGAGATTACTCCCCGCCGCCTTCGCCTTCACCCTCGCCTTCACCCTCGCCCTCGCCTTCGCCCTCGCCGCCGCCACCGGGCTCCGCCTCGGCCTCGGTCTCGACCGATCCGACGGCGTCTTCGATCATGGTGGCGATGGTGTCCGGGACGTCCAGCGTCCACACGGCCGCGACGATTCCGGCGACGAGGAGAATGATTGCTCCGTATTCAACGAAGCCGGCACCCTTGTCGTCCTTCCGCGCTTCGCGAATATCGGCGACGATTTCTCGGATGAACATCATTATTTGGCCCCTTCGGAGTTTGTCGGCGCTACCGCCTCAGCGACGACTCCCAATCTAGGATCCCGGGGCCGAGGTCGCCTAGGGCCCGCAGGCCCAACTTTCAGGCCCAAGCGCCGTGCCCGGATATTCCCTGGCCATAGAGCCGAGGCGATGGCGAAATCACGTCCCGTAGTCACCGTTCCAGACCGCGATGGCCTCGGCCCGCGTGGTCACGTGGAGCTTCCGGAAGATGCGGTTGAGGTGGTTCTTCACTGTCTTCTCTGTGAGGAAGAGTTCTTGCGAGACCGCCTTGTTGTTCAATCCGCGGACGACCGCGGCCAGTACCTCCTGCTCCCGTTCAGTGAGGCCCAAGGTGGTGCGGTGGTCTTCAAATCTGCGACCTTGCAGGGATGGGAGGGTTCCTCTCCGCCCATCCAGTGCTGCTTTCGCGGCAACAGGGGACAGGGGGGTTCCGGCGCCCTGCGCCACGCTGCGGATGGACCGGTGCAGCTCCTCCGCAGAAAAGTGTCCATGGACCAGATAGCCGGCGGCGCCCTTCTCGAGGGCTGTGTTGATGATGTCTGCCGTGTCGGTGTGCGTCAGCATGATGACCGCGGCGAGGTCGGTGAGTTCGTCGAGGGTACTAATGCCGTCGAGGACAGGCATGCGCACGTCGAGGAGGACCACGTCGGGATTGAGACGCCGGGCGAAGTCCAGGGCCGCTTGCCCGTCGGATGCCTCGCTGACGACGCTGATGTCCTCGGATGCCTCCAGTAGAGCCACGAGGCCCGCTCGGACGATGACGTTGTCGTCGACGGCCAGAACGGTGATAGTGGCCGGGGGCGCGGGGGATGTTCCCTTCCGGGGGATCATGGACGGCTCCTCGTAGCAGGTTGCTCTGGCTCGGGCTGAGCGGAAGTCGATTCCTTGGAGAGTTCTCCGGGGGATGTGGGGTCCGGCGAGGCCGGGCCGCCGCGCACTGCAAGCGTGGAGGTACGCGGTGGTGAAGCAGACACCGATTTGACTGCTGCGGTGGCGTCGCTGGCGGGGCCGGGGAGGACGATTGTGACGACCGCTCCGCACTCCGCACCTGCGGAGAATCCGACTGAGCCGCCCACGTTTTCCATGCGCTCTGACATGCCCAGAAGCCCGAAATGGCCGTTCCCGGCACGTTCCGTGCTGAGGATCTCGTCGGTTGGGCGCGAAAATCCGCGCCCGTCGTCTTCGATTGCGATTGCTGCGCGGCCGCCGATGATCCGGAGACTGACGTCGACCCGAGTCGCTCGGGCATGCCGATCGACGTTCACCAGCGCTTCACAGAAGGCGGTGATCGTCTCGTGTCTGGTTTCGGCGCTGGGATCGGCCCGCCAGTTAGGATCGATGGCCAACTCTGTACGGTGCCCGGATGCCGCGCTCCAAGCAGCTAGTTCCCTTGTGATGACCTCATGGAGTGGCCCCCTGAAGCGATCGTCCGCGTCTCGGAGGTTCTGGATCAACTCCCGAGCCTGTTGAGAAGCGGTGTCAGCCGCTTCGACGATCTGCGACGCGATGGAAGTCGCGCGTTCACGGTCCTTCTCCATCCATAGCGGGAGTGCCTGTGCCGCCATGGAAGCTCCCCGGAGGGTCTTGGCCACGGAGTCATGCATCTCGCGCGCGAGGCGATTCCGCTCCTCGGCGGCGGCGGCGGTCATCTCCGCGTGCCTGCGTGCTCCCTGCTCGTGCGACAGTTCGACGAGGACCTGACGGATTCGCAGCCCGATCACGGCGGAAACCGGGTAGAGGAACGGAAGAACGAAGATCACCGAACCGTAGCCGGCGGCGGTGTGGGGCCCCTCCGCCAGAAGGGTGATGTGCCCCACCGCGGCGGCCATGTAGCAGAGGATCTGAAGGGCGATGACGAGAGCGGTCCCGCGGGCCCCGTACAGCATTCCGGCGATGGCGGCGCTGATGATCGTGATCGTGAACGCGGGACCAGTCGGCCCCTCGACGAACAGCACCGTCTCCGTCAGCACCACGTCGAGCACCACGATGAGCGGGTGGGACCGGATATAAGGAACGAGCCGCTGCCAGTTGCGGGCAACGATGCCTGACAGCAGTGCCAGCGCCACGACAGTGATGATCGTCGGGACCGAGAGGATCTCCGGAGGAATGAGGAAGAGCACCACCGCGCAGAGCAGCATGCGCACCTGGAGAAGGAGGCGCGCGAGCGCAGCGAGTCTCGGGATCGTGGCGGCAGCGTCACCGGTCATCGAGGCTCACCCACCGCTGAACATTCCGAAGTCGAGGTCCTGACCGAGGAACATGGCACCGCCGATGACGAGAAGGAGGCCGGGCAGGATCGTTGCCGCCGTAACGCCGGTGACACGGGGGGAGATCTTCTGCGCCTTCCGCCGAAGGAACTGCGAGTCATCGCGCCGGATATCGGTGCTGATGGTCATGAGCGCGTCGGCAAGGGGCGCACCGAGCTCTTCTGCCTGCTGCAGCGCAGTGACGAAGCGCCCGAGTGATTCATTGTTATTCCGCTTGCGCAGTTCTTTGAACGCGTCGCGGCGACTGGTGCCCAGGTCCATCTGGTGAAGCGCATGGCGGAATTCATCGGCGAGCAGGCCGGGCATGGAATCGCACACGCGGGAGAGCGCTTGCCGGAATGAGAGTCCAGCGCCCACGGTGACGGCGAGGACGTCGAGGAAGTCCGGAAGCTGCTTCTGGATCTGTTCCTGCCGCTGGTTGCGCTCGGTGATGATGCGCATCTCCGTCATGAAGGTGAAGGCGAGAACCAGCAGCGCGAAAAGTGTGCTGCCACGCAGCAGCAGGACTATTGCAAGAATCCCGTAGAGAAGGACCTCTCCAGCCTTGCGCGCGAGGTAGCGGTCAACCGTCAGCCCTTCGGGGCGTCCCGCGGCGTCGATGCGTTGCCGCAGCTTCTCGAGCTGCTGGTCGCTGAGTCGTGACTTGATCAGCGGGAGGAAGCTCCAGCCGATCCCCTGTGTGATCTTGTGAAGGATGAAGACGTCCTCGTTATCCTCCTTCTTGGGGGCCTTTGCGGTCAGCTCCGCCGCGACTTGGGCTTTGGCAGTGAGAAGGTTCAGTCCCCATGCGAACACGGCGACGCACAGGGCGGCGGCGAAGCCGAAGAGGAGGATCGCCGGCAGGGACAGTGACATTTGCGAGCAACTCCAGGGGGCGAATGCTTAGAAGTCGATCTTCGACATGCGGAGGACCGCCACGAAGCCGATTGTGAAAAGCGCCATAGTGATCAGGATGATGACGAGGCCAGCAGTGCTCTCAGCCATCGTGGTGATTGATCCGGGCATCATCGTGTTCATCAGAAGGTACGAGCCCACGCCCATAAAGAGCATTGCGTAAGCAGTGGAAGTAGCCTCGCCCAGAATGGTCTGCACCTCGCGCCGCGTCTCTTTCCGGGCTTCAAGGGTTCCCGAGATATTGCGCAGGGCCGTGACGAGAGCGCCGCCGGAGCGGGATGAAACGAGCAGCGTGCTGATCAGTACTCCGATTTCCCGGGAAGGCATCCGGTCGCGCATGTCTGCGACGGCCTCTTCGAACGGCTGTCCCAGTTGGATCGACCGGGCGGTCAGCCGTAGTTCGGCCCCCGCGGGATCGTCGAGCTCTTCGGCGGCCATATCGATGGCCGTCGGAAGCGCCAGGCCGGCCTGGGTTGCGTTGGAGAGGACTCGGGCCAATTCCGGAAGCTGCGATGTGAACGCCTCCTTACGGCGCTCCTCCTGACGCTTGAGGTAACCGAAGATTCCCGCAACCATGCCGATTGAAGCGAGGATCCCGAAGACGGGGGCCAGGGCTTTCCAGAGGAAAAAGACGGCGAGTGCCGAGGCTCCGACCGTGAGCAGGATGAAGGTCGAGATCTTCATCTGCAGGCCAGACGCATGGAGGCGCCGGGTGAGCATCTTTCCCAAGTCTGTGGGACGCAGCAGCGCGTCCAGTCGCGCCATAGGCGAGAGGGAGCGCTTCTCCAGTTCCTCCAGGGAACCCCGCGACCGCAGGTCACGGCGATCGAGTGCACCGACGGCCCACTCGCGAAAGCCCCAGACGCCGATCGCGAGGGTGGTCGCGGCGAGAAGGAGTGCCAGTGTATCGAGGCTCACGAGACTGCTCCAATGGGGACGGAGTGGGGAGCGACACTGAACGCTTCGGGTACGAGCTGTCCCGCATTGCGGACACGTGTCGCGACGTGATCCGGAAGGGGGTTCCGGTAGAAGTGGCCGTTCACCTTGCCGTGCTCGTCCAACGGCTGGGGCTGGAACTTGAGGACCGGGGTGAGCTGGAACTTCTCACGCCTGGCCGATGTGACGATGCCGATCTCGCCGACCCTGCGCGTCCCGTCGGCGTAGCGGGACAGGTGCACGATCACGTCGACGGCGGCGTTGATCTGGTCCTGGATCGCCTCGAAGGGGATCTTGACTTCGCTCATGGAGGCCAGCGTCAGCAGCCGGTACACGGCGTCGTCAGCGGAGTTGGCGTGCACGGTGGCGAGAGAGCCGTCGTGGCCGGTGTTCATGGCCTGAAGCATGTCCAGCGTCTCCGCGCCGCGGACCTCGCCGATGATGATGCGATCGGGCCGCATTCGCAGGGAGTTGCGGACCAGGTCTCGGATGGTGACCTGGCCGGCTCCCTCCATGTTGGCGGGCCGGGACTCCAAGCGAATGACGTGCTGCTGCTGAAGCTGCAGCTCGGCGGAGTCCTCAATGGTGATGATGCGCTCCTCATTGGGAGCGAAAGCCGATAGGGCGTTCAGGAAGGTCGTCTTACCACTGCCGGTGCCGCCTGCAATGATGATGTTGAAGCGCGCCCGTACGAATGCCGCGAGCAGCGCACCGGTGTGCTCATCGATGCTGCCTTTGCGTGCGAGCTGCTGGATGGTGAACGGCTTGGGGAACCGGCGGATGGTGATCGTCGGCCCGGTCAGCGACAGTGGAGGGATGATCACGTTGACACGTTCGCCGCTGGGCAGCCGTGCGTCGACCATCGGACTCGACTCGTCCACGCGGCGATTGACCTGGGAGACGATGCGGTCGATGGTCTGCATCAGCTGGTTGTCATTGGCGAAGCCCGTGGAAAGGCGCTCCACTTTGCCGGCGCGCTCGACGAAGATCGAGTCGGAGCCGTTCACCATGATCTCGGTGATGGTGTCGTCTGCGAGGAGCGGTTCGAGCACGCCGAGTCCGAGTGCCTCGTCGACGACGCGGCGGATCAGATGGCTGCGCTCCCGGTCCGACAGCACCGGCCCTTCACGGGAAAGGAGGTGATCGACGACCTTTTCGAGCCGGATCCGCCGCTGCTGTGTGCTGAGCTTGGCCAGATCCTCAAGGTTGACCTCGGTCAGAAGACGCTGGCGCCAGTGGGAGACGCCGTCGCGGTCGTTGGTCTCACGTGAGGGAGACGCGGTCTCGTAGAGTCTGTTCCTCAGGCCCATGGGCGGGTGTCTCCATCAGCTTCAGATGATCGGTCGTACTGCCGGGACGCGATCAGAGGTCCGGCATGGTGACGCGGCGCGTGAGAGTGAATCCGAGATTCGCCGACTTATAGAGGAACGGCGGTGCCACAGACACCTCCACGTAGTGCTTTCCGCTGTCGAATCCGCTGGTCACGTCGGCGTGTTCGAGCCATCCGGGCAGCGATTCCCGCGCTGCCGCCTGCCCTGCGTCGGTTCCCTGCTCCGCTGCCGTCCGCGCTCCCGACCTTGCAGCCCCGCCGATGCGTTCTAGGGCGAGAAACCCGGCGAACATCTCCATCGCAATGACGACGATGGCCAGTACCAGGGGGAGGAAGGCCGCGAACTCCAGGAACTGCGACCCCTTGTCGGACTCCGCGCGGCGGAGGCGGAGCACCGCCTGCCGGGGGGATCGTGGCATGGGTCCTACCCTTCCGTTCCTGCGCCGGTGAACGGCTTATGCGGGGTCGCCGGCGTTCCATGCGGGTCACTGTTCGTAGAAGATCCGGGCTTGGCCGCTGACGTCCCAAGGTGAATCGGTTCCGGGAAGGACTACCGGCATCGCGAGGGTGGTCCTGGCGTAGGAGGTTCCGTCCGGACGGTGCTCGATGTCTACATGGAACGTGTTCGAGTTGTCCCACGGGGAGGTGACCCGCTTCGCGGCTTCGCCGGTAATCTTGGGGAGGTCATCGGGTGTAACGGCCGCCTGGCGTGCCGCTTCGTTCGCGGCGTGGCCGGCGTACATACTGGTCAGGCCGAAGAGGACCACCTGCCAGACCAGGAGGGCGCAGAGGCCGATGAGTGGAAGTACGGCGGCAAACTCTATTACTTGAGCGCCCTTATCGGCCTTCTGCTTCTTATTCTTCTTTTCCTTCGGCTGGGACGATTTTCGGAAAATCCCCATTTTCTTAGGGGGAGCCGTGATCTCCTCGGTAGATTCGGTAGCGGCGGAGGGTGTTTCCTGGTCCACCGGATCTTGCGACGACAACACACCCAACTCAGCCGCAGCCTTGCTGAACGGCTTCAGCAGGTTCTCGTCGGTGATGCGGCGCGGGTCGCCGGTGTTGCTTGCCTCCTCCAGGCTTCGATACAGGGAAGGGATCGGTGTCGAGGTCATCGTGACGCCGAGGAGCTTCCGTGCGAAGTCGGGCTGGATCTCGTTGTGCCGACTATGCCGGAGGAGGATGGACTGCACGTTCTTCTTCTCCCGGACCTGCAGCCGCTCCCACATGGAGATGAGCCGCTGGCCGGCGCGCAGCGCGGGCAGGTCGGGGGTGACCGTGACAATGGAGGTATGGGCGAGCTCGCAGGCCATAGCCGTCGCTTCGGTCATATGCGACCCGCAGTCCACCACGACCATCTCGTAGCGCGAACTCAGCGAAGCCAAGATCTGCCGCGCCGCGATTTCGGTAACCTCCTCGCCGCGCTCGCCTTCTCGGGGAGCAAGCAAGATGTGCATGCCCTCGGGATGGACGTACAGCGCCTCCGAAAGCATGGAGGCGCTGATGCTGTCCGCCGCTTGGACCAGGTCCACGATGCTGCGGCGATGGTTGAGGTCCAGGTAGCCCGGGACGTCGCCCTTCTGCAGGTCAAGATCGACGAGGCAGGTGGACCGGCCGAATTGCGCCGCCGCCCTGGCCATCTGGATTGCGAGCGTGGTTGTGCCGATCCCGCCCTTGGCGCCGGTGAAGGTGATGATGGTGCCGCGCCGCCCGGAGGCTGGCACATTTGCGTTGCTTTCCTCGAAGTGGCGGCGAAGCGTCTTCGACCACTCCGCCGCCTGGGCCACTCGCGCATCCAGGTCACCGATGGTGCTGTTGTGCGGCAGGACTCCCCGCGCACCGGCCTCCATTGCACGTGCGAAGACCTCGGGGTTGTACTCGTCCACCATGAGGAGGACCGCGAGCTGCGGATGGCTGCGCGTGACGTCGCGGATGAGTTCCACGGCGGGCAGCGGTCCGAGGCTCTCATGGACGATAAGCACGTCCAGGTCGGGCAGTGTGCGAAGCGTTTCGCTCAGCTCCGGATAGGAGCGGTGCACACTGACGATCTCGGCATCCGGAAGCTCGTCGAACCGTACCGTGAGTGATGTCTCGAGCTCGGGGCTCGGGACGCCGATAATAATCCTGTGCGGCATGTCCCAGTCCCTAGTTGTCGCCGCCGGCGTTGCCGCCACCGCCGCCGTTGCCGTCGCCCTGGCTCTCCTCCTCGAGCTGGCGCTGGTCATTGCTGCAGAACTGCATGTCGCCCGGCTCGCCGGAGCCCTCGGGGCTGATGAGTCCGAGGCGCAGCGACGAGGAGAACGCCTCTGCGTGCGTGAGGTGCAGTGTGTCCTGTGGATTGAGGCGGAAGGTCACAGGGACAGTTGCCGCCGTCTGGCCCTGTTCATCGGTGCTCTGGCCAACCTGGCCGACCTCGAGAACCTCTACATCAGTGAGCACGCGCGTGGCGCAGCTGTCTCCGCCATCTCCGTCGGCCGGGTAGGTCGCATAGATGTCGACGCGGGACTGACGGCTCACTTTGCCGGCGACACCGGTCTCAGCGTTGACCATGATGGCGATTTCCCGCTCGCCGGCTTCCAGTTCCGGGGCGGGGATGACCATCGACGTCTGCAGCAATGACCCCTCAGAGATGTAGGTGGAGGAGACCGGCTGCCGCCCAGGCTGGTCGAGCACCTGCTCCAAGTCGGAGATGAAGATGTCCTCCTCGAAGAAGCGGGCTGGCACCTCGTGGGGCTCGACCATGTCCTCGGTGATCGGCTGGTACGGGGCCACCTCTTCGGTGAGGCGGAGCGCGGTGCGGTAGGTGCCCAGTTCGCGGTTGATGCCGTTGACATAGGACACCACGGTGAGGAAAACCGCGATGGCGCCGATCCCGGCGACGATCATCAGCAGGAGGCCGCGTCGCTGACGGGGGTTCATACGCTTCCGTTCCTAAGGAGGGGTTGACGAATGGACGTGTGCGAGTTCAGGAACGACCGGGCGGATGCAGGCCGGGAGGTGCGGCAGGGGCGGGAGGCTGATGGGCGCCGCCGGGGGCCTCGGGGGAAGTCGGCGGAGCTGCTCCGGTGGGCCGACGGGTTCCGTCTGCCGATGCGTTCCGGTTGGACTGGGCACCGACCCATGCGGGCCGGATGTGCTCGCCAGTGCGCTTGTTGGGTGGGGTGGGGACGTCTGCGCTGCGCGTGGGCGGCCGGCCGACGACACGTTCGTTGACGCTTCCGCAGAAGTTGCACAGGACGCCTTCGACCAACTCGCGGCACCAAGGGCAGGTGACCGGTCGAATTGAGCCGGGGGCGCTGGGCAGTGCCTGCGGATGGGCGCTGAACACGACGAATTCGATGTACTTCCGGACACCCCAGTACTTGGCACCCATAGGTTGCTCGGGGAGAGCGCTAAGGGAGACGGCGCGCAGTGCGGGAGTGAGCTGCTCGTTGAACTCGTCGAGGCTGTGCTCGTTCGGGCGCGCGACCAGGACTTGAACGGGATCCATGGGGCGCCCCGGCAGGTTGGGGCGGGGGTCGCCCTTCTTGACGCGTCCCACGCGTTTCGCGGGCGCGTTGAAGGCGAGGAACGTGGTCTTCGGAAGCAGGGACCCGAGATGCTGCTTGAACGTTACCGGGATGTTGGAGAGGTTATTGACCCGCTTCAGCCAGGCCCCTGAGAGGACCTGGCGGGGTAGCTCGACGGCGAGTGCGGCAGTGACGCCCGCCGGAAGGTACGGGGCGAGGTAGGCGAGCTGATCCGAGACCAAGGACAGGGCGAGCGGCGAGAGCTCCATGCCGACCGCGCCGATCGTGTCCGTGGACAGTGCTCCCCGCGCAAAGGCGATGACCCGCTGTGCGTGATCAGCATCCCATTGTGGATAGAGCGCCAGTACCTTCCGCCCTTGACCGTGTTGGGCTTCGACGAAGTCAACGAAGGCGTCCGTGCGCTCTCCCCAGGTGTCCCCGCGCATCGGGAAGCGCTCTGCCTGAAACTTCCCCAGCAGGCCGCTGCTGGGGAAGTCGCCGAGGAGGGCGACGGCGCTTGTGGTTCTGGAAGAGCCGACGGTCACTTCGAGAGCTCCCGGTGTTCATGAAGGGGTGTGCAGGTTGGAGGGCGTAAAGCCGTTTTCTGCGGTAGTACAGCCTACTGTGCGCGATCGGTCCTAAGCGATGACGGGCTGTGCCTGTGGATGGTGCGGTGTCCTTTCGGTCACGGTGTTGTAGATCATCTGTTGGGGGTGGTGCCTCCTGATAGCGGCGGACTTCCGATCCTTCAGTGGCCTCGTACACCGACGTGGGGGGAGGACCACCGGTTCCCAAGTGGTGACCTCCGTCGTCTTCATCGGGAGAAATTTTCGATTATGACGATTCGGATTAGCGCAGAGTCCATTGACCGGAATCGGTCAAGGTCCCATCGCATCACTCTGGGGCCGCAGCGGCGCCGAGGCGGTTGCGCTGGGTCAGGAGCGGGGGTGAGGGTCGTGGGGTGAGTGGAGAGCGGTGTCCGATGTGCGGAGCGGACGAGGTGGGGCGGTACCGGGTGGCGGCGATGCCGGTGGCCGGGTCGGAGTTCGTGATGTGCGGGAACTGCGAGGCCGTGTGGGAGGACGGTGAGGCGATCGAGCGGGAGCAGGCCCGGGAGCTGCGGGACTACCTGGAGGAGTGGACGCTGCATCCGTGGTGGGATGAGCTGCGGTGGGTCCGGGTGCCCGCGGTGGAGGAACCGCCGGAGTGACGGAGGCGGGTGTCTCCGTGCGGCGCGGCTGGCCCCGAGCGCTCAGGCGTTGACGGCTCGTCGGCGGGCATGAGCGCATGCAGGGTTCGGCTGCGGAGCGCTTCCCGGGCGCGTGGCCGGCGCCCGGGGGAGTCAGTGCCGGTCGAGCAGGCCCCGTTCGAGCAGCCGCTGATTGGCTGCGCTGCGGCCGGCCAGCGTTTCCGGGGCGAACGGGTCGCGCCCCAAGACGGCCTCCAGCGACGGCTCCAAGAGCAGCGGCCCGAGAACCAGGAAGAGCACCTGGTACGCCGCCCAGCGGCGGTCCTCTTCCGGCAGCGGGGCTGGGTCGGGGAGGAGCCGGTCGATCTCGCTCTCGGCTCCCGCGACGAGCCGGCTGAGCAGGGCTGCCGCCCGTGCGTCCCCGTCCACCAGTACCCGCCGGATGTACCGCCGGCGCTCCGGGTCGGCCCCGAAGACCAGCGCCGCCGCGCGCGCTGCCTCCGGCAGAGTGCCGCGCTCGAGGCCCTCCGCGCCGGCGGCGTCGAAGGCCCGGCCGAAGGAGCCGAGGACCTCCTCGTCGACGGCGTCGCGCAGGCCGCCCTTGGAGGAGAAGTGGTAGCGCAGCAGTGCGTGCGAGACACCTGCCTCGGCGGCGATCTGCCGGGTCGTCGTCGCCCGGTAGTCGCGCTCCGCGAAGAGGCGGCGGGCTGCGGCGATGAGCGCCGTCCGCGCCTCGCCCCGGTTGGGTTTGGGAGCCGTGGCTGACACGGCGCAAGTCTATTTCACAGGATGGCGCGCACCCCCGGAGTGCGGCGGAGTACCAGGGCCGCAGCGACGCTGAGCGCGAAGCCGGCGCCGGCGACGGTGAGGAACTGGCCGGTGGCGCCGACCGGCAGGTCGCGTACCGCGTACTGCAGGCCCACGACGATCGGCAGGTGGATCAGGTAGATCGCGAAGGTGGCGTCCGCCGCGGTGCGCTGCAGACGGGAGGTGCCGCGGACATGGTCGCGGAAGAGGACCAGCAGGCCGAGTGCGTAGCCGACGCAGAGCACGGTCTCGTAGCCCGCCCAGGCCACCTGGCCCGCGTTGGCGCCGCCCCACTGGAAGAAGCCGGTGAGCGGGGCGCGGAATGCGGGGTAGGCGAAGCTGAGCGCGACCGCCGCTGCCAGCCAGCTGTAGGCCACTCGGGAGGGGAGCGCCTGCAGCCAGCCGCGGCGGTAGGCCAGCACACCTGCGGCGACGAACGGGAGATGCTGGGCGAGGTCGGCCGGTTCGGTCTGGATGACCTCGGCAACCGGCACCCACACGTCGACGGGGAACCAGATCCGGATCAGGGCGGTCCCGGCGCCGACGACGCCGGCGAATCCGAGGACGGCGAGCCCGCCGATGCGCTCCGGCGCGGGCCGGGTCCCGGGCGGGCCGGGCAGGCCGCGGCGCACCCGCAGCCGGTCGGCGACCGCGCGCCAGGCCAGGTAGGCGAGCGAGTAGACCAGCAGGTGCTGGATGAACCACAGGTGCCCGAACTGCCGGTCGGGCCAGACCGGACCGGTCCACGAGTCCGGCTTGGCGCCTTCGCCGAGGTAGATATTGACGTAGTAGTCGCCGAAGCCGATGGGCCCGTAGCCGCGGAAGTTCAGGTAGTAGGCGTACATCAGCACCGGGATCACGAGGAAGAAGCCGACCAGGATCGGCCCGCCGAGCTTCTTCAGCCGCGGTCCGACATAGGGCCGCTCCCTGCGGCGGTCGACCGCCGCAGGCAGGAAGTACGCCGCGATCAGCAGGAAGAGGCTCATCGTGAAGGGGGCGTTGAGGACGGCGAAGTCCCCGATCCACTGCGCCTTGGGCTGGCCCTCGATGTACCACCAGTCCGCCGGCCCGTATGCCTGCGCTGCGTGGTGGAGGATCACCAGCGCAGACAGCGCAATGCGGATCGAGTCGATGTAGTGCAGCCGGCTCGGCCGTCCGGACGGGCTGGCCGGGGGCGGTGACGGGAATGCGTGCGCGGTTCTTGTCCACATGGACAGCAAGCTAGGGAGCGGGATCCCTTCCTGTCCATATGGATAGGAAGGGATCAGGGAAAGGTCAGGGACGGGCTCGGGGGCGCAGCGGGCGGGCAGCGCTCGGCGGGGCCGGCCGAGGGCGCCGCGGACCCGCCGCGGCGCCGAGCTGCCGCCGGCACGGGTTCGGCCGGGGCGGACACCACGGTGGATCGGGAATGCCCGGTGAGGCAGGCCTGCGGGCTCAGGCGTCGTCGGGCACCGGGATGGGGTGGGCTGCGCGGCGGCCGTTGGGGGCGATGGGCAGGCCGACAGGCGGCTCCTGCCACGGCTGGGCTGCTGCGGCCGGCACGGCCGGGGCGAACGGTGTGGGGGGACGCGGCCGCGGGATCAGGGGGCGCGGGGGCGGCGGGTCGTCGGACGGTTCGCGCTGCGGGAACGGGGGGCCCGAGTCCTGGGCGAGGGCGGGCGCCTCGGGGGCCCATTCCAGGGCCGGGGGCGGCACAGCAGCCTCCCCGGGACTGCGGGTGCCGCCGGAATCCGCGCTCTCTGCGATGACAGCGGGGGCGGGGGCGGAGGCCCAGGCCGGAACGAGCTCGTCGGCGAAGGGGTCGGCGTCGGGCAGCAGCGGGGCGGCCCGCGGCAGGTCGGTGCGCACGCTCGGGGTGCCGACGGCTCGGATCGACGGCGGGCCGCCGAGCGGCGGGCGCCGGCCGGGAGCCGTGTGTGCCGTGCTGCCGCAGAACGGGCACTGCGGTTCGGCGACGGCTTCGTTGCACCAGCGGCACTCCACGGTGCGCACGGAACGGGCCGCGTAGGTGAGGGCCTGCGGGTGGGCGCTGTAGGCGACGAACTCGGTGGCGCGCGGCGTGCCCCAGTACTCGGCGGCCAGGGGCTGCGGCGGCACGTCGCGGGTGGCGTGGGCGCGCAGGACGGGCAGGAGGTCTTCGGTGAAGGTGTCGCCGGCGCCGTCCGGGGCCGACCAGACGACCTGCACGGGTGTGCCCGGGAGCGGCGGCAGGACCTCGGCAAGCTCTCCGGGCTCCACCGTGATCACCTCCTGTGCCGGCGAGCACAGGCCCAGGAAGGCGCGTCGGGGCAGGTAGGAGCCGAAGTGCTGGGCCGTGGTGACGGGCAGGGCGGCCAGCCCGGCGACGCTGCTGAGGCAGGCGCCGGAGAGCAGGTGGTGGGGCAGTTCGCGGGCCATTGCGGCGACGGCGCCCGGCGGGAGGAAGCGCGCCAGGTAGGTCAGCTGGTCGGCGAGGAAGGACAGCGCGAGCGGGCCGAGTCCGAGGCCGACCGCGGCGATGTCGTCGGTGAGGCCGCGGGCGCGGGCGAACCGGATGCAGCGCGACGCCGCCTCTTCCCGCCACGCCGGATAGAGGGCCACGATCTTCCCGCCGGCGCCGGTGCGCGCACCGGCGAATTCGACGAACGGGCCGAAGGCGCGGAACGGGTCCTCGGGTTCGCTGCTGTCGATCGGGAACCGGTCGGCGCGGTCATCGCCGAGCAGGCCGGTCGGGGGCAGGTCGGCGAGGAGCACCACACGCGTCGCGGATGGGCTGGCAGGGGGCGGCGTCCGCTGCGCACTTGCGGGCTCGGTCGCGTGCGGCGGGTCGGAGGCGGCAAGGGCGGGCGAGGAGGACGGCACCGGCGTACTCCTGAACGTGGCGGCTGGGGGCGGAACCGCGAGCGGGGGCGGCGCTGGTCGGGTGGCTGTTCCCAGCATCGTAACCAAACCCCGCCCTCGGGCGGAGGGGCTTGCGGGGGACACCCTGCTAGCGGGGTTGACACGGCCGATCAGCGACCGGGCCGCCCGGGGACGGATCATGGCGGCCGTCGCCTGCGGCGTTCCGACGGGCCGGCCGCAGCCCGGAGGCTCCCCCGTGTCCCGGGGCAGTGCAGCGGATCCGGGCGCTGCAGCGGGGAGTGCGGGGACCGGACCTGCCGCCGGGACGGTCCCGCATTGCGCGCAGCGGAGAGAGGGAGAGCTGCTTCCGACAACGGCCGCGGGTCGCGAATCAGTCTCTGGCACAGCGCGCTGACTGGCCGTTTTCGGCCGGGGGCGAGTGCAGGGGCTGGGTGCTGGCTCCGGATGCGCGGTCCGCGCCGTCCAGGAGACGAGTGCCGCGCTGTAGCGGAGTGTGCTCAGCAGTGCGAAGAGGTTGGGGGTTCCCCGGCGGGGCGGCCGGCCGCCTGCCCTGGTCTGCCGGCGCGGAGCAGTTCGCCGAGTGCGGTGAGTGGTGGCGTGGTGGCGCCGGTGCGCCAGACGAGGCCGAGCTGGCTGGTGTTCTCCAGCCCGCGTACCGGGATGAACCGCAGGTCGGTGCGGGTGTGGCGGTCGGAGGCGGCGAGGACCGTGCCTTCGTGGATGGAGGCGATGCCGGTGGTGGAGGGGATCGCTGCGCCCGACGGGGTGGTCGGCGGTGTCCGGGCGGCCATCCAGTAGTCGGGGGCGTCGCCTGGGCGGTGCAGGAGGTCGACCTCGGCGGGGTCTTCCACGTCGAGTGCGCTGCGCTCGGCGAGCGGATGGCCTGCGCTGAGGACGACGAACTGGTCCTGGGGGGGGGAGCGGAAGCCCGTGGTCAGCTCGGGTTTGTGCACGGGCAGTTCGGCGATCACCGCATCGACCTCGCCTTCGGGGACGGCGGTGAAGGGCTCTGGATGAGTACCACTGCCCCTGACCGGATCGAGCAGGTCACCGGACTCTACGTCGGCGTCTTCACCGCCTCTATCGCCCTGGGCGCCTTCATTGGCGGCCTCGTGGTGGAGAGCGCGGGCATCGTTCCCCTCCTATGGACCACCTCTGCCCTTGCGGCCGTCGCCCTCGCGATCGGTCTCGGCGGCTCCGGTCCGAACAGCCGCCCCGAGGAGCGCGCCCGGTAGGCGCTTCCGCAGCATGGCGATGGCCCCGACCGCCGAGCGTTCGGGACCGTGGCCGGACCGGCGCGATTCAGGCGCGCGCGGGCGCGGAGGCTCCGGTGACTGCCGCGACGGCGTCCTTGGGGTCGGTCGCGGCGGCGGGCCGGTTGTAGGGGAGCTTGGACAGGAGCAGGGCCATGGCGCAGGTGTTGGACAGGGCCGCGAAGGTCAGGCCGGCGCCGATGAACGCGGCGACGTACTTGGCCGGCTCCCAGGCGATGCTGGCCAGGACCGCCACCAGGACGATGCTGCCGGCGACGAGGCGCACCTGCCGCTCCAGCGCCCAGCGCTCCGTGCCGAGCTCGACCGGCGCGCCGGAGGAGGTCCAGGCGTTCATGCCGCCCGCGAGCACCGCGACGTCGGCGGCCCCCGCGGCGGACAGCGCCGCCGCAGCCTGCTCCGCGCGCGGCCCGGCCTGGCAGACGACGACGATGCGCCGCTCCGCACCGGCGATCTCGGCCGAGTGTGCGCCGACCTTGTCCACCGGAAGGTTCACGGCGCCGGCGATATGCGCCGACTCGAACTCCCCGGCCGTCCGCACGTCGAGGAAGACGGCTGTGCCAGCGGGCAGCGCCTGCGCGTCGGCAGTGTCGATGGTGGCACTCATCGGGAAGGGCTCCTCGATTGCTCAGAGAGTCCGCCCGCGGCGGGGCGCCGGGGCAGGATGCCTACTTAACTGGTCAGGAATTCAGGATATGTCTGCCTGTCCACCACCGCGAACAGCGGCCCAAGAGAAGGGCGGCGGTGGGGACGGTGGCAATCGCCGCGATCGGGCGCCAAGGACCGTGCGCGTCCACTGCGGTGTCGGCCCTGATCAGCCGTGCGCCCCGACGGCCCGCGCCGCGGTCACGCGAGGGCGTTCACGATCGCGGCCAGCACTGGGCCGACCGTGAGGGCCACGACGGTGAGGGCGAGCATGAGAAGGGCGGTCTTGGCCCGGCGAGTCACGAAGGGGCTCCACAGGAGAGAGGCAGGGATCAGGAGAACTCGGTCTCGTACTGCAGGTTGGCGTGCATCATGAGGAACACGGCCACGGCAGTAGCGAGGACAGCGGCGGCGATGGCGAGCACGATCAGCACGGTCGCGGTCGTGCGGTTCACAGCAGACTCCGGGGGATGGGGGGCCGCCAGGCTAGCGGCGCCGCGGATGCTCCGCGAACGCGGGGGAGCGGGCCGAAGGCTGCGCCGGACTTCTGCGGGGCGGGCCGTTGAATGCCTGCTGGCCTGGCACGCTGTAGCCGCCTACTCGGAGGGCGTCCGCAGGCGTGCGGGGGCGCGGGACTCCCATGCATCGGCGAGGAGCTCGCCGAGCTCGCCGGCGTCCACCCGGTCGAGCCGGATCAGAACGCTGGCGTGGCCGCGGTAGTGGTCGGTGGTGAAGAACTTCTCCGGGTCTGCGGCCAGGAGGGCTTCCCGGTCGTCGAGGTCGGGGAGCCAGCACACCAGAACGCCGGGCTGCTCGTGGAAGCGGGCGAAGATCTTGCCGGCGACGTAGAACGCGGGTGTGCCGTAGCAGGTCCGCTCGCTCACCTCCGGCAGCGCGGTGGCCAGCCGGCGGACGTCGTCTTCGGTGCTCATCGGTGCCCCTTCGCATGGCGGTCCTGATTGAGGCGTACCCGCTGCCGGCCTTCCCGCGCGCCGCATCGGCGCCGGTCGGCGGTCCAACCTACTGGCGCGGCAGGGAGCCCGCGGAACCGGTTCCGGTGAGGCGCCCCGCGATGCCGTCCAAGAGCCACTGAAGGCCGAGCTCCCGGGCGGTGTCCGCGGCATCGGCGCCGCTGCGGGTCAGCGCCCCTTCCTTCCATGCGCGGGTGGTGGCGGGGTAGCGCGCCGGGTCGTAGATCGTCTCCCAGAACTCCTGGCGGCTCTCCCACCAGGCGCGGTCGGACTGTCCGCTCGCCGCCTCCGCGTGTGCGCGGTCGGCTTGGGCGGCGGCAGCGGCGTCGGTGAAAGTGACGATGGCGTAGGTGGCGGCGTCGGCGCTGGGGGCATCGAGTCCGGCGCCGGACAGGACCCCGAGCAGGTACTCGTGGCGGGCGAGCAGCCCCGGGCCCAGCGGCGGGCGCACGGTGGAGACCGCGCGCAGCCACGGGTGGCGCCGATACAGCGCCAGCGTCCGCTCCGCGTAGAGCTCGACGCTGGCGCGCCAGTGCTCCGGGTCCCCTGTTTCGGTGGGGAGGTCCAGCTCGGTCCAGGCGGCGTCGACCATCAGCTCGACCAGCTCCGCTTTGCCCGGCACGTGGCTGTACAGCGACATCGTGCCGACGGACAGCGCCTGCGCGACCTTGCCCATCGTCATGGCGTCGAGGCCGTGGCGGTCGGCGGTGGCGATGGCGGCCGCGACGATCTGGTCGACCCCGACCCGCGGCTTGCGGCCCCGCGCCGGCCGCGCGCTGTCCTGCGCTTGGCCGCGCCAGAGCAGGCGCAGTGTGGTCGAGGGGTCGCCCTGCCCGCTCTCGTTCCGTTCCAACGCCCTGGCCCCGATCCGATCGCCACTTTTCCCGTATAGGGTACGGTAAAAATTAAAGCCGTATGCGATACGGAAAAGGTGCGGGCGATGCTGCCCCGAACCCACGCAGAGAGAGGTGCGCCGATGACGGTTCTGGTGACGGGGGCGACGGGCAAGGTCGGCCGGCATGTGGTCGAGGGCCTGGTGGGGAGGGGTGTGCCCGTGCGTGCTCTGACGCGGGACCCGGAGCGCGCGCGGACCCTTCTGCCGCGGGGCGTGGACCTCGTGCAGGGCGACCTGGAGAGCACGGCCACGCTCCACGGGGCGCTCGCAGGCGTGGAGCGGATGTACCTCTTCCCGGTCGCCGAGACAGCGCGGGAGACCGTGGCGATGGCGCGCGCAGCGGGCGTGCGCCGTATCACCGTCCTCTCCTCGGGCGCCGTGACGGGCGGATTCGACACCACCTTCCACCTCCCGGTGGAGCAGGCCGTTGAGGAGTCCGGGCTGGAGTGGACCCACATCCGCCCGGGCGAGTTCGCCGCCAACAAGACCGAGCTGTGGGGGCCGTCCATCCGGGCGGAGCGCACGGTGCGCGACGCCAATCCCGACGCCGCCTGGTTCCCCGTCCACGAACGGGACGTCGCCGACGCTGCCGTGGCCGCCCTGCTCGACGACGGGCACACCGGCAGCGCCTACACGCTCAACGGCCCGGAGATGATCAGCCTGCGCGAGCAGGTCGAGGCGATCAGTGCGGCCATCGGCGAGAAGATCCTGCTGGAGAAGGTCACGCCGCACGAGGCCAAGCGGCTGTACCTGCTGCAGGGCGGATTCGCCGCGGAGAACGCCGACTTCCTCCTCGGATTCACCGACTACGACGGAGACCCGTCCGACCCGGAGGCCGCCGCGGACTTCGATCCGGGCTACTTCGCCGCGCAGCCCACGCTTGAGGACGCGCTCGGCGTCCCGGCGCGGACCTTCGCCCAGTGGGCGCGGGACCACGCCGACGACTTCCGGTAGGGCGTATTTGGTGGGTGGCGTTCGTCGCGAGCGGTGTCGGCGGTGCACCCGTCGCAAGGCCGACGAATGGGTCAGGGCGGGTTTTCCTCCTCGATTGAGGAGAACGCCGCGGGGGGCGTGCCAGGGCGACGCGCAGCAGGGCAGTTGTCCACCCAACACGCCCTAAGCGAGCGGCGCGGCCCACGCGCCGGCCGCGGCGGGCGCTGGCCGGGACCAGGCCGGCTCGCCGGCGCCGCATCCGGTCGCGCATGGGAGAGCGCCGGTATGCATCACGGCGCCGCCCTGGCTGGAAACGCCGGGGCTGCGCCGCCATGCGAGGTCCGGGCCGACCGCATCCCCGGCAGGTTTCGGTGCTCGGCCGCCGGGGCCGCGTACTTTGCGAAGCCATCCCGAATCCGGTGCGCCGCAGGGTCGGTACCGACCGACGAAGACGCGACGCACAGGAGTCGATTGCGATGACCACCTCCACCGCTGCCGCTTCCGCCGAACATGCTTCCGCCGAACGCGCTGCCGCCCCCGCCGTCCGGATCGCGGTGATCGTGGGCAGCATCCGCACCGATCGCTTCTGCCCGGCGCCGGCCAACTGGATCGCCGACCAGGCCCGCAAGCGGGACGGCGTGCAGGTCGACCTGGTCGACCTGGCCGACTACGACCTTCCCCAGGTGCTGGGCGGCAACGACGAGTCCGCACCGGAGCCCGAGCCCGTGACTGAGCTCGGCCGGCGCCTGGCATCCGCCGACGCGTTCGTGGTGGTGGCCCCGGTCTACAACCGCTCCTACCCGGCCTCGGTGAAGAACGCGATCGACTGGTTCTACACCGAGTGGCAGCTCAAGCCGGTCGGGTTCGTCTCCTACGGCGGCATCACCGGCGGCCTCCAGTCGATCGACGCCCTGCGCAACGTCTTCACCGAGTTCCACGGTGTCCCGCTGCGCGACTCGATCACCTTCGCCGACTTCTGGAACGCCTTCGACCACGACGGGCGGCCGACCGACGTGCCGGGCACGACCCGGCTCGCCGACGGCTTCCTCAGCCAGCTCGTCTGGTGGGCGCAGACCCTGCGCCAGGGGCTCGCCGACCGCCCGTACCCCTTCGGCGGCTCCGAATGACGGCGCAGGCACCGGACCGCCCCCCGCCTCTGCGAGCTGAGGAACGATGACGACGACCGATGCGGTCAGCGGCACCTCGGCCCGCCCCGCCTGGCATGCGTGGACGGCCGCAGTGCTGCTGGCGCTGACGCTGTTCCTGATGGCCTCCGACTTCACCGTGATGTTCATGGCGGTGCCCGCCGTGACCGAGGCGCTGACGCCCACCACGACACAGGTCCTGTGGATCATGCACGTGGGGGAGTTCGTCGCCGCGGGCCTCGTCATCACCATGGGCTGGCTCACCGCGCGGATCGGCCCCAGCCGGCTGCTCATGGCGGCGATGGCGCTCTATCTGGGCTCCTCGGCGCTCGCGGCGTTCGCCCCCGACGCGGCGGTGCTGCTGGGCGCGCGGGTGCTGATCGGCGCGGCGGCTGCCGCGGCCTCGCCGGCCGCGATCTCCCTGCTGCGCTCGATGTTCACCAGCACGAAGCACTTCAGCATCGCGTTCGCCGCGGTGATGGGCGCCTTCCCCGCGGGCAGCGCGCTCGGGCCGCCGATGGGCGGGCTGCTGCTGGAGCACTTCTGGTGGGGATCGGTGTTCCTGATCAACGTGCCCGTTGCGGCCCTGGTCCTGGCGGTCGGGCTGTGGGTGTTCCCGCGGACGCGGGGGACGACGACCGGCCGGATCGACACGGTCAGCGTCGCCGTGTCGATGTCGGGGGTGATGCTGGTGGTCTTCGGGCTGCAGGAGATCGCCGACCGGGGCTTTGCGCTGCCCTACTTCCTGGCGGCGCTGGCGGGGGTCGCACTGGGGGCGTGGTTCATCATCCGGCAGCGGCGCGTCGACAACCCGCTGCTGGACCTGCGGCTGTTCGCGGTCCCCGCGCTGCGGGTCGCCGCGGCGGCGTTCGTGCTGGCCGCGATCGCGTTCGTGGCAGTGGACTTCGTCCTCGTGCAGTACCTGCAGATCGTCGTCGGCGTGCCCACCGGGCGCCTGGGGCTGATGCTCGCCGCTCCGGGCGCCGCCGCGATCCTGGGTGCTGCCCTGGCGCCGGTCCTGGCGCGGCGGATCGCTCCGGGTCCGCTGATCAGCGCCGGCCTCGGCATTTCGCTGCTCGGCGTGTTCGCGATCATCGCGGCACTGCCCGCGGGCGAGGACCTGATCGCGGTGATCATCGCCGGCACCACCTTGGTCTCCCTGGGCATCGCCCCGCTGATGCTGCTCGGCGCCCAGCTCATCGTCACCTCCGTCCCGCCGGAGCGGGCGGGATCAGCGGTCGCGGTCCAGGACATCAGCGCGGGCATGGGCGGGGCGGTGGGCATGGCCTTCATCGGCAGCATCTCGATGTCGGTCTACGGCCGGATGCTCGGGGCCACCGCGCCCGCGGGGGTTTCCGACGCCGGTATCGGTGCCGCTGAGCAGAGCCCCGGAGGCGCGGTGTCGGTCGCCGAAGGGCTCGGCGGATTGGACGGGCAGCGGCTGCTCGCCGCCGCGCAGGATGCACTGACCTGGGGGGCGGTCGCCGCCTACGCCGCGGCCGCGGTCGTCGGCATCGGCGCGATCCTCCTCACCCTGCGCGGACTCCGCGGCATGGCGCTGCCCGGTCTCGGCGGCGAGGACGCCGGCGGGCCCGATCCGGAAGCCGCCTCCGTACCCGGCTCCGGCGGCGGGCAGGACCCCGACCCGCAGCAGCCGCGCTGAGGTCCCCGCGATGAGTCGCCGTCCCGGGTGGCTCCGCTCGGCTGGCCGTATCCGAGCCGGCCCGGCGGATCACCCGGGCGCCGCGGACGCGGTGCCGGTGGCCGCTTCCAGCTGATCGAGCGGGGCGGCGGAGCGTCCGCGTGCAGCGGCGTCGGCCCGCTCGGAGTCGGACAGCCGCGCGGCCAGCTGCTCCTTGACGCGCTGGAGGTCGGCGTGCTCGGGCGCGGAGGGTTCGATCTGTGCTTGGGAGCGCACCGCTGCGGCGGTCCCCAGCAGCTCTGCGGCGAACAGGGCGTCGCCGCGGCCAGCGCGGAAGGCGGCCGCCAGCTCCAGCAGCCGCGCGATCGCGGGCGGCCGGGCGGTCTGGCGGACGGGAGAACGGAGCCGCTCGATGGCGTCCCGGGCTCCGGCCGGGTCGCCCTCCTGCGCTGCCAGGAAGCCCTGCTCGAACAGGGTTGCGGTGTTCGCCGGCGCCTCCGCCGCCTCCGTGGCGGGCGGGGGCTGGGCGTGGGCGAGCCAGCTCTCCAGCAGTGTGCGCGCCGAACGCAGTTCCCCCCGGTAGCGCGCCACCATGGCGGCGCCGAAGCCGGCGAAGCGCACGCCGCCCTCGTCGCCGATGCCGCTGGCGAAGACGCGGGCTTCGGCCAGGCGGTCGGCCGCGCCGTCTGCATCGCCGGTGCGCAGCATCGCGATCGCGGTGGTGGTGAACCAGTAGCTCGCTTCGGCCCGCAGCGACAGGTCCAGGCAGAGCTCCAAGGCGCGCTCGGCGGTGCGGGCCGCCTCCCGATGGTCGCCGCGGGCCTCCGCGGCGCAGTAGTCGACGGCCAAGACCTGCGACATGCCGTAGCCGTCGCCCGAGGCGCGGATGATCGCCGCGGGGTCCCGGCCGCCGGGCAGGCCCTGCGCGGCGGCGTCCCACTGGGTCATGGCAAACCAGTCCCGCTGGCTCGCGGCGATGGCGGCGTCCCAGTCCTGCCCGGTGGCCAGCAGCGTTCCGACCGCCTGGTCCACGTGGCGGTTGCCGGCCTCGCGGAGCCCGGAGGCCAGCATCGACGTGCCCGCGAACCACTGGGCGCGGGCTCGGGCGCCCGGGTCCTGGAACGGCTTCAGTTCCTCGGTCACCTGCTGGTCGGCGTGGTCGGGACGGGCCGCGAGCCCCATCGCGGCGGCGAGCGTCGCGGCGGTGGCGCGGTGGTCGTCCCGCGGGCCGGGGAGGCGGGCCGCGGTCTCCAGGCGCTCGCCCAGGCGGGTGTGGTGCCCGCTGATCCAGTGGAACCAGAAGGTCGCCACCGCCATCCGCACCGCGGCGCCTCCGTCGCAGCGGCGGACCGCTTCGCAGAAGGCGTGCTGCAGCTGCGCGTGCTCGGCTTCCATGCGCGGCAGCCAGTGCCGCTGTCCCGGGCCGCGGAGCTCCTGGTTGGCGCGGTGGGCCAGGGCGAGATAGAAGGTCAGGTGCCGGTGGGCGGCCGCGTCGCGTTCACCGGCGTCGGCGAGCTTCTCGGCCGCGTAGGTCGCGATGGATTCGAGCAGTCCGTACCGCACGGCGCCGGCGGCGCGCGAGGTGGTGACCAGGCTGCGGTCGACCAGTCCGGCCAGGACGTCGGCCACCTGCTCCGGCTCCGCCGGCGCCGCAACCGCGGGGTCGACCGGACCGCCGCAGACCGCCTCGGCGGCCTCCAGGCCGACGGTCCCCGGATGCACGGCGAGCCGGCGCAGCACAGCGCGTTCGGCCCCGTCCAGGAGCGACCAGCTCCAGTCGATCATGGCGCGCAGGGTCTGCTGGCGCCGCGGCGCCGCATGGCCGGGGCGGCGCAGCAGGTTCAACCGCTCGCTGAGCCGGTCGAGCAGGTCGCGGACGGAGAGGCCGCGGACGCGGCTGGCCGCCAGCTCCAGGGCCAGCGGAAGGCCGTCCAGCCGCCGGCACAGCTCGGCGACGTCTTCGGCGGTTTCAACGTCCAGCTGGAAGTGCGGATCGCTGGCCTGAGCGCGGGCGAGGAAGAAGGAGACCGCTTCGCTGCAGTCCTCGCCCGCGGCCGGCTCGGTCGGCAGGGTGCCGAGGGGGGAGCGCTGCTCCTCGGCGAGCCCGAGCGGTTCCCGGCTGGTGGCCAGCACCTTGGCCTCGGGCGCGCGGCGGAGGAGCTCGGCGGTGAAGGCGGCCGCTTCGGCGATCACGTGCTCGCAGTTGTCCAGCACCAGCAGGGACGGCCGCGACCCCAGCGCTTCGCTGAGGCGGTCGAACATGTCCGTCTGCGGGGAGCGGTCGGGCAGGCCGAGCGCGTTCACCGCCAGGGTGGCGACGCGTGCGGCTGAAGCCGGCCCGTCCTGCGGGGCCGCGGCCAGCTCGGCCAGGTCGATGAACCAGGTGCCGCGCTCGAACCCCGACGCGTGCTCGTGCGCCACGTGCAGCGCCAGGCGGGTCTTGCCGACGCCGCCGATCCCGGTCACCGTGGTGAGGCGCGCTCCGGCCACTTGCTCCGCGAGCTGGCCGCTCTCGTGTGCGCGTCCGATCAGGGGACCCGCCTGCGCGGGCAGGTTCGACCGCCGCAGCGGGGGGTCGGGTGCCGGCACCGGTTCGGCGGGTCTGGTCGCAGGGACCGCCAGCTCGGGGTCCTGGCGCAGGATCCGGCCGTGCAGCTCGCGGGTGTGCGGGCTCGGATCGACGCCGAGCTCGTCCGCAAGCCGCCGGCGCACCCGCTCGAACAGCTCCAGTGCCTCGTGCTGGCGGCCGACCTGGTAGAGCGCCAGCATGGTGGAGCCCACCAGCCCCTCGCGCCCGTCGCGTGCGGCGCAGTCCTCGACGGTGCCGCCCACCACGCTGAGCGCCGTGTGCGGGTCGCCCCGTTCCACGAGCGCTTCGACCAGGGCCTCCAGCGCATCGATGCGCCCGTCGTGCAGTGCGGTGACGGCCGGCTGCAGCCAGATCTCCTCGGCCGCGTCGCCGAAGGGTTCGCCGCGCCACAGGTCCAGTGCGCCGGCGAGCGCTTCGGTCTTCTCCGTGGACGGGGCCATCGCCCGAGTACGTGCCACGGCACCGGCGAAGCGGGCCGCGTCGAGTTCGCCGGGCTGGAGGGCGAGCCGGTACCCGGCGGGTGTGTGCTCCAGCAGTGCGCGGGCGCCCGGCTGCGCCTCGTCCAACGCGGTGCGCAGCCGGGACAGCTTGGCCTGCAGCACCTTCCGCGGATTGGCCGGCGCCTCGCGGTCCCACAGCCGGTCCACCAGCGTGCTCGCGGAGACCGGCTCCCCATCCGCCGCCACGAGCGAGGCGAGCAGCAGCCGCAGCTGCCGCTCGGCCACCTCGACTACCGAGCCGTCATCGGCACTGAGACGGATGGGCCCCAGCACCTCGATCTGCATGGGGGCAGTCTATGCAGCGGGATACGGCCGGGCCGTCATGTGTCGGGGGGGTTACTGGGTGGTTGTGCGGAGGAAGGCGATCCACTCGGGGGCGGGGAAGGGGAGGTGGCCGGCGTCGGGGTGCTTGGAGTCGCGGACGGTCGCGCCGCAGGGGAGGTCGGCGACTTCGACGCAATCACCGTTGACGCCGCTGTAGGTGCTGGTGCGGAAGCCGGTGGGGATGTGGGCGACCTCGACGCAATTTTGTGCGTGCCCGCTGTAGCTGCTCTTATTGAAATTGAGGGAGGTGTTCATCACTGGCTTTCGAGATTCTTCATGATGTCGAGTATCAGGTCTGCGGATTGTGCGGTGCTAAGCGCGGACCCTTGGATGTCACCGAAAGTTGATACGTGGGCTTCTACCTCATCGGGGTCCTCTAGGAAGATTCCGTTGGAGGCTGTATCGATGTAAACGATTGGACGGTCGATGGGGTCTGGGAATTCGAGGATGGCGAATGGTGCACAGAAGCCAGCATGCGATCCCGTGCTCCGGGGGATGACCTGGATGTCGATGGTAGGAATCTGTGCCATGTAGTGAAGATATGCCAGCTGCTCACGGAGCGTGTCGGGCCCTCCGATCGGCCTGCGAAGCGCACTCTCCTCGATGACGGCTCGAAGGCGCGCTGGCGACGGCGGGTTGAGCACTGATTTCCGCTGACTGCGAGCCGCTGCTTTCGCTTCGAGGGTCTTCCTGTCTTCAAGTCGGCCCCCTTTGAGTAGAGACTCTGTATATGTGGGCGTTTGAAGAAGGCCCGGAATTATCTGCGACTCGAAAGTCCGGATTGTAGATGCTTCAGCTTCGAAATCCGGAAGAGCTCGGTCTTCGAAGACATCCTTGTACTTCGACCACCACCCGCGGAGTCGCGCATCGCGGGCAAGCGCATGCATTGCCGCGCGCGTCTCCGCGTCGTCGATCTTATACAGGGTCATCAGTTTGTCTAGATCATCCGGTTTGATCCTCTTGCTCTCGGTTGTTTCCATTTTTGTGACTTTGCCCGAGCTCCATTGGAGCTGAGTGCCTACCTGGCTGGCGGTGAGTCCGGTGGCCTCGCGGGCTCGGCGGAGCATTGTCGCAAGGCGCCGAAGTCGGAGTGTAGGACTTCGGGATTCGGTCATGCTGGCACCTTAGCGAAAAATCGGAGACATAGAGTTGTCGACTTGAAAACTTTACGATTGCGAGTTACTTTGAATGTGTAGCCAGTCACAGTCTGAAGGAATCCCAGCCAGGCTACTGTCGCCCGCCCCTGCTGTGCCGACTGAATGAGATCCGGCGGGCTCCCTCTCACCCCTGCTCTGCCGAGGAGTGTGTCCGCCATGCCCGAAACCGTTGAAGCGCGGCTGCCGGTGCTGCAGCGCCAGCACGTGACCGTGCCGCTGACCAGCTTCGTCCGGCCGCTGTTCCACCACTACTTCTCCGGCCGTGCCGAGCGCCCGCGCTACCGCGTCCGCCGGTACGACTTCGCCGGTGACACCGCGCTGCTGCCGCTGGCCCGCGCGTTCCTGGACACCTGCGCCGCCGACCGCGACAGCGACTACCGCTATCTGTTCACCCTGCTCGGGTCCGAACTGGCCGCCAACGCCATCCGGCACAGCCGGTCCGGGCAGCCCGGCGGCAGCTACACCCTCGAAGTCACCCGCAGCACAAGCCGGCTCCGGCTGACCTGCCGGGACCGGGGCAGCCCGCGCAGCGGCCCCCACGGATCGCCCGGAGCAAAGCACTTCGCGCCCGTCCCCGGCTGGGACGCGGCCGACGCCGTGACCGGGCGCGGGCTCGCGCTGGTCGACTCCCTCGCCAGCAAGTGGGGCGACAACGGCCGCGCCGACTTCCGCAGCGTCTGGTTCGCGCTCGACTACGACCTGTCCGGAAGCGCGTGGGGCAGTGTCTGACAGCGCCGGTCCCTAACCCGCGACGCAGCCAGGGAGAGCGCGGGGCCACCAGCAGGAACAACCCCTCGTGATCGCGGCGGCCCGGTCTGGTGCGTTCAGTCCTTCACCAACGAGGCGATGAGACCGCCGACCTTCCCGACGGCCGTCCAGAGCTCGAGGAAGAAATCGCCGATGGCTCCGAGCATCGCTCGCGTGGTGCCGCGGGGGCGCGACTTCTTCTTGGTTGCTTCGCCGGCAGCGTCGGGGTGGACGCCTGCTGAGGCGGTGTGGTCTGCGTGTGCCGGAGGCTGTTGCCACTGCGCAGGGGGAGGCTGTCGGACGTTGGCAGCGCCACCGTGATGCCCGGCCTGGTAGCCGTTGCTGCCGTACGGATTGTGGCCGTACCCGTACTGTCCATACTGGTCAGGCTGCCCGTGCTGGCCTGGGTGCCCGTATCCGTACTGGCCGTACTGGCTGTATGGGCCGGGTTGGCCGGGGTGGCGGGGATGTTCTGGCATGGCGTGCCTTTCGTGGGGCTGCAGTTGTGTCGATCAGATCCCGGGCAGGGACAGAGGCCGCAGCGCGTGCGACAGCCGCTTCCTCTGAGACGCGGGACTCCCCGCTCTGGTGCTGGCGGCGCGGTCACAGTTCCGCGTATTCGGCCCGCGGTCGCACTGAACCCGTCGGTTCTGCCCGGTTGGGCCGCCAGCGGCCTCTGGAGGTCGGTCCCGTCCGGGTATGCCTGGCAGCAGAGACCATCCCCTGGAGCCCACAGATCTCGATGTCTTCCTACGGGACATGTCCCGACCCGGCGCCACTGGCGATCTGCAGGCGGTGAGCGCGCTGGTCGACTCCCTCGCCAGCGAGTGGGGCGACAACGGCCGCGCAGACTTCCGCAACGTCTGGTTCGCGCTCGACTTCGACCTGTCCGGAAGCGCGTGGAGCAGCGTCTGACGTGCACTGACCCGTCAGGTCTCCGACACGAAAACGGCCCGGAAAGCGCGGCAACGCTTCCCGGGCCCCAATCCCACCGAACACGATCAAGAACGAATGAGGATCTGATGCTGCACACTACCGCCCGGCAGGCCGCTGCGCCCAGGCTTCTGCAGCGGGGACACAGCCCTCGCCCGGTGCCCTCTCCAGTTCCCCGACCGCGCCCCGCCCCGGACCGGCCAGCACGCCTGGGCCCCGGTGCCGCTTCGACCCGGAAGGCCCGACAGTTCCGAAGGCCCCACCTGTCTGCACTGTGCGCACTCCACCTGCCGCACGCACCGCGCCGCCGCCCTGCCGCGCCTCGGCGGCCACCGTGCCGAGTACGCCGCCGAACACGCCCGCGCCGCCGCCATCCAGCGCCGCCACCGGCACCTCATCGTCTACTTCGGCGAAGCCACCCAGTCCTACTGGGCCGCCACCCCGCACGGCCTGATCGAAGCCCGCGACACGGACGCGCTCCTCCTGGCGCTCTGGCCGCATGGCGAAGGCGGGCAACCGGCCGGGCCCCGCCAGCAGTACATCCTGAGCTGACCTTCACCGCCCCCAGACGGCGACTTCGCCGCCCGGTATCGCGGTATAGCGAGGACCAGACGCATCGGAGAGGTCCCACGCCTCGAAGTCCGGGTCTGCAGGCACTGTGAGGCGGGTGAACAGCAGTTCGGCAGAGCTGTTCACGTCGTCCCCATCCGCTTGAGAGGGCGGCGCCGCGAAGAACGCGACGGTGAGCGTCCCGTCACACCCGTACTCGGCGGCGGCAATTCGCTGGCCGACAAGGCGGTGCAACTGGGTGGCCCACGTGTGCCTGTCCACTGGATCGAAGGCGATCCGGCCCCCATCGGGCAGGCGCAGCACCGCCGGGGTCTCCACCGTCAGAAGCAGGTCGCCCTCCACACCGACGCACACAGCCCAGCTCAGGTCGATCGAGTTCACCGTGCGGTTCTGCAGTCCGAGGTCCATGGTGCTCCGTTTCACTGGCTGCGCGGCCGTGGCACGCGCTACGCGGCGTTCGGCGGGCCGCGGGAAGTGGGGACTGCGATCAAACCACGGCCTCCTACCGCGGCGATGCCCTCACGGATGCGGAGGGTGTGCGGAACAAACTGGGCTCGGTCAGAAGGCTTTCCGCCCTCGGGGCTCCGAGGGTGCCCGGATGGGTCGGCCACTGTTGGGCCCGCTGGCGCCAACTCCCTAAAAATCAACACAACGGACGCGCGTCTTCTCGCTATCCGCCTGCAGTGAATGTCTGCTGGGGCTTAAGGATCCTGGCCGGAGGGGGAGGGGATGGGGGGACCTGCGCGAGGGGAGCGATCGCTGGCCGCGCGGCGGCGGGGGGTGCTGATGGCGACGCTGGCCGCGGTGGTTCTGCTGTTCGGGGGAGTGCAGGTGGCCAGTGCGGCGCTGCCGGGGGAGAAGGCGGTCGGGGGCGGCGCGGTGGAGATCGACGATGGGCCCATGTACCGGACATCGGTCCGCCTGCCGGGGGAGGGGTGGTCGAAGGAGCTGCACAGCAGGGCTGCCACATCGGACGGCAAGGTCTTCACGCGCGGGGGAACCCGGCTGGAGGCCATGTCGGTGGAACCGCCCGGAGACCGGCGGGCCGATGCCCGGGAGCTCTGGGCGGGGCTGGGGGACGTGTTGCGGACACGGGACCGCGAAATCCGGCTGGCCGAACCGGCGCCGGTCCGGTCGGAGCAGGGCGTCCAGGGACTGATGGGGGCCACGTCGGGCGGCGAACGGGACTACCTGGCCGTCATCTACCCCTCGCCGTCCCACACCTCGGCCGCGCAGCTGCTCATCAGCTCGGAACAGGGGGCTGCGGGGTTGGGCGGGGAAGCGGACGCTCTGGCGGCCACGGCAGTGGTCTTCACCCCGAAGGGCAAGGCGCATGACTAAAGACCGCCGCGCGTCCACGCGCACCGAGGACACCGCCGCGGTCCCCACCCCGCGCGGCCCGGCTGCCGTAGCGCTGAACGGCGCCACGGCCGTCCGAGCAGATGCTGACCCGCCCGCAGGTTCGGCTACCGCGCGCGCTGCCCTGGCGGCCATCGGCCTCATCTGCGCGGGCGGCCTCACCATCGTGGCCATCGATGAGGCGGGCATCGCCGCCGTCTTTCCCGCTGCTGCCGCGACCGCATTCGGGCTGTGCGCCCTCACCCTCCTCCTCGGCTACGGGCTGCTGCGCCGCGCCAGGCCGGTGCGCCCGCCCGGGGCCGCGGTTTCGCTGGCCGCGGTGGCCTGGGGGCTCTTCGGCGCCACCGGTCTCGCACTGCCCACCAACAACGCGATCGACGCCCTGCTGGCGAACTCCGGCCTGAACGGCCGCGCGGCCGAGGGGTGGGGCGTCCTGCTGCGCGGGCCGGTCACCGAGGAGCTGTTCAAGCTCGCCGGGATCGTGCTGCTCGCGCTCGCGTTCGCGCGGGCGCTCCGGGGCCCGATCGAGGGGTTCGTGATCGGCGCCCTGGTCGGGTTGGGGTTCCAGGTCGCGGAGAACTTCTACTTCGCGATCACGGCCGTGGTGGACGGCGGAGGAGTGGGCGGAATGGGCGCGGCGGTGGGGAGTGTGCTCCTCCGGGTGGTGCTCACCGGGGTCGGCACCCACTGGGCGCTCTCGGCGCTCGCGGGAACGGCGGTCGGGCTGATGGCCGCCAACGCCTGGCGGATCGACGGCTGGCGCGTGCCGACCGCGCTGCTCCTGGTGCTCGCCGCCATCGTGCTGCACACGTCCGTGAACGCCCCTGTGTTCACCGCGGGCATGGGGGTCGGGTACAAGGCCCTGTTCAACTTCGCGGTGGTGACGGCCGTCTACTTCGTGCTCCGCCACTGCTTCCGCCGCCGCGTGCGCGCGGCGCTTGCCGACGAGGCGGGCAGCTCCGGTCTGGACCCCGGTGAGGCAGCCGCCCTTGCACGCCGGGGCGGCCGGCGCAGAATGCTCCGTGCCGCTCCGAAGGCCGACCGCGGGATTCTGGCGAAGTTCCAGGAGCGCCTTGTGGACGCAGCCGAGGACCGCGCCCTTCTGGCCCGGGACTGAGCCGTGCAGACCGGTGGCGTACCGCGGGTGCGCAGCCGTCCGCCGGCTCTGCGCCTCCTCAGGTCCTGGCCGGCGGAGTCGGTCAGGAGGCCCGGCTGCGCCGGCTGTGGGCGCGCGCCTTCATCCGGTTGCCGCAGGTGGCCATGGAGCACCACTTCGCTGTGCCCGGCCGGCTGCGGTCGACGAGGAAGAGGTTGCACTCGGTGTTGGCGCACGCGCGCAGGCGGCCCGGATGCTCCTCCACGACCCGCGACCACGCCAGCACGGTCCGAGCGGAGAGGAGCTGGTCGGCAGGGGCATCGAGGTGCCACTCGACGCCGTCGCCGGTGACCTCCGGCAGCAGCGCCGCACCGCTGACGGCTTCGGCCAGCTGTTCCGCAGCGTGGCCTTCCTCGCGGATCACGCTCTGCAGGGCATTGCGCGTCCGCTGCAGATGCAGCAGTTCGGCTTCGGTGCCGGCGCCGCCGAACCTGCTGGCGAGCTCTGCGCCGGTCGAACCGGTGAGCTGCTCGGTGCGCACCCCGTCGGCCACCGGAGCGCTGTTGAGCACGGCTATCAGCAGGTCTTCGTCTTCGGCCATCGCCACCCCTTCGCGCAGTCCGCCACATCGCCTCGGCGCTCGCCGGCGGAACCCATGCTAGCGTGCAGCTAACCAATAAAACTAGCTATAGGGGTTAGTCATGCCGACTGTCCGCCACCGCACCGTGTCCGTCGACGGCCTGGAGGTCTTCTACCGGGAGGCCGGGCCGTGGAACGCCCCCGTGATGCTGCTGCTCCACGGCTACCCCACCAGCTCGCACATGTTCCGGCACCTCATTCCGGCCCTTGCCGACCGGTACCGCGTCATCGCCCCGGACCACATCGGATTCGGCCGCTCGTCGGCCCCCTCGGCGGAGGACTTCCCCTACACCTTCGACGTCCTCGCCGACGTCACCGCTGCGTTCCTCAAGGCCGCCGGGGTCACCACGTACACGGTGTACGTCCAGGACTACGGGGCTCCGATCGCCTGGCGGCTGGCCTTGGCGGACCCGGAATCCGTCAAGGGCGTGGTCTCGCAGAGCGGCAACGCCTATGAGGAGGGCTTCGTCCCGGAGTTCTGGGCGCCGATCTGGGCGTACGGCGCCGACCCCTCAGCCGCCAACGAGGCGGCGCTCCGCCCCGCTCTCGGGCGCGCGGCGATCGAATGGCAGTACACCCACGGGGTGCCCGACGCGGCCACGGTCGCCCCCGATGCCTGGGAGCACGACATCGCCCTGATGGCCCGGCCCGGTATCGACCGCGCACAGCTCGCCCTGTTCGCCGACTACGCCAGCAACCGCGCGCTGTACCCGCAGGTCCAGGAGTGGCTGCGCACCTCCGGCACCCCGGTCCTGGCGGTCTGGGGGAAGAACGACGAGATCTTCGGCCCCGCCGGCGCCACTGCGTTCCGCCGCGACGCGCCGCACGCCCGGATCGAACTGCTCGACGGCGGCCACTTCCTCCTGGAGTCCCACTTGGACGACGTTGCGGCCATCATCCGGGAGTGGCGCGCGGGCGTCTGACCGCCCGGAACGCTACCGGAACCGGCTCCGGCGGGAAGGTGCCGGCCACCGTTGACGGTCAGCTTCCTGCTGCACCGCCGGCCGCGATCGCCGGCATGATCGCGGCCGTGACGATGACGGTGTTCATCGCCTGCACGGCGCGTTCCACCGCCGTGCCGGCGGGGGAGGCGGCCACCACCTCGTTGATGCGGTGCTTCAGCTCGCGCGCCTTCATCCCGCCCGACTCCGCGGCGAGGATGGGCCGGGCGATCCCCAGCGCCTGCAGGACCGACAGCAGGGTGGCGTCGGCGGCAGTCGGCCAGGCTTGGCCGGCGAGCACCGCTGCCAGGCGCGCACGGAGCATCTGCTCGGGGCCGGCGTTCGCCTCGGGGGTCCGGGGGCGCCCGAGGCCGAGGAAGGTGCGGTCGCCCATCTCCAGCACACCGGCGCGTACGAGGGAGTCGACCACCTGCGCCTCCGGGTCGAGCTTGCCCCAGGTGACCAGGCTCTCCAGCCGGCGGCCGTCCTTCTGTCCGATCAGCGTCAGGGCGGTGTCGAGCACCGGATGGCCGGTCGCCTGGTTGAGCGCCACCATCACCCGCGGCCGCTTCTCCTCGGTGAGAGCCACCCGCTCCGCGACGATCAGGTCGGTCACGACCGCGGCAACGAGACCGTACGCACGCGGGGTGCCCGGCCGCTCCTGCGTCCCCTCGGCCTTCGTCAGCAGCAGATACAACTCTTCGACGATCAGCATGCCTCGACGCTACGCCCCGACCCTGCCGGCCACATCCCCCGCGCGGCGGAACCGCACTCCTGCCCAGGACGCGGCCCGGACGCCAGCCCTCCCCGGCGGCCGCCCGTCACGCCGTGCACAGCAGAAGACCCCGGGCTCTGGGCTCCGGGGTCTTCGGGGTGGGGTGAGTGACGGGACTTGAACCCGCGACTTCTTGGACCACAACCAAGTGCTCTACCGGCTGAGCTACACCCACCATGGGGCGGGAGGTGTGCTCCCGCGTTCCGGTATGAGTCTAGCGGACTCGGCGGAGTGCTTCGATCAGTTATCGGCCGGGGTGGCGCCGGGGGTACCGGACTCGCTGATGGAGCGGGCGAGGGACTGGACGCTGGAGGTGTCGGGGCCCGGCGGGGCGACGAAGGCGGCGGCGCGGTAGTAGCGCAGCTCCTGGATGCTCTCCGAGATGTCGGCGAGGGCGCGGTGGCCGCCGTGCTTGGGCGGGCTGTTGAAGTAGATCCGCGGGTACCAGCGGCGCACGAGCTCCTTGATGCTGGACACGTCCACCATGCGGTAGTGCAGGTAGGAGTCGAGCTGGGGCATGTCGCGGGCGATGAACGTGCGGTCGGTGGCGATGGAGTTGCCGCACAGCGGCGTCTTCTCCGGGGCGTAGCGCTTGATGTGGTCGAGGACGAGGCGCTCGGCCTCCGCGAGCGAGACCCCTTTGTCGAGCACGTCGGTGAGCCCGGAGTCGCGGTGCATCTTCGTGACGAAGTCGCCCATCTGGTCGAGTGCCTGCTGCGGCGGCTTGATGACCACCTCGATCCCCTCATCGAGCTGGTTGAGCTGGCCGTCCGTGATGAGACACGCGACCTCGATCAGCGCGTCTTTGGAGAGGTCCAGCCCCGTCATCTCGCAGTCGATCCACACCAGGCAGTCGTTCATACCGGCCAGCTTATTCCGCTCAGGGGCCCAGACTCCCCGTACCGGGGCCGGTGGTGGCCAACCTGGCGGGTGCTGCGCCGGCACCGGCGCCGGAGGGCGCGGCCGCTGCGCTGGCCGGTGCCGGTTCCGGCGGCTCTGCCGGGCGGTACCGGCAGGTCGCTCGGCTGCACGGGCACTCCGCGGCTAGCATGCCCAGGGTTCCGGCGTGTGCACGGACAGTGAGGGGTCGTGCGCCGCCCCGACCTGCAGTGGAGGACCCATGGACTTGCCGGTTTCCGCACGGGACGTGCCGCTGCGCGCCGCAGCGGGCGCGTTCCTGCTCAATTCCGGACTAGAGAAGCGCGGTGCCGACGCCGAGACCGCAGCCGGTCTGCACGGGATGGCGGCGAACACCTACCCGTTCCTGAACAAGATCCAGCCGGCCGCGTTCGTGCGCCTGCTGTCGGCCGGCGAGATCGCCCTGGGCAGCGCGCTGCTGCTGCCCGTAGTGCCCAGCCGCGCAGCTGGCGCGGGCCTGGCCGCGTTCTCCGCGGGGCTGCTCGGCATGTACCTGCGCACGCCCGGCATGCGCAAGCCCCGCAGCCTCGGCCCGACCCAGGAGGGGCTCCCGCTGGCCAAGGACGTCTGGCTGTTCGCGGCCGGGCTGAGCCTGTCGGTCGGCGACGACGTGCCCAAGGGGTCCGGCCGCTGCTGCCGGTGGCGGCGGCACTCGCGCTGACCGGGCCCGACCCGGCCCGGCCGGAGGGACTGCCGCCGGCCGCCCCGCCGCCGGGGATGCGCAAAGCCCCGGCCCCCGGCATCAGCGGTGCGGGGACCGGGGCTTCTGCGCGCCCGGCGGCCGGATGCTGCGGGGCTCCGTGCGGCGGGAGCCTGCGCGCTACCGGCGGCGTGCGGCTACTGGTACTGGAAGACGTCGATGCCGAACAGCAGCCACATGAAGTCGACGGTGTCGGTGTACTGCAGGACCACGGCCGCGACGAACAGGATGATCACCAGCACCACGATCATCAGCCCGCAGCCGAAGCACCCGCAGCCGCCCTTCTTCTTCTTGCGCGGCTTGGCGGCGGACGCCCCGGGGCCCGGCATACCCGGCGCTCCGGGCTGGCCCCCGTACGGAGCCGGGCCGTAGCCGGGGTCGCCGCCCGGCGGGCCGTAGGGCTGCGGCGGGCCGTCCGGACCAGGGGGCGGGAAGCCGGGGCCGGGGCCGCCGGGCGGCCCGTAGGGGCCGGCGGCCTGCGGGCCCGGGTAGGGCTGCTCCGGACTCGCCGGCGGCCACCCGGGGCCTTGGCCCATCGGGCCGGGTGCGCCTGGGAACGGCGGCTGGTCCGGTCCGCCGGGCGGCCCCTGCGGCGCAGGGCCCGGGAAGGGCGGCTGCGGGCCGGAGGGGCCGAAGTTCTGCGGAGGGCCGCCGTACTGGGGGCCGGGGACGGGCGGCTGCTGGGGGCCCGACTGCGCCCCGGGCTGCGGTGCCGGCGGGAAGGGCGGCTGCTGCGGACCGGACGGGGCATAGGGGGCGGCCTGCTGCGGGCCGGAGGGCGCGTACGGGTTGGGCGCCCCCGGGCCGCCGGGGCCTTCGGGAGCGCCGAAGGGCGGGTACAGGCCGGGCCCCTGCGGCGGGCCGGGCTGCGGGGGAGCGTCCTGGGGGCCGGCAGCCTGCGGAGCGCCGTAGGGAGCGCTGTACGGGTCGGCCGGGGCCTGCTCCGGGCCGCCGGGCGAGCCGGGGCCGCCGGGGGCCCCGGGCGGCACGGCGCCGGGCTCGGCCGGGAACGCGCCCGGCTGGCCGGGCGCAGGCGCCTGGCCCTGCTGCATCTGCTCCTCGTAGCGGCGCTGCTGCTCTTCGTACTGCCGCTGCTGCTCCTCCTGGCGGCGCTGCTCCTGCGCCGCCCGCTCCTCGGCCTCCTTCTGCCGCTGCTCCTCCTTCTGCTGCTTGCGCTCTCCCGCGAACTCCGAGATGCCCTCGCGCAGGTCGCCGAGGAGGCGGTTGAACCCGGCCTTGCGCTCACCGTCGCCGCTGCCGCCGCTCTCCTGCGCGTCCGGCCGGGCGCCGCCGAGCGCCGCGGCGATATCGGGGTCGTTCGGGTCGTAGACCGCGGTACCCGGCGCGCCGCCGGACGGGGCCGCACCCGCGGAGGGCGACTGGTCGGTCAGGTCGTTGGTGGGCTCGTCGTTGTCGGCGAAGGGGTCGACGTTGAGCGTGGCGCCAGGAGAGACGCGGGCGGTGGCCGGGCCGTCCTCGTAGGGGACCGCGCCGGTGCCCTGGCCGGCTTGCGCCTGCGCGGGGTCGATGCGGACGGTGCTGGGCTCGTCGGTCTCCGGCTGCGCGGGCGGCTGGGGCCCGGACGGCGACCACGCCGCAGCGGCCGGCTCCGGCCGGCCCGCCGGGGCACCCGCGCTTGGGGGATCGATGCGCATGGTGCTGGGCTCGTCGTCGCCGGGGTTCGCGGCGCCGCCGGCGGGCGGTGCGACGGGGACCGTGCCGGGGCCGTCCTCGAATCCGCCGCTGCGGGGGATCGTGGGCTCGTCGACGGGCTCGGCCGGCGGGCCGGCGGCGCCGCGGAGGGCCGCGGCGCGGTCCGCCGGGTCGATGCGCATCGTGCTCGGCTCGTCGCCGACCGCGCCGGCGTCCGGGCCGCTGGTGCTCCCAGCGCCGCCGGGTGCGGACGGCGCGATGCGGACGGTGCTCGGTTCGTCGCCGAATCCGTCCCCGCCGAGACCGCCGTGCCGCGGAATCGTCGCGTCGCTGTCCTCGCCGCCGCCGGCGGCGTCAGCGCCGGCGCCGCTCTGCTCCGGTTCGGCGGCCGCCCGGAGTTCGGCGAGGTCGCGGACGTGCTGCGTCCACTCCTCGCCGTTCCACCATCGGACGAGGCCGCTGCCCCCGTGCGGGTCCTGGTACCAGCCTGGCTCGATCGATCCACCCATGGCCGACAGACTAAGGGGTTTTCGGACCGGCGCTGTAGCCGGAACGGGCCGTCACGGGAGCGCCTGGGCCGAGGGCGGTGCGCCGTTCTCACTCTGCGCGACAACGGCCGGCAGTCCGATCGGGAGCCGGGCCGACAGCGTCGGCCGGAGCGCAGGCGGGACGGGCGGCTCCCGGTGCTCGGCAGTGGCGGCGAGGAGACGCTCCGTGTCGATGGCGCCAGGTCCGGAATCGGGACATCCAGGCACCTGCGACGCGCCGAAATGTCCGCCGCGGTTCCAGTGCGCCACCGCATGGGGATCGGAGTGCTCGATCCGCGGAGCATCCGGAACCCGCGCGGCCGCCGGCGGCTGTCCGGCCGGCCAGGTGCGCGGGACGCCCCAGCTGTCCAGCCACTCCAGCAGGGTTCCGGCGCCTTCCAGGGGGCCGTCGGTGAACGGCGCCGAGACGTATCCGATCACCACGATCACCAGGCAGGTGCGGCCCTCGCGGGCGGCGTCGGTGCTGCGGTCCGAGGGCAGCGCGGCGCTGGCCGGCGCGAACGAGGCGAGCTGGCCGGTGGCCGGGGCGGTCGCCGGCAGCAGCTGGGCCACGTCGCCGTGCAGGGGGTTCCAGACGATGTGGGCGGACCGCCCGTCGCCGTCGAGGCGCTGGGCGACGGACCGGGCGGAGAGGGAGCGGGGGTCGGTGCCGGTGGTCCGCCACACCGCGCGCGGAGCGCCCCCGAGGAAAGGTCCGCCGGGGGTGAAGGAATGCTTGACCCGTCCCGCCCCCGGCATCCATGCGTCGGCCACGGCCGCCACCCTTCAATCCACAGCACAACCAACCTTCTGGGTACGCGAGCGCGCGGGCAAAGTCCATAGGCCCGATGACGGGGGGAAGGGGGTTGTATCGGGTGGGATCTCTACGGATGCGGACGGAGCGGGCGCTCACCCAGGGCTTCCGGGCGGCCCCGATGCGTCACGGGGCTGCGCAAACGCACGGGACGGGCGGCGGCGGGGGAGCAGAACGGGTTCCGTGCGGCTCCGCGCCCGGAACGGCGCCGGCCCGCGGCGGCGGAGCGGCACGGCGCCGCCGCTGCGGGCCGTGCTGCGCGCCGCCCCGGGCCGCGCCGGGGGGCACGGCCCCTCAGGAGCCGCCTGCGCCCGCGGTTCCGCCGGCGCCCTCCAGGCGCTGGGAGAACGCCTGCAGGAAGATGTCGCCGATCTTGGACGGGTCCTCGGTCTGGTAGGCCTCGCCGCCGGTCAGCTCGGCGACCTTCTTCATCGGCTCCAGGTCGATGTTGGGGCCGAAGGCGATGGTGAACACCGGGATCGGGTGGTTCGGCGACCCCTCCTCCTCGATGGCGGAGGCGAGCTGCTTGAGCGAGATGCCGTCGGGGTCGTCGTCGTTGCCGTCGGTGAGCATGAGGATCGCGTTGACCCGGTCCGACTTGTAGGAGTTCATCATCTCCCGGTACGCCGCCAGGTAGGTGTCGTACAGGCCGGTGTCGCCGTCGGACACCGGCTCGATCTCGGAGAGGTCGCCGGCGATGTCCTGCTCGTGGGTGCCGCCGCCGGAGCCCTCGCTGCCGAGCTCGGCGATGGGCAGCCGCTCGCGGTGGTCCAGGTCGCCGTCGAGGCCCACCGAGAACTCCCAGATCCCGAGCTCGGTGTCCTCGGGGAACAGGGTGAGCCCTTCCTGCGCGGCGCTGGTCATCACCTGCATGCGGGTGGCGCCGGTGCCCGGCACCTGCTCCAGCATCGATCCGGACACGTCGATGATGGTGAGCAGCCGGGTGCCGAGCTTGAACTGGTTCCAGGCCTGGGTGAGGCTCTGGATGGTGCCGCTGCTCGGCGTGGGCAGGCTCTCCGGTGCCTTCTCGGAGAAGCCCATGTCCTCGGTGAGGACCTCGGGGTCGGCGCTGCCGTCGGCGGTGCGGAAGCCCTCCTCCAGGAAGCGGTCCTGGGCGGAGGCGTCGGTGAGGGCGGCGCGGAACACCTCGGCGGCCCGCGTGGTGAGCGGGTCGTCGGTGCGGGTCACGTAGGGGTAGTCGAGGTTGTAGGAGCCGCTCTCCGGGTAGCCGACCTCCGCGGGGGCGTCGGTGTGGGCGGCGTTGTAGCGCAGCGCGGCCTGCTCGGACAGCACCAGCACCGGGTCGTCGCCGCCCTTGGCGCTCTGCTTGGCGAACGCCTCGAACGCGGCCTCCTCGTTCGGCGTCGCGCCCTTCTGCAGGGACTGCAGCGCCGCGACGAGCTGGGGGCGGCCCTCCTGGTCGCCGTCGTCGATGGCGGCGGAGATCAGCGCGAGCGTCGCCAGACCGGAGGAGCTGCGCACCGGATCCACGAGGCGGACGTCGGTGCCGCCGGAGCCGCCGGACGGGGCCGAGGTGGGCACCAGTGTCGACCAGGACGCCTTGTCCTTGTCCTCGCCGCCGCCCTCGCTGTCCGCGGGCTGGGCCAGAACCAGCGGAGAGGACGCGATGGAGGTGCCGGTGTCGGTGACGCCGCCCTTGCCCGCCTGCTCCTGGACGAAGGAGACCCACAGCGACGAGTCGGGGATCCACACCTGGGAATCGGTGTCGCCCATGGTGGGGCCGCCGCCGGTGATGCCGTAGGCGACGTCGGCCGGCTCGGCGCCGCTCACCTCGGCGCGGACGCACTGGCCGTCGACCGCGTGGTCGGCCTCGTTGAAGCTCTGGGCGACCGCCTGCGCGGGCGCGGCCATCTCCGGGCTGACGGCGACGTCGAGGGTGATGTCGGTGCCGCTGCAGCCGCTCTCGCTGATGAAGATGTAGGTCCCGGTCAGGCCGACAGCGAGGACTATGGCGCAGGCCGCCGCTATCGCGGCGATGGCGCCTCCGCGGCGCCGGCGCCGGGTGCGGCCCTCGGGGCGCCCGCCGCCCGCGCCGGCGGCGCGGCGGGATCGGCCCGCGCCGCCTCCGCCGGACGCCCCGGAGGAGGCGGCGCCGGCGGCGTCAGGGGCTGAAGCGCTGTCGTCTTCGTGGTTTCCGCGATGGCGTCCCAAGGTGGTCCTCGTCGTGTACTCGATCGGGAGGCGGGTCCGGTCGGAGGGCTCCCGGGGGAGGATGGAGCCGTAATCGGGTGTTTCGGAAGGGTAGCGGAGGCCGAAATGGGGGGAAACGGGGGCTTCGGTGCAGTTCGCTCCCCGGGAGGCCGGAGCTGCCCGGCGGCCGGACCGGTCTGCGGCCCCTGCCGGAAGCCGCGGTCCCTGCCGCGCAGGGGATGTCGTCAGTGCTGGTGGGGGCGGCCGGGGCAGGGGCCGGGGTGTGGTGCTGTGCCGCGGCGCCGGGGCAGGGGCGCCGCGGCGGCCGTCACCCGTCGCAGTCGGGCACGCACAGGCGGCGCGAGATCGAGCTGAGGAAGATGTCGCCGATTTCGGCCGCGTCGTCAGTGACCGACAGCGTGCCGCTGGTGGCGGAGGCGATCTGCTCCAGTTCGGCGCGCTCGGCCTGCTCGCCGAAGGCGATGATGAACATGGTGACCGGGCGCTCGGGGTCGAAGCGGTCCTGCAGCTCGGCCACGAGCTCGTCGTGGCTGATGTCGCTGGAGCCGCCGTCCTCGCCGGCGGTCAGCACGATGACGGAGTTGATGCGGTCTTCGTCGTAGCCCTCCTGCACCTCGCGGTAGGCGTCGAGGATGTTGTCGTAGAGCCGCGAGCCGCCGCCGGCGGCCTCGATGTCCGCGGCGACGTTCTGCAGCTGCTCGCGGCGGGTCTGCCCGCTTTCGCCGGGGGCGTCGCCCAGCGGGCCGAGCGTGGCGCCGCTCTCCCGGCCCTCCGCGCCGTTGCGGTCCGACATCAGCCACAGGCCCATGTCGGTCTCGTCGGGGAAGAGCTGGAGGCCCAGCTCCGCGGCGTCGCGGGTGACCTCCATCCGGGAGGGGCCGCCGTTCAGGTCGGCCTCCATGGCCGCCGACACGTCGGCGAGGACCATGGTGCGCGACTGCATGGACAGCCGGTTCCAGTCGTCCAGCGACGCCAAAAGCGCGTCGCCGGTGAGCCGGTCGTGCGTCTCCGGGACATCCGGGTCGATGCCGGGGCGCTCCTCCAGCGCGGCCGGCGCGGTCCCGTCGGGGGCGCGGAAGCCGGAGTCGCGCAACCGCTCCTGGTACTGGTCGCCGGTGAGGACGGAATAGAGGTCGTCGGCTGCCGCCCGGGACCACTCCTCCTCGCCGGTGCTGACGTAGGGGTAGTCGAGCAGGACGGTGCCGTCCTCGGGGTAGAGGGCCTCCAGCGGGGTCTCGGGGGAGCGCCCGTTGAAGTCGGCCACCGCCTGCTCCGGCAGGACGGCGAGCGGCGCCGTGCCGGCGCCGGAGGACGGAAAGGCCGCGGCGGGGTCGAGTTCACCGAACGCGGTGTCTAGCTGGACGTCGCGCACGAAGTCGGTGACGTCGGCGTCGGCCTGGTCACCGGTGCCCAGCGCGGAGCGGACCGCGTTCATCGCGGCCATGCCCTCCACCCCGCGGTTGGGGTCGACCATCACCAGCGGCCGCTCCGGCTCGCGCTCACCGGGCAGGACCAGGTCCCAGTCGGCCTCGTCCGGCGCCGGGATCCCCTTGGCGTCCTCGGGTGCGGCGAGCACGACGGGGGAGCTGGCCAGTGAGCGGGGCGCCGTCTCGATGCTCTGCGCGCCGGTCTCGGAGACGCGCGTCAGCTCGACCCACGCCGAGGACTCCGGGATCCACACGTCGGGGCGGACCGCGCTGGTGCTGGCCGTGTTCCCGGCGACGCCGCCGCCGGCGAGCTCGGTCATGATGCGGTGCGGCGCGGTCTCGTCGGCCTGGGCGTAGACGCACACGCCGCCGTAGGAGTGGCCGGCGGAGTTGAACTCCTCGGCGGCCTCGCGCACGATCGGCGCCATGCTCTGCGTGCTGGAGACGCGCAGGTAGCGGGTTTCGCCGCAGCCGGCCCAGCGCAGCCCCAGCGGCACGGCGATGCTGAGCGCGACGATTGCGGCCACCGCGATCGCGGCGATCCCCATCGGGGAGCGCAGCACACTGCGCCCTTCCGCGGGGGGAGCGGGGGCGCTGCTGCGGGAGCGGTTGCGCCATGGGCGCCGCTCGATACGGTGTCGGCCGCTGGACACATTTTCTCCGGGGGGTACAGAAACCGGCGGTTTGCGCGTGTTCGACGCGACCTTACTGCCTGGTAGCCAAGGGGAGAAGAGGACCGGGTCACCCGGTGCGGCCACCGGGCCGCACGCGGCAGCCGGGGCGCGAGTGTGACCGCCCGCGGTGATCGTGGTTAAGATGCGTGATCGGTCCATGCCCAAACCTCGCGGAGAGAGCGCCGTAACCGGCGCCGCGCGTGTCCGCCCCTCGAAACGGACGCGAACGGCAGCCGCACATACGGCGTCTCAAGGGGGAGATCCGCGATGAGGCGGGCTGCGGCGGCCCCTCCGCCGTACGACGAGCCGAGTAAAGAGCCGACTTCTTAGAGTGGCGGATATGGCGAAGCGGAACCCCCGTTCCTGGTCCTCCCGGGCCCATAGCAGTACGGTGCTCGCCGGCCTGTGCGCCGGCGGCGCGCTCACCTGGGCACTCGTCGCGGGTGCAGCACTGGTGTCCTCCCCAGTGCCGCAGGCGGCGGCGCAGCCCTCCGCTGCGGGCGGCCCCAACACGGTGGCCGACACTGCTCCCAGCGCCGTCGACGCGCCCACCGGCCGCCTCCAGATCCAGGTCTCCTCCGAGGACCGCGCCTACATCCAGAACCTCACCTGCACCGGCGACGCCGTCGACGACTCCGACCTCTGCCGCGAGCTGGCCGCTGTCGCCGACGAACTGCGCGCCGAGGAGTCCGGCGGCCTCTTCGACGAGGTGCCGGGCGGCGCCGTCTGCGAGGACGACCGCGTCTACGGCCCGGGCGAGGCCGTCATCTCCGGCGAGTGGGACGGCGAAGAAGTCGACACCGCCCTCACCCGCGAAGACTCCTGCGAAGAGGCCCGCTGGCAGCGCCTCCGCCCGCTGACCGACCCGATGGAGTAGTCAGCGTTTCCCGCCGGACCCACCGGCCGCGGACAGCTTCGGCGGGCGAATGTGTGCGCGAGCCTTATGCACCGGTACGTGCTGCTGCCGTTAGGCGCGCGGTGCAGCCGATCGGGCGAAGCGGCACAGGGCGAGCAGCGCGTTGCGGTCCCAGGACTCGCCGTTGGTTATGCGCTGCTCGGGTGGCACTGGCAGTGCTGAGCGGTAGGCGCGCAGGGCCTGCTGGATGGCGGGGTGGTGTTCTTCGGGCAGGTGGGAGAGGGCCCAGAGGGCGCCTTCCTCCTTGCTGAGCACGTTGCGGTCTGTTCCCGAGAGCAGTTCCAGCGTCCGGCAGATGTTGAGGATGCCGTAGAACGGCGATTCGAGGATGCCCTGCTCCGCGGTGATCCAGTCGAAGTCCGCGAGGACCGCGGCGGTGTAGTCAGACCACGCAACGGGGCCGAAGACCTCGGAGACCGGCGGGCCGTCGACCGCTATGCCGCGGCGGCCCGCCATGGCCAGGTGCGCCGAGAGGTCGCCGTCCTCTCCGGCCGCTGTCCAGTCGACGCTGTCGGACAGGATGCGCCGGTGCCAGCCGGGGGAGTACTGCACCTCATACGGCGGGGTCTGCGGAGGGGTGGCAGCCGTATCGGCCGTGATGGCGGTCATCTCGATGCCTCCGACCGGGCGGCGTGCCTCTTCGCTCGTTGCGACGGACAGGGCCGCGTGCCTGCGCTCGGCTGGGGACAGCGGTCTTGACACCACAACGAGCAGGTCGATGTCGCTCTTCGGCGGGTAGTAGCAGCCGGTCGCCAGTGAGCCGTGGAGATACGTGCCGAGGTAGGAGTCCGGGGTGAGGGATGCGGCCGCCTCGGCCACCTCCGCCACCCGCTCCCGGGCCTCGGCATCGCAGTCCGGCCACTGCTGACCGTGCGGGCCGTTCCGGTGCAAGCTCCGCCTCCACTGCTGCTCGTTCTGGACCCCGTTCCAGGCGGGTCTGCCTGCACACCGGAATACCGGCGCGGTCTGCCCGGCGCAAGGCATCGGGGAGAATGGGGGGTCATGCACCCCATCGTGATCGAGGATCCCGCTGACCCGCGGCTGGACGACTATGTCCGGCTGCGGGACGTGAGCCTGCGCAAGAGCCTGGAGAGTGAGCGCGGGCTGTTCATGGCCGAGGGGGACCGGGTGATCCGGCGGGCGCTTGCGGCCGGGTATGCGCCGCGGTCGGTGCTGCTGACCGAGCGGCGGAGGGACCTGCTGGACGACGTTCTCGCCGACAGCGGTGTTCCGCTCTACATCGTGTCCGAGGACGTGGCGCGCGGCCTGGTCGGCTTCCACCTGCACCGCGGCGCCATGGCGTCGTTCCACCGCCCCGCGCCCGCGCCAGTCGACGCCGTCCTGGACGGTGCGCGCAGCGTGGTGGTGCTGGAGGACATCGTGGACCACACCAACGTGGGCGCGATCTTCCGCAGCGCCGCCGGGCTCGGCGTCGACGCGGTACTGCTGTCGCCGCGGTGCGCCGATCCGCTCTACCGGCGCTCGGTGAAGGTCGCCATGGGGGCGGTGTTCACGCTGCCCTACGCCCGGATCGACGACTGGTACACCGGGCCCGCCCGGCTGCGCGAACGCGGATTCCGCACGCTGGCCCTCACCCCCGCGCCCGATTCGGTGCCGATCGGGCCGGCGCTGGCCGAGGCCCCCGGAGCGCCCACCGCGCTGCTGCTGGGAACCGAGGGCGACGGCCTCTCGCCGCACTGGATGGCCGCCGCCGGGCAGCGCGTGCGGATCCCGATGGCCGGGCGCGACGTCGACTCGTTCAACGTGACCGCCGCGGCGGCCATCGCCTGCTACGAACTGGTGCGGCATCAGGGGCAGGCGGCGTGAGCTGAGGCGCCGCTCGGTGCGCCCCTGACCGGCGGCGCGCTCCGGCGCTCCTGGTAACTTCCCAGCGCGGCCGGTCAGCCGTGCAACGGCACGGCCGGGCCGCGCAACGGCGCGTGCAGCAGAGCAGGAGGCGGATATGGCGGACCGGGTACTGGTGCCCTGGGAGCAGAACCTCAGCAGCGTCCCCGCGGGGATGGACGGGGTGCTCTTCGACGGGGAAGGCGACCCGGAGGGCCTGGATGACGTGGTCTTCTACGTCATGCCCTACGGCCTCGGCCAGCGGACCGACCTGCTGGAGCGCATGCCCCGGCTGCAGACCGTGCAGCTGCTGACGGCCGGCTACGAGAACGTGCTCGACGTGCTTCCCGAGGGCGTCGTGCTCGCCAACGGCCGCGGCCTGCACGACGCCAGCACCGCCGAGCACGCCCTCGCGCTCATGCTCGCCTCCCAGCGCGACTTCCCGCAGTGGTCCCGAGACCAGGCCGCGCACGCGTGGAACCCGCACTACACGCGCTCGCTCGCCGGGTCGCGGGTGCTGATCGTCGGCTACGGCAGCATCGGCGCGGCGATCGAGCGGCGCCTACTGGCCAGCGAGTGCGAGGTGGTGCGCGTGGCGCGCCGCGCGCGCCCGGAGGAGGACGTGCACGCGATCGGCGACCTGCACCGGCTGCTGCCGGAGGCCGACATCGTGGTGCTGGTGACGCCGCTGACCGAGCAGACGCGCGGACTGATGGGCGCGGCGGAACTGGCGCTTCTCCGCGATGACGCACTCGTCGTGAACGTGGGCCGCGGACCGATCCTGGACACCGCCGCGCTGCTCGCCGAGAAGGGGCGGGTGCGCGCGGCCCTGGACGTCACCGAACCCGAGCCGCTGCCCTCGTCCCACCCGCTGTGGAACGCGCCGGGCGTCCTCGTCACGCCGCACGTGGCCGGCGGCTCGGACGCCTTCTATCCCGCTGCGCGCTCCTTCGTCGACGCCCAGTTGCGCCGCTGGGGCGCGGGCGAACCGCTCGCGAACGTGGTGTCCGGCGGCCGCTGAAGAGGGCCGCCTCCGGGGGCGGCCCGGCTGCGGGCCCAGGGGCCCGGCGGCCTGCGCCGCTCCCCCCTCCCGGAGCGATGCCTGACTCAGGCGGCCGCCGCGGGACGGGGCGCCGAGGACACTGCCGCTGTGCGGCACCGGGGCGCCCGGTCAGCGCGCGGCGGATGCCGCGGCCACCGGGGCGTCGAAGTCGGTCCGGTGGTCGAACATCCATGCGTGGCCCTTCCGCGCCGCGATCAGCCGGAACACCAGCGGCAGCATGAGGTCGCGCAGGAAGACCTGGACACGGCCGGCGGCGAGCTTGTCGTTGCCCCGGCGGCGCCCTTCGGCGACGATGCGCTCGACCCGGTCGCGCCGCAGCCCCTCGTAGGTGCGCAGGGCCTCGGCCGGGTCGCCGATGTCGCGCAGGCAGCGCGCAACGGTCACCGCGTCTTCAAGGGCCAGCGAAGCGCCCTGCCCACTGGAGGAGGAGACCGCGTGCGCGGCGTCGCCGACCAGGCCGATGTGCCCGCTGCTCCAGCGGGGCAGCGTTGCGATGTCGTACACCCCGAACGGGGTGAAGCTGTCGTCCGGGGCCGCGCGCAGGATGCGGGAGACCGCGGGCTGGTCGCCGTCGAACAGCCCGAGCAGGTGGGCGCGCCATTCTTCCAGGCCGGTGGGGTCGCTCCGGTCCAGCTCCGGGTGGGGCGCGTTGACGAACCAGTAGGCGGTGCCGCCGTGCACGAAGTGCCCGAAGAACGCGCGGCGGCCGAACATCATCCGGGTGGTGGCCGGCGGCGTCGGCGGTACCCCGTCGGCCGGCGCGGTCCCGCCGAAGTTGAGCAGGCCCGTGTAGGAGGGCGCCGGCGCTCCGGGATCCATTGCACGGCGGACGGGGGAGTGCAGGCCGTCGGCGCCGAGCAGCACGTCGGCGTGCTCGCGGGAGCCGTCCGCGAAGACGGCGGTGACCCCGTCGGGGCCGTGGTCCTCCACCCCGGCCAGCCGGCGCTCGTAGTCGATGCTGACGCCCTGGGCGGCCGCCCCCTCGGCGAGGCGCGCGTTGAGCGCGCTCCGCATCAGCGTCCGGGACTGCAGGTCGGCGCCGAGCTCGGCGGACCCGTCGTCGATCGTGCCGAGGCGGCGCCCGGCGCCGTTGCTGAACTCGATGGCGCTGGTGGGGCAGACGGCCGCCGCCAGGACGGGCTCCAGCAGGCCCAGGGTGTCGAGGACGGCGAGGCCGTTCGGTGCGAGGGTGAGGAAGCTGCCGCCGGCGTCGGGCCCCGGCCGGGCTTCGGCGACGCGGGCGTCGATCCCGGCTCGGGCGAGTGCGGTGGCGGTGACCGGTCCGGCGATGCCGCCGCCGGCGATGAGGACCTTCATGGCGACTCCTGTATTATTTAGTTCGTACGAAAGAAATATAATCGCGAAGGGCGCAACCGTCAATGGAGCAATCCGACCGGCCGGCGAGCGGCCCGGGCCGTGCAGCGGAAGAGCGCGGCCCAGCAGGGGAGCGGGACGAGATCCTGGCGCGCATCAGGGATGCGGGGCGCGGGATGAGCGACGCCGCGGTCCTCTTCCACACCGCCCTGAGCTCCCGGCTCGGCATGGGCGCCAGCGACTGGAAGGTGATGGGCCTGGTGCAGGCGCACGGCCCGCTCACCGCCGGCGAGCTGGTCCGCCGCTCGGGCCTGAAGCCGGCCTCGATCACCGGTGTCCTCGACCGCCTGGAGGGCCGCGGCCTGCTCCGCCGCCACCGGGACGGCGCCGACCGCAGGCGCGTCCTCGTCGAGATCGGCGCGCTGCCGCAGGCCGACGGTGCCTTCGACGGCCTGCTCCGCCGCCTCGACGCCCTCTGCTCCGGCTACTCCGACACCGAGCTCACCCTGATCGCGGGCTTCCTCGAAGAGTCGGCGCGCCTGCAGACCGAGGCCACCGCCGAGTTGGAGGGCCGGCCCGCGGACGGGGGCTGATCTGCGCGGCGGTTGCGCAGCTGCGCTTCAGATGCGCGTGCGCCGGGCTGCTTTCGGCGCGGCACCGGATCGCCGGCGCCGCGCAGGACGAGGGCCGAGGTGGAGCGTGCCGAACAGCGCCGGTCGGCCGGTGGGCGGGCGGCGGTTGATTCGGGTGGGGCGTAGCGAGGCAGAGCGGCCAGCGGCGAACCGTCAGGCCAGTCCGCGAACGGAGGCTGATCTGTGCGGATGGGCAGCCGTCGCCTGCTATTGGTGCGGAGGGAGGAGGGGCGCTCTTCGGCGCCTGGCCTGTCGGCGGGCCCGAGCGCAGTCTCCCCGGCGCTCCTGCGGACCGGCGCGACCGCCGAATCGGAGCCTGCACGGGGATGCGGATCGACCTGCACGGCGCTCCTGGTGGAGCCGCTGCCCAGACGGACGGAGCGGGGCTGCCGTCACTGCGCCTCGGCGCGGTGCCGGTTGCGGGCGGAACAGGCGGCGCCGTCTCGGCGCTGGTCGGTCGGCGGGCCGGTGGCAGGCCGGCCGGGAACCGCGTGTCGCGCCCCGAGGCCACTCCTGAATCAGGGGTCGGCCGCTGGGGTTGGCCTGCAGTGGTGTGTCTCGGGGACTCCGCTGCGGGTGGAGGGGCCGCCCGTCGGCGCCCCCAGGGGGTGCCGACGCGTCTGCAGGCCGAGGGCACCGCCCCAGCCGAGGTCGGACCCGGACCCGCTCTGACCTGCGCGGAGGTGCGGTTGAGGGCGCGCAGTCCGGCGCGGCGGCGGGGGCGGAGTCGTGCAGGTGCCTGGCGTAAGGCAGTGCGCTGGCGGGCCGGCTGGTCTGCGCGGCGTGTGCGGCGGTGGGGGCCGCTGTGCGGATGGCGGGCTCCAGGGGGCACCTGTCGGTGGTCCCGGGCAGGATGCGGGCAGAAGGCAGTGCGCTGGAGCGTCGGCGGCCGGACGGCGGTGCGGACGGAGTCCGGGTCCCCCGGGCGCCGCATCCGGGGTGTTGGGGGGCGGAGCAGGCCGGGGCCGGGGGAGAGTGGGGCCGTGCGGATCGCGGTGGTGGCAGACGGCAGCGGGGGCGGGAGCTACCGTGAGCTCGGCGACCGCCCGGACGACCGTCCGGGGCCCGAGATCCGGACCGGTGACCTCGCCTCCGCCGTCGCTGAGCGGTCGGCCGTCGCGGACGGTCCCGTCCGCTGGGTGTGGGCCGACACCGCTGACGTCTACCCGGAGCTGCTGGCGGCCGGTGTGCGCGTCGACCGCTGCCACGACGCAGCCCTGGTCGAGGCGCTGCTGCTGGGCCGCGAGGACCGATTCGGTGAGCCCCGCGGGCTGGGCGCCGCCTGGGCGCGGCTGCACGGCCGCGCCGTCCCCGACGACCGGCTGCCGCGCGCCGCCGGAGGGGACGAGCAGCCGGCGCTGTTCGCCGCCGACACCTCGACGCTGCCCGCCGGAGCCGACCGCCTCGGCGCCCTCGCCGAGGTCCACGCCGACCAGCGCCGGCGTTGCGCCGCCCTCCCCGATCCGGGCGCGTTCGCGCTGCTGTGCGCGGTGGAGTCGGCCGGCGCGCTGGCTGCGACGGAGATGCACCGCACCGGAGTCCCCTGGGACCCGGCCGAGCACGACCGCATCCTCACCGCCCACCTCGGTGCGCGCCCGGCCGGCGGCGCCGGCCCGCCCGAGCTCGCGCGGCTCGCGCAGGCGATCGCCGCGGAGTTCGGCCGCGACGTCAACCCGGACTCCCCGGCCCAGCTCATCGCCGCCTTCGCCGACGCCGGCGTCGAACTGGCGAGCACCCGGGCGCACGCGCTGCGCCGGATCGACCACCCCGCTGTGCCGCTCCTGCTGCGCTACAAGGAACTCGCCCGGCTGCACGCCGCACATGGCTGGCAGTGGCTCGACACCTGGGTCCGCGGCGGCCGGTTCCACCCCGACTACGTGGTCGGCGGCGTCGTCTCGGGGCGGTGGGCGACACGCGGCGGCGGGGCGCTGCAGATCCCCAAGGCGCTGCGGTCGGCCATCGCCGCCGAGCCCGGACACCGGCTGGTCACCGCCGATGCGGGCCAGCTGGAGCCGCGCATCCTCGCCGCGGTCTCCGGCGACCCCGGGCTGGCCCGGGCGGCCGGTGCCGACGACCTCTACGCGACGCTGGGCGCCGACTTCGGCGACCGGCAGCGCGCCAAGATCGGGCTCCTCGCCGCCATGTACGGGCAGACCGGCGGCGACGCGGCGCCGCTGCTCACCACGCTCTACCGGACCTTCCCGGACGCGTCGGCGCTGCTGGAGCGGGCGGCCGCCGACGGCGAGCGCGGGCGCACCGTCCGCTCCTGGCTGGGCCGCGCGGGCCCGCCGCCGTCTGAGCAGTGGAGCGCAGCGGTCGTCGGCGGCGGGCCGGGTGCGGGGCCGGCCGCGCGCTCCCGCGGCCGGTTCACCCGCAACTTCGTCGTCCAGGCGAGCGCCGCCGAATGGGCGCTGGTGTTCATGGCCGCCGTCCGCCGTTCCCTCGCCGGGGTCCCCGGCGCCGAACTCGTCCTCTTCCAGCACGACGAGCTCCTCCTGCACGTTCCGGAGGACGCGGTGGACGGCGCAGTAGCGCTGCTCACCGCGGCGGCGGACGAGGCCGGGCAGGTCATGTTCGGTGCGACACCGGTCCGCTTCCCCCTCGATATCGCCGCGGTCCAGCGCTACGCGGACGCCGATGCCGGCACCAGCACAGACGTCGATCCGGATGCTGTGGGCGAGGACCCGGTGGAGGAGGCGGGGCCGCACAGCGCCGCCCCGCCGTGACCGGCGCCGGTTGGCCGCCGTCGTTTCTGCAGCGGAGGCGGGAAGTGGACGGAAGGGCGGATGGAGAATGCCGCGCGGCGCGTATCCGGGCGGGTGGCGGGCGCAGAGAACGCCGCGATAGGTGGGCCGCGCGCCCCCGTTTTTCGGGCATCCTCGGTCGGCGAGAGGGACGGCCGGAGAAGCGGTGCCGGCCTGGCCGAAATGGACGGAAGTGTGGGCCCCGGCGCGGAACTGGGGGAATGCCGGGTCGGCCGGTTTCGGCCAGGCGGTGGGGATTCGGTTCTCGGGAAGTTCACACCAAGGGCGCTTGAAAACGCGACCACGGACACCCATGCTTGGACGCGATATTCACCGGGCGCGGGAAAGCGAGGAGATTCGTGCGGGGAACCTGTGCGGGAACGGCAGCCGCGTTCACCGTGGCGTTCAGCGCTTTTGCGGCGCCCGCCTGGGCCGAGCCCGAGCCGAACGTCGCCGACCGGCCGCCGGTCGACACCCGCGCCGCGGATGCCCCGCACGCCGCGCCCTCCGGTGAGCGGGCAGGGCAGCCCTCCGCGGCGGGCCCGGAGGTCGCCGACACCGGCGCCCTCGACCGCGACGTGGAGGTCGCTCCGCTCGGCGAGCCCCGATCGCGCGAGTACTTCGCGGTGCTGCCGGACTCCATCGGCGCGAAAGAGCTGAAGAAGCTGCGCGGCCTGGACGGCGTCGAATCCGCCGAGACGGTCGATGCGGCCCGGATCAGCGTCGGCGGCGAGGACACCTCGGTCCTCGGTGTCGACCCCTCCGGATTCCGCGCCTATGCTCCCGCGCCCTCGGCCAAGTCCGACGCGATCTGGCAGGGCGTCGCCGAGGGCCGCATCGCGCTCTCCGACGATGCCGGCACCCAGCGCGGCCTGGACGTGGGCAGCGACGTCGACATCGCCGGCGCCGAGGGCACCGTCACCCGCGAGGTCTGGACGCACGCCACCTCCGGCGTCGCCGGGATCGACGCGCTGGTCTCCCGCGACCTGGCCGCCGACCTCGGCTTCCCGCGCGGCAACGGCGTCGTCGTCTCGGCGCCCGACGCCGACCTGTGGGAGCTGAAGGAGGAGCTGCAGGACGTGCTCGGCGAGGACGCCTCGCTGCAGCTGCTCGCCGAAGAGCCCGAGCCGCGCCCGTCGTCGGCCGAAGGGGAGCCGCTCGCCTCGGAGACGATGGAGCGCGTCATCGCGCACGCCGAGTCCATGGAGGGCGTGCCCTACGTGTGGGGCGGCGAGTCCCTGGACGAGGGCGGCTTCGACTGCTCTGGCCTGCTGCAGTGGGCGTTCGCGGAGGAGGGCGTCGCGATCCCGCGCGTCACGCACGACCAGTGGCACGCCGGCGAGCACCTCGGACTCGAGGACGCCCAGCGCGGCGACCTGATCTTCTGGCGCAACGACCCCACGGCCCCCGACTACATCTCGCACGTGGCCATCTACCTCGGCGACGGCAAGATGCTGGAGGCGCCGCGCACCGGCCTCGACGTCCGCACCACCGACGTGCGGACCGAGAACCTGGCCGGCGTCGTCCGGGTGCACGCCTAGGACGCGAGCAACGGCGAAGGGGCGGTGCCGGTGGCACCGCCCCTTCTCATCTCCTGGCGCCGAAGCCAGCCGGGAGGGGAGGGCTGGACGCCGCAGGAGGGGGAACAGGGCCCTTCACTGAGGGAGGGGGAGTCAGCGAACTGCGGCCCTGTGTGTGGTCTGCGTATTCCGATGTGGGACGGGCGAATCTGCCGGTTCGGCCCGTTCTGCACCAGGTCAACGTAAGCCGTGCCGGTGCCCGTTGGCAAGCGTCGGGTGCGCACCGCTGCGGGAGCGGGGGTCGGGCTCCGGCAGCACCGCCATATAGCCCAAGGTAGCGGAAAACGCCGTCCTGCACGGGGAAACCGGCGTTCTTACCGAAGGCGGCGGGGCCGCCGCCTTCGCATCCCGCCGCGCTGCGCCCGGACCCGGACAGCCGGGGGCGCGGCGTCCCGCCGCGGGTAGGAACCCGGCATGACCGGACTGCCCTCCGGTCCGGGCCCCGTCCCGGTGGGCAGTCGCACCGCTCGCGAGCCCGCCCGAAGGGGGAGACGCGATGACCGCCCGCCCCGTCCCGGCCGCAGGCCCCGCCGCAGTCCTCCCCTCTGCCGCCGCCCCCGCCGCGGGCCTGCTCCTCGCCGGCCTCATCGACGACGGCGGGCTCCTTCCGCCCGCACCGCTGACGCTCTTCCAAGCGCTGCAGCGCAACCGGTCCGACCGCATCGTCGGCCACTCGCTGCACGGCCTGCGCCTGCTCTGCCCGGTCCGGCTGCTTCCCGCGCTCGCCCAGGGCCGCTCGTCCCTGGGCGGCCCGGCCTCGGGACCGCTCGGCGCGCTGAGCGGGGTGGACGTCGGGGCGCCACTGCTGGAGATCGGGGTCGTGCTGGACTCCCTGGCCGACGCCGAACTGCTCGGAGCCGCCCCGCCGGCCGGCACGGCACTCGTGCACGCGGAGGTCCCCGCCGGGCCCGCGGAGATCGCCCGGGCTGCGGCGGTCGCGCGCGCTCCGGCCACCGCGGGCGTGCAGGGTCCGCGCACCGTGTTCTTCGAGACCGAGCCGCGCGACTGGCCGGACGCCGTCGCGGCGCTGGCGGGCGCGCGTCCGCTCGGCCTGCTGCTGGCCTGCCGGCCGGGCGGCACGGGGGCGATGCCGCGCGGGTCGGCCCTGGCCGAGGTGATCTGCAGCTGCGTCCGCGCCGACGTCCCGTTCCGCCTGCCGGCCGACGACCACCCCGCCGTCACCCGGGGGCCCGCAGTGCAGGGCCGCTCCTACTACGGCGTCTTCAACATCCTGCTGGCGACCGCCTGCGCCGCGGCCGGCGCCGGCGCGGCGGCGGCCGAAGAGGTCCTGAGCTGCCCGGACGGGCGCCGCATCGCCGACGGACTGCGCCGTGTCCGGCCTGCCGCCGCGGCGCGCGCCCGCCGCATCCTCACGGCCGCGCCCGCGCGCAGCACCGCCGAGCCCGTCCGCGACGCCGCAGCCCTGGGTCTCCTCGCCGCGTGGGAGTCCTGACCAGGGCGTCGGGGCGGTGCGGCTCCGCTGGTGGGGCACCCCCGGCCTTCCCCTCCGAAGAGGGGGAAGCGCGGGAGGGCGCGGTGGCGGGAAGCGGCGGGGCAGCTGCCTGCAGGGCGCACCGGCAGCGCTGTCCCGCGGGACGCAGGCTCCGGAGGCCGGGAGTGGTGCCGCGGCACGGCCGGCGGCAGCCGTCGCGCCGCGCCGCTGCGGGGCGGGGCGCCTCCCGCCACTCGCCGGCGCCGCCGTTGCCGCACGGCCGGGGCCTCAGCGGAAGCCTGCTCGCGGAGGGCGCGGGCCGCTGGTGAGCGGGGGAGCGGTGCGCGCACCGGGACTGGATCCTTCGGCGGCGCCGATCAGCGGCGCTTCGGGCCGGCGGGACCGCTGACCGGGCGGCCGTGCTCCGCTCTGCCGGCGGTACCGCTCCGAGAACGGTCCGGAGGGCGCGGAGGCCGCCGCCGCGGCCGCCTACGGGCCGGCGCAGCAGAGCGGCCCCGGTCCCGCAGGTGCGGGGCCGGGGCCGGAAAGGCGGGTGTCAGCCATCCACGCGCTCGGACGGCAGAACCCAGGGAGCGGCGTCCCACGCGGTGTCGGTGCGGCCCGTCAGCGCCGGCTCGGTGCCGGTCTCGGGCAGCGCGATCACGGCGTCGATCTGCGCGCGCTCGGTCTCCAGCTGCTGGGTGCAGGCGTCGACGGCGTTGCCGCGCTGGACCGCGTCCGCCTCCGACCAGACCGCGGAGAACGCGGCCGCGTCGCGGGCGTCCTCGCGCTCCTGCGGCTCCAGCGCACGGCCGTGCAGGCTCTCCAGCAGGCAGACGCGGACGTCCTCGGCCGTGGTGCCCTCCGGCAGGGCGAGCTCGGACTCGGCCGCTGCGCTGTCCTGGGCCGCCTCGTTCTCGGCGGCCCCGCCCTGGCCGGCGCCGTCCCCGGCAGCCCCGTCCTGCTGGGGCGCCTCCTCCGCCGGGGCCTCCTGTTCAGCGCCGTCCTGCTGCTGTTCGGCGGCGTCCTGTTCCTGCTGGGCGGCCTCCGACCCCTCCTGCTCCTGCTGGGCAGCGTCAGCGTCCTGCTGCTCCTGCTCGGAGCCCTCGGGGGCCTCCGAGCCGGCGTCCTCGGCGGGAGCCTGCTCCTGCTCCGCGGCGTCCTGCTGCTCTTCCTGCCCGGCCGCATCCTGCTCCGGGGCCTGCTCCCCGGCCGGCTCCGCAGCGTCGGGCTGTGCGTCCTGCTGCTGTTCGGCGGAGTCCTGCCCGGCCTCCTGCTCGGCGGCCTCGTCCGCAGCGGCCTTCTCCTCCGCTGCCTTCTCTTCGGCTGCCTTCTCTTCGGCGGCCTGGTCCTCAGCCGGCTTCTCGGCGTCCTTCTCCGCGGTGTCCTTCTCCGCCGGCTGCTCCTGGGCCGCGGCGGTGTCCTGCTCGGCCTCCTGCGGCTGCACCGCGGCGGCGAACGCCTTCAGCTCCTCGGTGTCCCAGGTCTGCGGCTGGAGGTACGTCGTCACCGCGACACCCTCCTCCTCCAGCCGGAACAGATCGCCGGTCTCCGCGGAGAGGTAGGCGTCCTTGCCGTTGACCTGCACCTTCTCCAGCGAAGCCGGGTCCAGGTGGTCGTAGCGCCGGTCACGGAGCTCGTCCAGCGTGGTCAGCGAGTCCGCCCGGATCACGGCGACCTTGCCGTAGGTCGCGTCCGGCCCCTGGACCCAGGCGATGTGCGAGTGGCGCTCGCCCTGCTGCCCGGTGGAGGAGCGCGCGTTGATGCCGTACTTGTCCAGGCCGGCCGGAAGGTCCGCGATCTCGAACCCGTCCAGCGCGTAGGTGGAGGCCCGCTGCTCCACCACCGGCCACGCCAGCTCGTCCCGCTCGTCGGCCAGCGCCGACGCGCCGCCGAGCAGGCCGAACCCGCTCAGGGACATCGCGGTGGAGCCCGCGACGGCGATCCACCACCTCTGGTGCTTGCGCATGCTCAAACCCCTCGTTCGGCTACGTAGAGAACTGACGTGTGCACGGTGCGCGCATCGGATGTGCGCGACAAGTGGCCGTCCCGACTAAAAATCGCACACGGAGGAGTGAATCGGTCACAAGGAGTGACACGTGTCGAGAAAACCTTTGCCCGGTTGAGGGCAACCGCGGGTGTTCGGAGGGGCGGCATGCGGGGATCGCTTCGGCGACACCCGCCGGTAACCGTGCGCGCCGACGCTGAAGCTGTCGGTGAATACGGCCTGTGCAGATGAATGGAGTTCCATGATCCGACGGCTCGGCCCCACCACCGCCGCGCTGGTGTTCGCCCTGTCGGGCGCCGCCGGCACCGCCGCGGCCGATCAGGACCCCGACGCACTCCGCTCCCCGGTCGCGGGCAGCGGCTCCGAGGCGCTCTCCGTGCTCGACGTCGCGCACCGCGGAGCATCCGGGTACGCGCCGGAGAACACGCTCGCCGCGATCGACGCCGCCGAGTCGCGCGGTGCTTCGACCGTCGAACTCGACGTCCAGCGCAGCAAGGACGGCAAGCTCGTCGTCATCCACGACACCACCCTCGACCGCACCACCGACGTCGAGGAGGTCTTCCCCGACCGGGGCAGCACCGACGTCGGCGACTACACGCTCAAGGAGCTGCGCCGCCTCGACGCCGGCGCCTGGTTCGGCGACTCCTTCGCGGGGGAGCAGGTGCCCACGCTGCAGGAGGCGCTCGACCGGATGCGCAAGCACGGACTCAACTTCCTGCTGGAGATCAAGTCGCCGGTGCTCTACCCGGGCATCGAGTCCGACATCTCCCAGACGCTCTCCCGCAACCCGGAGTGGCTGGCCCCGGTCGGCGGGGACGGGCAGCACCGCCTCATCATCCAGAGCTTCGAGTGGGACTCGGCGGAGCGCTCGCACCGGCTGCTGCCGGACGTGCCGCACGGCCTGCTCGGCGAGGTCCCCGAGGGGGAGATCGCCGACTATGCCGAATGGGCCGACCAGATCAACCCCAACCACAACGGCCTCACCGAGGCCTACGTGGACGCGGTCCACAAGGAGGGCCTGGCCGTGGTCACCTACACGGTCAACGAGCGGGCCGACATGGACGCCGCCCTTGACAAGGGCGTGGACGGCCTCATCTCCGACTACCCCGACATCGCCCGCCGGGCGATCGAAGAGCACAGCCAGGAGCGCGCCGCAGTCTGAACCGCGGCCCGGGCGGGCGGCCGGACGCCCTTACTCGGCGCAGGGCAGAGCCGCGCCGCCCGCCGGACCGGAACCCGGGCCGGCGCCCTTGCGGGGGCGCCGGCCCGCGGCGCTGCTGCGGCCCGCGCAGCCCGCCCCGGGGCTCCGGCGGGCGGCGCCGAGCATGCGGGCCGCCCGCCGGGCGAACCCGGGGCATGCTCGGCGGATGACTGCCCCGCTGCGGACGCCTAGTACCGCTAGTACCGCCCGGGCACCCCGGGGCGCTTCTGCCAGGGCAGCGGGCCGTCGAGCGGCCGGTATTCCACACCGATTGCGTCGAGCCGCTCCAGATGGCGGCGGAGCCGCGGCAGGAACTCGCTGAGGTCGCGCTCCGCCGGGCTCCACGCGACCTCGGCGAACGCCGAAAGCCGCGGGAACGCCGCGAAGTCGACCGTGCGGGTGGAGTCCAGGTGCTCGCGCCAGATGTTCACCTGCGCGCCCAGGACGTGCTCGGCGCCCTCGTCGGCGAGCTCCGGCGGGACCGGCTCGGCCTGGTAGACGTCCTCCAGGGTGAGGACCGTGCCGACCGGGACGGGCTCGTCCGGGCTGTCGGACTGCCGGTAGTCCAGGTAGGAGGTGCGGGTGGGGCACATGACGACGTCGTGGCCGGCCCGCGCCGCCTCGATCCCGCCCTCGGTGCCGCGCCAGGACAGCACGGTCGCGCCCGGCGCCAGCCCGCCCTGCAGGATCTCGTCCCAGCCGAGCAGCCGGCGGCCGCGTGCGGCCAGGTGCGCGTCGAACTGGCGGATGAACCAGCTCTGCAGCTCGTCGGCGTCGGCCAGCCCCTGCTCGTCCATCCGGGCCTGCGCGATCGGGCTCTCCTGCCACTGCTTCTTCGGGCACTCGTCGCCGCCGACGCAGATGTAGCTGCTCGGGAAGAGCTCGATCAGCTCGTCGAACACGTTCTTGTAGAAGTCGACGGCGGTGTCGCTCACGTTGAGGACGGTCTCGATGATGCCCCACGTGCGGCCCACCTCGACCGGGTCGCCCTCGCCCAGCTCCGGGTAGGCGGCGATCGCGGCCTGGGAGTGGCCGGGGATGTCGATCTCGGGCACCACGGTGATGTGCCGGGCGGCGGCGTAGGCGACGATCTCGCGGATGTCGTCCTGGGTGTAGAAGCCGCCGTGCGGGCGGCCGTCGTCGGCCGCATCCGGCCCCGCACCGACCTGGCTGCCGTGCCGCCAGGACGCGACTTCGGTGAGCCTCGGGTAGCGCCGGATCTGGACCCGCCACCCCTGGTCGTCGGAGAGGTGGAAATGCAGCACGTTGAGCTTGTGCAGGGCGAGCAGGTCGATGAAGCGGAGCACGTCCTGCTTGGGCATGAAGTGGCGGGCGACGTCCAGGTGGCAGCCGCGCCAGCCGAACCTCGGGCGGTCGGTGATGTCCGCGTGCGGCAGCGTCCACTCCGCGGTGCCGCCCGCCGGCGCGCGGCGGTAGGCGCCGGGCGGCAGCAGCTGGCGCAGGGTCTGCGCGCCGTAGAAGACGCCGGCGGCGTCGTGGCCGATCACCACCGCGCCCTCGCCGTCGACGATGAGCCGGTAGCCCTCGCCGCCGAGGCCGGCCGCGGGGTCGACACTGAGCCGGATGCGGGCGTCCTCGCCGCGGCCGGGCGGGAACGGGAAGCCGGTGGCGGCGCCGAGCTCTGCGCGCAGCCAGGCTTCGGTCCCGGCAGCCGCAGCGTCGGCGTCGATGCGGGTTGCGGCGTCCAGTGCCAGACCGGTCCCGTCGGCGGTCGCGGCATGGACTGGGCGCGGAACGAGGGGGAGTGCGGCCAAGGGGGCTCCTCTGTGCGCGGTCTAGACCAATGCTGGGTCCATGGTGCCATGCGGCCCCTCCGCTGCGCAGCCCTGTATCCGCCGCTGCCCTGGGACGGCGGCCGCGCCCGCCGCCGGCGGAGGCCGTGGCCGGAACAGGCCGTCCCGCGGCCGAGTCCGGCCACCGCAGCTCCGCAGTGCCCGGCGGGGCCCGGATCGCTCGGGAAGCGGCCTGGAACAGGGCTCCCCGCCGGCGGTCCGGCGCTCCGGAGAGCAGCGAGCGGGGGATGTCCGACGGATTGCTGCGCGGTGCCCTGGCCCGCCCCGCGCGGCGTACGCCTCCGGCAGCAGAGTGAAGCGGTGCGCGTGGGGCCGCTCCTGGATCCGGCCGAGCCGATCACACCTGGGGCACCGCTCGCGGCGAACGCCGCCCACCAGGCGCGCCCGGGGCGGCGGTTGCACTCCGAGCGGCCGGCGGACGCGGACAGAGGTGCCCGATCGTGTGCTGAGCCGGAGCAGCCAGCGGCGTTCGGCACCGCAGCCCGCAAGCGCCTGTCCTGCGGTGACGCAGAGCCCGGCCCGAAGAGCGTCCGGGTATGCCGCCCCCGCTATGGGAAGACCCGCGGTGTCCGCAGCAGGTGCGGCAGGCCCCCGGCAACGCGATGGGCCCGACCGCCGAGGGGACCTGGTGAACGCACGCGGGCCGCGCACCTGCATCGCGTTCGCCCGTCGCACCGGGTGCGTGCCCGACCGTGTGCCGCGGAGGCTCCGCAGGGGCCGGAACCGAGCGGTCCGCGGCGCTGAACGCTGCGAGCCAGCACAACCGGATCGCCGCGGCCCGGCCGATCGGGTGACCGCTCGCCCGGGGCGCCGGCCGGCACACCGGTCTCCACCGCGAGGCCGTGTCCGGCGGGCTGCCGCCCTGCGGACGGCGCCCCCCGAACAACCCCGATCGCGTCCGGGCCGGGTGCGGGCGGCGCAGCTGCGGATGACCGGCGCCCCGGTCAGGCGGCCGCTGACCGGCACGCACCAGCAGTGTCTAGCCGGCCTCGGCAGCCGGAGCCGCAGCGGCGGGCGGGGGCTCCGGCGGGACGTCCGGCGCGGTGAGCCGGATCCACGTCTCGTCGAGGCGGACCCCGGGCAGGCCGCGGAGCCGCTCGAACACTTCGTGCAGGCCGTCGACCGTCGGGGCGGCCGCGATTCCGACCAGGTCGTGCGGACCCAGGCTGCGGCAGAGGAACCGGATCTCCGGCCAGGCGGCGGCAGCGGCCACCGCTCGGGCCGCACCGTCCGCGCGCAGCGCGAAGCCGCCCTCGCGGCTGTGCCCGGCCGAGAACGGTTCGAGCACGGCGGTGATGCGCAGCGCGCCGCTGCCGAGCAGCCGCAGCACCCGGGCGCGGACCGCGCCGGCCGACAGCCCGACCGCCGCCGCGAGTTCGGCGAAGGACCGGCGGCCGTCGGCTTCCAGCAGGTCGAGCAGGACGCGGTCGACGTGGTCGGGCTCCGAATCGGGAGGGTCGGCCGCCGCGAGGCGGGGGTCCTTGAGCACCTGCGTGCACACGGCGGCGGTACCGCCCGCGATACCGGGTGCGGCCCGCAGCCGCTCCACCGCTGCGGAGAGGTCGTCCAGGCTGCTGCCGCGGATCTCCGCGAACAGCGGGTGGCGTCCGGCCGTCTGCCACACCCGGGTGCCCGGCACCGCGGCCGCCGCGCGGGCGGCCTCGGCGGCCGGTCCGGACGCCGAGAGCCAGGCGTGGGCCAGAGCGGTGGTGCCGCGCACCGCCGGGTGCACGATGCCGACCACTGCAAGCCGTCCGCCTTCCTGCATGCGGCGGAACCGCAGCCGGGCCGCCGCGCGGGACAGCCCGACCCGCGCCGCGAGCGTTTCGAACGGGATGCGGCCGTCGGCCTGGAGCTCGCCGACGATCGCCGTGTCGATCCCGTCCAATTCCTCGGCGCCCATCTGCGCTCACCTACCTAAAGGGGGGATTTTTCCCAATTGTGCCGAAGATCAGTTCGCGGCGGGGGCGTTCCCCCACGGGGTGGGGCCGCCGCTGATTTGACACGGAGCCCCTTTCTGTATCCCTGCGGGCCGAGAGCGGCCGCGGCCGCGGAGCGCACCGGCACTCGCGGGGCCCGGCTGCTGCCCGCCGGCCACCGCGGGCACGGGCCTGGGCTGCCCGCCGGAGCTGGACCGGCGCTCTCCGCGCCTGCGCACGGGGCCGGGTACCCCGCGCGGGCACGCACCCTGCCGGGCGGAGCAGGGCGAGAGCCGACCCGCGCCGGGAGAGCGGGCCGGGTCCCGGGCGCCGGCGGCGGCCCCGGTTCGGAGCGTCGGGGGCGAAGGCTTCCGCGCGGTCGGGCGGGCGGGGCGGCCGGCGTGCGGGCACGGCGAACGCACCGGCGCGGAGTGCCAGCCGGATGCGCGGTGCTCCGGACCGCCGGGCAGCGGCGCGGAGGCCAGGGTCGGCCGGCCGGCTGTCTTCCGGCCGCTGCGGGTGCGGCCGCGGTGGCCGCCGCACTCGGCGGAGAGCGAGCGCGGCGGGGAGCCGGAGCGTCCGGGCGGCGCGGAGTTTTGACCAATCATTTCCGTGCTCTGCACCGCTGATCAACGCAGCAGGTGGGGTGGGTTTCTATGGTTTTCGGAGGGTGCCGCCGCGGATGCCTGGGAAAGGGGTGCAGACGGGGAGCGGTGCGCGGCGGGCCGCACGCACCACCGGTGCCGGGCGCGGGCGAAAGGGGGCCGGGGGCTGCCGGGAGGCCCGGGCAGGCAGCGGTGCCGCGCCGGCCGCAGGCACCGGGCCGCGGCCGGACGGGCGGTGCAGGGCAGACCAGGGGGTGGGGCGCGCTTCTCCTGCGGGGGTGCGGCGGCCACTACCTGACTGCGGGTGGTGTCGCCATCGTGCTGGACGGCGCGCGATCCGTAGCGTTGCAGACGAACGGCCGGGCGCCGGCCCGCGGCGGGGGAGCCTCCGCCGCGGGCGGGAGCTCCGAGTGGAGGAGGCAGCGTGGCCCAGGACGAGGGCGGACGCCGAGACGCGGGGGTGGGCCGATGATCGTGCCGGTTCTCATCGCCCTCGCGGGCGCGTTCTTCATGGCGCTCGGTTCCGCGCTGCAGGAGCGCGACGCCGTCCGCGCGCCCGGCCGCCGGGTCGCCCGCTTCGGCCTGCTGCTGCACCTGGTGCAGCGGCCCCGGTGGATCTTCGGCACCCTGGCGGCCGGTGCGGGCGTGGCCCTGCACCTGATCGCGCTCAGCGGCGCGCCGCTCACCATCATCCAGCCGATCGGCGTGACCGGCCTGCTGTTCGCCATCGTGCTGTCGATGGCGTTCACCCGGCGCCGGGTCAGGCCCGGGCAGATCGCCGCCGGCGTCGCCGTCATGGCAGGCCTGACCGGTGTGCTGCTGTTGTTCCCGCACACGTCGACGCCGCCGCGGATGACGGTGCTGACCGCGCTCCTGCTCGCCGGATGCGTGTTCGCGCTCGGCATCGCCGGGCTGGCGTCCGCGCGGCACCTCTCGGCCGGCGCGCGCGGAGTCGCGCTCGCCGCCATCGGCGGCGCCGCGCTCGGCACCACCTCGGCGATCGCCCGCGTGGTGGCCGCTGGAGCGGTCGCCGACCCGATGTCCGTCGTCGGCTGGCTGCCGCTGATCGCGGCGGCGGTCGCCCTCTTCGGCGGACTGATGATGCAGAACGCCTACCGCACCGGCCACTTCGCCGCGGCCTACGCAATCCTGCTCGTCGCCGACCCCGTGGTCGGCGCCGGACTGGGTGCGCTGCTGCTGGGCGAAGGGCTGCCCTCCTCGCCGGGTGAGCAGGCCCTGGCCGCGCTGAGCGCCGCCGTCGCCGCCGCCGGGATCGCCGTCCTGGCGAGGTCGAAGAACCAGAATCCCGAAGCAGCCAGGACCCGGAGCTCCGCATCGGGCGGGGCCGAGGGGAAACACGGCGCCGCGCGCCGCGGACCGGCCGCGCGCGCTGACGCGGCCGAGACCGGCCCCGGTGGCCAGGGCGGCACCGGGCCGGACCGCGGAGCACAGACCGACCAGCAGCGCGACGGCGAACGAGGACAGGAGAACACGGATGTCCCCAGCGAAAAAGCGGACCGATCGGACCTCCCAGCCGACGACCGGGCCTGAGCGCCGCCTGCGGATCCTGATCGGCACCGACACCTATCCGCCGGACGTCAACGGCGCCGGCTACTTCACCTACCGGCTCGCCGCGGGCCTCGCCGAGCGCGGCCACGACGTGCACGTCGTCTGCCCGTCGCCGGACGGCCGGCCGGGGATCCGCTACGAGGCGGGCGTGACGCTGCACCGGATGCGCTCGGCGCCGCTGCTGGTCCACCCGACCATGCGGGCCGCCGTGCCGCTGGGCCTGGACGGCCACATCGCGCGGCTCATGGACCGCCTCGCACCGCACGTGGTGCACGCCCAGAGCCACTTCACGCTCTCCCGGGCGGTGCTCCGGCAGGGCCGCAGATCCGGCACCCCGGTGGTGCTGACCAACCACTTCATGCCGGACAACCTCTTCGCGCACGCCCATATCCCGGCCGCGCTGCACGGCCTGAGCGGCCGGCTGGCCTGGCGGGACATGGTGGGTGTCGCGGAGGAGGCCGACTACGTGACCACGCCGACCCGGCGTGCCGCCGACCTGCTCGCCGAGAAGGGCTACACGCGGCCCGTCGAGGCGGTGTCCTGCGGGATCGACCTGGAGCGGTTCCACCCGCGCCCCGCGGAGCGGAGTGCGGCCCGCGCCCGGTTCGGCCTGCCCGACGCCGACACGATGGCCTTCGTCGGCCGGCTCGACGAGGAGAAGCGGATCGACGACCTGATCCGTGCGCTGCCCGCGGTGCACGAGCACCGCGACCTGCACCTGGCGCTCACCGGAACCGGGCAGCGCCAGGAGCGGCTGCAGGCGCTCGCCGACGAGCTCGGCGTCGCCGACCGGGTGCACTTCCTCGGGTTCGTGCCCGATGACCTGCTGCCGCTGGTCTACGTGGCCGCCGACCTGTTCGCGATCGGCAGCGTCGCCGAGCTGCAGAGCATCGCGACGCTGGAGGCGATGTCCACGGCCCTGCCGGTCGTCGCCGCGGATGCGCTGGCGCTGCCGCACCTGGTGGAGTCCGGCCGCAACGGCTACCTCTACCCGCCCGGCGACGTCGACGCGCTCAGCGGGCACCTGCTGGCGGTCCTGGAGTCGGGCCGCCGCCGCGAGGCGATGGGCGCGGCCTCCCGGGAGATCGCGCTGACCCACGACCACCGCCGCTCGCTCGACCGCTTCGAGGAGATCTACCGGGCGGTCCGCCCCCGCGGACTCCCGCGGCCGGCCGTTCCGCAGCAGCCCGCACGCTCGCACCCGGCCGCAGCGGAGCGGGAGCCGGTCGGCGTCTGACCGCCGGGCCCCGATGCACCGAAGCGGCGGCCGGCCCCGCGCACTGCGCGGAGCCGGCCGCCGGGCTGCCCGACGTTGCTCACGGCGGCGCACCCGGGCAGCCCGGCGGCGGGTTTCGGTCGAACCCTTTTAACTACTTTCCGTGATTTTTGCGTCACGATCCGATGCATGTGTGATGTGGGCGGAAAGACCGTTTGTGTGTGGTTCGTGGGGACTGGCCGGATGGACGCAGCGGCGTACGTGGATCACGTGGCCCTCCGTCTGCAGCAGGCCGAAACGGAAGCCGAGACGCACCACGGGCGTCTCAGCGAGTTCGATCGCGCCCACCGGGTCCTAGAGGAGAGGGTCGAGCACCTCGAAAGCGAACTGGCCGAGGCGAAGAGGGCGCGCCTCGAAGCGTTCGCCCGCTGGTTCAATTGCCGAGAAGACCGAGACCGGGCGCGCTTCGTCGCCCGGCGCCTCCGCCGCCGGCTCGATCGGCGGCGCAAGAAGGGCTGAGGCCGCAGCCGCGGAACCGGCGCCGCCGCAGCGCAGCGGTCCGGTTTCCGCGCGGTCAGGATGCGGCGCTGTCGAGGATGGCCGCCACGTCGCGCTGGACGTCCTCGGCGGCGGAGCGCAGGGCCCGCAGGGTGACGGCGATCGCCGGGCGGCGCACGCTGGCGGCGCGGACCGCGGCGTACACGTCGCGGGACGGTGCATCCGCCGGCAGCCGGCGGAACGCCAGGCCGCCCACGCCCCCCGCCAGCGCCAGCGCCGGCACCGCCGCGATGCCGATACCGCGCGAGACCAGGCTGAGGATGGTGCCCAGCCCTTCGAACTCCCAGGCGGCCGACGGCGCGCCGCCCACGTCGGCGAGGAGCGCGTCGGTGCCGGTGCGCGACGGCTCGCCACGCGGCGCCGCGATCCACGACTCGTGGAGCAGCCGGTCCAGCCGCACCGGCCGCTCCGGGTCGGCCAGCCGGTGGTTGGCGGGCACGGCAAGCACCAGCGGGTCGCGCAGCAGGTGCTCGTGGCGGATGGTGGCGCTGCCGCCGCTCGGGGACCGGCCGGTCCAGTCGTCGATCAGGGCGATGTCGGCGTCGGCCGCCGCCACCTGCCGCACCCCCGCTGACTCCGCGGTCTGGCGCAGGATCAGCTGCATCTGGCGGTAGCGGCGCAGGCTCTCGGCGAGCCGCGGTGCGAACGCCACCGCCGTGGTGGGCACCGCGGCGACGGTGACCGGCCCGGTCACGGCGCCGCGCTGCTCGGCGAGGACCGCCTCGGTGGCCTCCACCATGGCCAGGATCTGCTCCGCCTGCTCCACCAGGAGCCGGCCGGTTTCGGTGAGTTCGGCACTGCGCGCGGTGCGGTCGAGCAGCTGCGCGCCGACCTCCCGCTCCAGTGCGGACAGCTGCTGCGAGACCGCGGATGCCGTATATCCCAGCGCATCCGCGGCCCGCGCGATGGTGCCCTGCACCGCGAATTCGCGGAGCAGTTGGAGTCGCCGCAGGTCGAGCATGCGAATAGCTTACGCTGAGCATCGCTAAGAGTCGCTTGTACTGATGGCATAGACGGGGCAGGCTTGAGTCACAGAGGCGCAGGAACTCACCTCGCCTCGCCAGCCACCTGGACGTATGCGGAGCTGATCTCTCCATGACCGTCGCCGTATCAGCGACACTCGCCGTCAACGAAGCCCTCGCCGAGAAGCGCCGCCACGGGCTGCCGGTGCTGCCGCTGGGCTTCGGAGAAGCGGGGCTTCCCGTCCACCCGAGCATGCGCGACGCCCTCGCGGCGGGCGGCGCCGACAACGCCTATGGACCCGTCGCGGGCAGCGCTGAGCTGCGCGCGGCCGCCGCCGGCTACTGGGGCCGCCGCGGCCTGCCCACCGACCCCGACCTGGTCGCCGCCGGGCCGGGCAGCAAGCCGCTGCTGTACGCGCTGCTGCTCAGCATCGGCGGAGACACGGCCATCGCCGCCCCCAGCTGGGTCAGTTACGCGGCGCAGAGCCGGCTCGCCGGCCACCAGCCGCTGTTCGTGCCGACCGCGCGCGGCCAGGGCGGGGTGCCGCAGCCGGACCTGCTCGCCGAAGCGGTCGCCGACGCCCGCAGCCAGGGCCGCGACGTCCGCTCCGTCATCGTCACCCTCCCCGACAACCCGACCGGCACGGTGGCCCCCGAGGACACCGTGCGCCGCCTCGCCGATGTGGCGCGCGCCCTGGACCTGGTGGTCATCTCCGACGAGATCTACCGCGACCTGGTGCACGACCCCGCGACCGCGGTGCACAGCCCGGCGGAGTTCGCGCCGGAGCGCACCGTCATCACCTCCGGCCTGTCCAAGAGCCTCGCGCTCGGCGGCTGGCGGCTCGGTGTCACCCGGCTGCCGGAGGGCCCGATCGGCCAGCGGATCCGCGCTGAGCTGCTCGGCATCGCCAGCGAAATCTGGTCCAGTCCGGCCGGTCCGGTGCAGCGCGCCGCCGCCGTGGCCTTCGCCGAGCCGGCCGAGCTGACCGGGTACGTCGACCGAGCACGCCGCCTGCACGGCACGGTGGCCCGCGCCGTCGCCGACCGGTTCGCCGCCGCAGGGGCCGAGGTCGCCGCGCCGCAGGCGGCGTTCTACCTCTACCCCGACTTCGAGCCGCTGCGCGAGCGCCTCACCGCTGAGCACGGCATCACCACCGGCCCCGAGCTCACCGGCCTGCTGCTGCAGCGGCACGGCCTGGGCGTGCTGCCGGCGGCTGAGTTCGGTGAGGGAACCGATGCGCTGCGGATGCGGGTCGCCACCAGCCTTCTCTACGGCGAGACCGAGGCAGAGCGCTACGCGGCCCTGGCCGTTGACGACCCGACCCGGCTGCCGTGGATCCAGGCGCACCTGGATCGGCTGGAGGAGGTTCTCGCCGAGGTCGCCGCGCCGGTGGCCGCCGCGATCTGATCCACCGGCGGCCCGCGGCGCCGCCGGCCCCGCGACCCGGTCGCCCGCCGCAGTCCGCTGCCGCGCGGCCGCCGGGTCGCCGGTGTTCGCGGGGCGGATGGGGCAGGGGAGCAGGGCGGGGAGGCAGCCCCCTCCTCGGCGGTCAGAGCCGCGGGCAGCGGGGGAGCGGACGCCGGTGCACCGGCTCCGCGGCCTGCAGCGGGGCGCGGCCGCACTGCGGGAGGCGGGTACGGCCGGACCACCCGGCCGACGCGGAAGGGTGCCGGGCCGGTCCGACCGCCCGGGCTACGCTAACGCCCCCGCCGCCGCCCTCGGGACGCCGGGGGCGCGGAGCCCGCTTCGGGCGTGTTCGGCGGACACCGGTCCTGCTGCGCACCGCCCGGGCGCGGCCCCTCGCGGCGTTCTCCCCTCCCCGACAGGGAAAACCCGTCCCGACTCCCTCGTCGGCCGTGCGGCGGGTGCACCGCCGACACCGCTCGCGACAGACGCCACCCACCCAACACGCCCGTGGACGGCAGCGCGCCGCACCGGGTACGGCCGGCTTCCTGCGGCTCCGGACCCGCGGTCTTCCCGGCGCGCCCTGCGCCTCGGCCGGGCTGCGGTGAGCGAGTCGGCAGGTTCCGCGGGTCCCGCCGCGCCGACACACCAGGGCACCGCGTGCAGCGGGCGCCATCCACCGGGCGCGCCTAGGATCGCCGGAGCAACTGCGACGGGCGACACCGGGAGGCTGCCGTGACACTGGTGGAATGGGCGCGCGAGGTGAGCGCCGAACTCGGCCTGGACGAGGAGGCCACCAAGGCCGATGTGGACCGCATCCTCGACCTCGCGCGCGACGCCGCGCACTCGGTGGCGCGGCCGGCGGCGCCACTCACCGCCTACCTGCTCGGCATCGCCGTGGGGCGCGGCGCCGACCCGGCGGAGGCCGCCGCGGCGCTCAGCCGGCTGGCGCTCTCCCACGCGCCGCAGGAATCGGGCGGAGACGCCGGCGCGTGAGCGCGGCGCCCGCCCCGGCGCCGCCTCGGGCCCGCCGGACGGCCGGCAGCGCAGCGCGCGGCGTGCGGCACGGGCGGGTGCGCCGGTGAACGGCGCGCCGGGAGCGAACGTTCCCGGGCTGTGCGGCCGGGGTGGAATAGTGACACGCATGTAATGAACCGGTGCAATCCTGGCCTGCACCCTGAATCGGCGCGCGTCCGAACCCGCGAAGGGCGCCACAGGGGTGCGTCGGCACCGGAACCCTCCCCCCGGCACCGGCCGAGCGCCGCGTCCTGGAACAACCAACGAGGACCGCGAACACATGGACCAACTACAAAGCATTCTCGACGGTGCTTCGGGCTTCATCTGGGGCCCGTGGTTCCTTATCCCCTTGCTGCTCTTCGTGGGCATCTACCTGACCATCCGGCTCCGCGGGCTGCAGTTCCGCGTTCTCGGCCACGCCCTGTGGCTCGCGCTGGTGCGCCGGACCGAGTCAGAGGGCAGTGCCAAGGGCGATATCTCGCACTACCAGGCGCTGAGCACCGCACTCGCCGCCACCGTCGGCGTCGGCAACATCGCCGGTGTCGCGCTGGCGATCGGTGTCGGCGGTCCGGGCGCCCTGTTCTGGATGTGGGTCACCGGCGTCCTCGGCATGGCCACCAAGTACAGCGAGGCCCTCCTCGGCGTGAAGTACCGCCGCCCCGACAGCAAGGGGGAGATGAGCGGCGGCCCGATGTTCTACCTGCGGCACGGGCTCGCTGAGAAGTTCGGCCCCGGCAGCTTCGGGGCGAAGGTCGGGCTGGTGCTGGGCACCCTCTTCGCCCTGTTCGGGTTCATCGCCTCCTTCGGCATCGGCAACATGACCCAGGCCAACGCCGTCGCCGGGCAGCTCGACTCCACCTTCGGCGTGCCGACCTGGCTCTCCGGTGCGGTACTCGTGCTGCTGGTGGGCGCGGTCATCCTCGGCGGAATCAAGAGCATCGGCCGGTTCGCCGCCGGCGTCGTGCCGTTCATGATCATCGCCTACGTGCTCGCCTCCCTGCTGGTCCTCGTGGTGAACGTGGACGCCATCCCGGCGGCGTTCGGGCTGATCTTCAGCGACGCCTTCACCGGCACCGCGCCGGTCGGCGGCTTCGCCGGCGCCGCGTTCATCATCGCGATGCAGCAGGGCATGGCCCGCGGGATGTTCTCCAACGAGTCCGGCCTGGGCACCGGTGGCATCGCCGCTGCCGCGGCGAAGACCGCGCAGCCGGTGCGGCAGGCGATGGTCTCCATGACGCAGACCTTCATCGACACGATCATCGTCGTCACGATGACCGGCCTGGTGATCATCGTCAGCGGCGTCTGGCAGACCGGCAACGCCGATGACGGCGCGATCATGACCAACGACGCGATGAGCCAGGCGTTCGGGGACATCGCGCCCGGCCTGGCGCCGTTCGGCGGCTACATCGTCGCCATCTCGCTGATGTTCTTCGCCTTCACCACGCTGGTGGGCTGGTCCTACTACGGCGAGCGGTGCCTGGACTACCTGGTCGGCCGCAAGGCGGTCTTCCCGTTCCGGATCCTGTTCGTCCTGGTGGTCTACGTCGGCGCGACGACCGAGCTCACCCTCGCCTGGTCGTTCAGCGACGTCGCCAACGGGCTGATGGCCGTTCCGAACCTGATCGGCCTGGTCATCCTCGGCAGCGTCATCGTGGTGGAGACGAAGAAGTACTTCGCGAACCCGGACTGGCGCCACCCCGACCGCGAGGTCAGCGGCACCGGCAGCTGACCGCTGCCGTTCGCGGCCTCGGCCGCACACCGCCCCTGGGCGCCGTCCGCACTGCGGGCGGCGCCCAGCCGTTCGAGGGCTCCCGGCGCTGCACCGCTGCTGCTGCACACGCCTGCAGCACCATCACCACCACGCGTGGAAGTGGTGTACCGGCCCGTTTCCGCGGCCGATGCCGAGCTCGTCGGCCCGGCGCAGCGCGCCGGTGAGGTACTCCTTCGCTGCGCCGACGGCGGCCGGATAGTCCGGGCGCTGCGGCAGCAGCGCGGCGATCGCCGAAGACAGCGTGCAGCCGGTGCCGTGCGTGTTGCGGGTGGCCACCCGCGGCGCGGTGAACGGCACCGCCGCTGCGCCGTCCGCCACGAGCAGGTCGGCCGACTCCGGGCCGTCCAGGTGCCCGCCCTTGAGCAGCACCCGCCGCGCGCCCGCGGCGAGCAGCCGGCGCGCCTGCTCCTCCATCGCCGCGAGATCGCCGACCTCCTTCTCCCCGAGCAGGTCCGCCGCCTCGGGGAGGTTGGGGGTGACCAGGTCGGCCCGCGGCAGCAGGACCTCGCGCAGCGCCGCCACCGCCTCCTCCGCGAGCAGCCGGTCGCCGCTCTTGGCCACCATCACCGGGTCGAGGACGACGTGCGGGGGGCGGTAGGAGTCCAGCACCTCGGCGACCGCGGCGATGACGTCCGCGTCGCCGAGCATGCCGATCTTGACGGCGTCCACCCGGACGTCGTCGAGCAGCACCGCCAGCTGGCGCTTGATGAACGCTGGCGGGACCGGCAGCACCTCGGCGACGCCGGTCGTGGTCTGCGCGACGAGCGCCGTGACGACGCTGGTGCCATAGGCGCCCAGCGCCGAGAACGTCTTCAGGTCGGCCTGGCCGCCGGCGCCCCCGCTGGGATCGGTGCCGGCGATGGAAAGAACGGTAAAGGAGCCCATGGCGTCCCTTCGCTAGTGCGAGCTAGTGCAGGTTCTACGGGTGTCATCTCAGCCGGTGCTGGCACCGGCACCCCGCGCCGTATGCGGTTGTGCGGCCCGCTGCGGTCACATCCGCGCGGGCCGCTCCTACAGTGCCATCCCCCGGCTCACCGCCGGGATGCGGGGCGGGTATGCCGGCCCCCGCCGCGGCCAGGGGCGGCGGAGCCGGGAGCTCCGGAGCCGCCGTCGGCGTCCCAGTCGGGGACGTGCGGGGCGCTGCGCCTGCTGACCGCGTGCTCCAGCAGCAGCACCACGACGACGGTGCAGAAGCCGCCGGCGGCGAAGAGCACCGTGGTGCCGGCGTCGGCGGAGGGCCCGGAGAGCCCGCGGTCGGCGTCCTGCCACGGCCACAGCGCCCGCAGCGAGCCGGCCATCACGCCGGTCATCACCACCAGCGTGATCATCCGGTGGTGCTCCAGCAGCCACTGTAGGAGCTTCACGAAGAGTGCGCCGCCGATCGCCGCGCCGAGCAGGAAGGTGCCGATGTAGCCGAGGTCGCGCTCGTTGAGCGCCGCCATGGTGGTCGTGTAGAGGCCGAGCGTGAGCAGGATGAACGACCCGGACATGCCCGGCATGACCAGTGCGGAGACGGCGATGGCCGCGGCCGCGGCGACGACGATCGGGGTCGGCTCGACCTGGGCGGGCGGCATGCCGGTCGCGAAGAACGCCGCGACGGCCGCCGCCAGCGCCACGGCGTAGTGCCAAGGCCGCCAGCGGCCGCCGGCGGCGGTGTAGGGCACCCACAGGGAGGCCAGGACCAGGCCGAAGAACAGGCCGTAGGAGTGCTCCGGGTGCGCCTCCACCAGCGGCGCCACGACGCGGGCGGCGACGATCGCCGCCGCCACCATGCCGATGGCGACCGCTGCGACGGTGCCCCAGTCGGCCCGGCGGAACTCGGCCGCCGCCGCGCCCATGCCGCGGCCGCGGATGCCGTCGGTGACGGTGTGCCGGATGCCGGAGACCACATGCCCGGCCGAGGTGATGATCGATTCGTACACCCCGACGATCAGCGCCACCGTTCCGCCGCTGATCCCCGGAACGACCTCGGCCGTTCCGATCAGCCCGCCGCGGACGACGTTGAATGCGTGGGTGCCGATCGGGGTGCGCGCCGGCGTGCGGCGGCGGGTGCCCGCGGCGCCGGGCGGAGCCGCGGGAGCCGGGGCGGGGGCGCCGGCGGGCGCTCCTCCCGGGTGCCCGGGCGGGGTGCTGGAGGCGTGTTCCATGGTGTGCCTTCGCTGGATCGGGGGATGCGCGGTGCAGTGCTCCGGGCGCCGCGCGGGACAGGGGGCGGTGGCGATCGGCGGCAGCCGCCGCAGAATGTGCACAGCCGCCCCTGGGAGGTGCGGTGCAGGGCCCGTGCTCGGGCTGCAGCCGCACGTGCACGGACACGGCGGCGCGGACAGGGCCGCGGCCGGCGCCCTCTCCGACGCTAACGCGACCGGTACCTGCGGCGTTCCGCGCCGGGCCGGACCGCGGAGGCGGGCACTGCGGAGCGGCCCCGGAACCGCTGGTTGACGGCGTTGGGGGCGCGCCGCCGTGTCCACGGGGCCCTTGCAGGCCTCTGGGGGGTCTGTTCTTCTGCTGGGGGTCGCCGCGCTGCTTTCGGGGGTGCGGCCCGGGGGTATTCACACAGCGGAATCGATCAATGCTGATCGGAAGGACACCTGGATGAGCGACACCCGCGTTCTGGGCAGCCGGGCCACCGGAGGCGACCCCTCCCGGCCCCCCGTCTCAGCGTCCGAGCACATCGCGCTTGCGCAGGAGCGATCGGCCCACAACTACGCACCGCTGCCGGTGGTCATCGCCGAGGGCGACGGCGCGTGGGTCACCGACGTCGAGGGCCGGCGCCACCTCGACATGCTCGCCGGCTATTCGGCGATGAACTTCGGCCACCGCAACCCCGAGCTGCTGGCCGCCGCCCACGAGCAGCTGGACCGGGTCACCCTCACCAGCCGCGCGTTCTACAACGACCAGTTCGCTCCGTTCGTGTCGGCGCTGGGCGACCTCGCCGGCAAGGAGCGGGTGCTGCCGATGAACACCGGCGCCGAGGCGGTGGAGACCGCCATCAAGGTGGCCCGCCGCTGGGCCTACGACGTCAAGGGCGTGCCGGACGGCGAAGCCACCATCGTGGTGGCGGGCGAGAACTTCCACGGCCGCACCACCACGATCATCTCCTTCTCCTCCGATCCGGACGCCTACGGCGGCTACGGTCCCTACACGCCCGGCTTCCGCTCGGTGCCGTTCGGCGATGCCGACGCCCTGGCCGCGGCGATCGACGGCACCACCGCAGCGGTGCTCATCGAGCCGGTCCAGGGCGAGGCCGGCGTCATCGTGCCGCCCGCCGACTACCTGCCGCGGGTCCGCGAGATCTGCGACCGCGAGAACGTCCTGTTCATCGCGGACGAGGTGCAGTCCGGCCTCGGCCGCACCGGCACCGTGCGCGCCTGCGAGCACTTCGGTGTGGTGCCCGACGCCTACCTGTTCGGCAAGGCGCTCGGCGGCGGCATCGTGCCGGTGTCGGCCATGGTCGCCGACGAGTCGGTGCTCGGCGTGATCCAGCCCGGCCAGCACGGCAGCACCTTCGGCGGCAATCCGATGGCCGGTGCGGTGGGATCCACCGTGGTGCGGATGCTGAACGAGGGCCCCTACCTGGAGAACGCGCGCGTCCTCGGCGAGCGCCTGGCCGCGCGCCTCAAGGAGTTCGCCGGCAACGGCGTCGCGTCGGCTCGCAGCATCGGCCTGTGGGCGGGCATCGACGTCGATCCGGCGCTGGCCACCGGGCGGGAGATGTGCGAGCGGCTCGCCGAGCGCGGCGTGCTCGTCAAGGACACCCACGGCTCCACGATCCGGCTGTCGCCGCCGCTGGTGATCTCCGAGGAAGACCTGGAGTGGGGTCTGGACCAGGTCGGCGCGGTCCTCGCCGAGCTGCGGGCGCGCAGCAGCCGCTGAGCGGCCGCTGCACCGCGGCCCAGCCGCTCCGCTGCTGCGGCGGCCTGTCCCGGAACCGGGGCGGCCGCCGCAGCGCTGCGGCCTGTCCCCGTGCGCTCCGCAGCGGGCCTGCGCTACTCCACGTCGCGGGCGAGCACGTCGGGCTCGGCACCCGCGACCCGTTCGCGGGCCGCGAAGAGGTCGCGGTCCGGGCCGGAGCGGATCTGCTGCTCCAGGTGGGCGCTGAACGCCAGCTGGCCCGCCGCGTTGGGGTGGAAGCTGCTGCGGTCGACCCGGATGCCCTCGCGCAGGTCGCGCAGGACCACCCCGTTCAGCCAGGAGCCGTCCTCCACGCTCACTTCGTGGCCGTCCAGCGCGTCGTAGACGTCGGCGAACTCCACGCTGCCGGTGTCGCCGGTCGCGGAGAGCTCCGCGTCGGCCTCGGCAGCCGCGTCCTGCAGCCGACCGTTGAACCGCTCGACGACGGTGTTCAGCCACTGCTGGTCTTCGGCGGTCAGCGTATAGTACATGCCGGGCGGCTTCTCCGGGAACAGCCGCGGATAGCCGACCAGCAGGATCCGAGCGTCCGGAGCCTGGCCGCGCACCTCGGCCAGGATGTCGTCGAGGGCGCCGTCGAAGGAGTCCATCCGGTTCTGGATGTCGTCCTCCTGGCCCTGGCAGACGCCGCCGGACACCAGCGGCATCCGCACCATGCAGGTGCGCAGGACCGGCGTGAAGCCCAGGTCGTTGCCGCCGACGCCGAGGGTGACCAGCGACGTGTACTCGGTGATCCGGCTCAGCTGGGACTCCGCGCCGTCCTCGCCGAGGAGGTCGGCGGCCTTCTGCTTGCTGCACGCCTCGAACGCGAAGGCTCCGGCGAAGTCGAAGGAGTCCGCCGTCAGCGACGGGTAGGCGTTCGCGGAGCGCCAGCAGCCCTCGTCTCCGGTGGTGTCGTCCAGATAGTCGCCCGCGCCGTCGCCGGAGGAGTAGGAGTCGCCGAGCGCCGCGTAGTGGCCCCAGGTGGCGGCTTCAACCGGATCGAGGAGGAGCCGCCAGTCCTGCGCGCCGCCGGGCGCACGGCCCACCGGCGGCGCCGGGGTGCAGCCCTGGCCGGTGGCGCGGCACCAGGCGTCGGCGAGTCCGGCGCGGGTCACCGGAACGGCCAGCACGGTGATGGCGAGGACGGCGAGCGCGGCGGCGGTGATAGCGGCCGCGGTGGCCCGGCGGCTCATCGCGGCTCTCGGACGTGTTGGGTGGACAACTGTCCTGCTGCGCGTCGCCCTGGCACGCCCCTCGCGGCGTTCTCCTCAGTCGACAGGAAAACCCGCCCTGACTCCTTCGTCGGCCTTGCGGCGGGTGCACCGGGGCGCCGCTCGCGACGAACGCCATCCACCAAAAACGCCCTGGGCACAGTCCCCCCTCCGGCGTCCGCCGCGGGACGCGCCGATCGTCGCTCGCTCCCTCGGGCACGGGCCTCCCGCGGGGATGCCGGCCAGTGGATCCGGCGCGCGGGGGCGCTGCGGTACCCGTTCCGGCCCGTCTGCCCGAAGACTACCCGCGCCTGCGGGAGCGCTCCGGCCGCCGGTTGCGCGGAACGGGCCCGCGTCCGCACCCGGCCGCCTGCTTTGCGACCGAATGCTCCGTATGGGGGCCGATGTCGCTCCGCGCCCACCCCGGTGATGCGCCCCACAGCTGCGGTGTTGTTCAATAACCTCGATCACGGCGGCCGGTGCGGCACGCTCCGGCCGCGCGGTGCCGTCGCGAGGAGGCGCAAGAATGACGCAGGGACCGCCCCCGGTGCTCTGGACCCCCGGAGCAGACCGGAAGGAGCGCGCCAACATCACCGCGTTCGCGCGGTGGGTGCGCGAAGACCGCGGGGTGGACGTGCCCGAGGACGACTACGCGGCCCTGTGGCGCTGGTCGACCACCGACCTCGACGGCTTCTGGGCGGCCATCTGGGACTACTACGGCGTGGAGTCCCGGCCGGCCCCTTCGCCCGTCCTCGGTGAGCGCGCCATGCCCGGCGCGCAGTGGTTCCCCGGCGCGCAGGTGAACTACGCCCGGCACGTCTTCACCGGCCGCGACCCCGAAGCGGTGGCTATCCGGCACGCCTCGGAGCTGCGCGTCCTCGGCGAGTGGACCTGGGGCGAGCTGGAGCGCCGCACCGCCGCCATCGCTGCCGGGCTGCGCCGCCTCGGCGTCGGCAAGGGCGACCGGGTCGCCGCCTACCTGCCCAACATCGCTGAGGCCGCCGCCGCGTTCTACGCCTGCGCCGCCATCGGCGCCGTGTGGTCGTCCTGCTCGCCCGACTTCGGTACGCGCAGCGTCGTCGACCGGTTCTCCCAGATCGAGCCGAAGGTGCTGCTCGCCGTCGACGGCTACCGCTACGGCGGCAAGGACTTCGACCGCACCGGCACCGTCGCCGAACTCCGCGACCAGCTCCCCGGGCTGGAGCACACCGTCGTCCTCGACTACCTCGGCAGCGGGACCGTTCCCGGCGCGCTCGACTGGTCGGAGCTGGAGGCCGGCGGCGACGGCGCGGTGCTGGAGTTCGAGCCGGTGCCCTTCGGCCACCCGCTCTGGGTGCTCTACTCCTCCGGCACCACCGGTCTGCCCAAGGCGATCGTGCAGGGCCACGGCGGCATCCTGCTGGAGCAGCTGAAGAACCTCCACCTGCACCTCGACGCCCAGGAGGACGACCGCGTCTTCTGGTTCACCACCACCGGGTGGATGATGTGGAACTTCCTGGTCAGCGTGCTGCTGACCCGGGCCTCGATCGTGCTCTACGACGGCAACCCCGGCCACCCGGACATGGGAGCGCTGTGGGACCTGGCCGAGCGGGCCGGCGTCACCGTCTTCGGTACCAGCGCCAGCTTCCTGTCCACCTGCATGAAGCAGGGCGTCCACCCGCGGCAGGGCCGGGACCTGTCGCGGCTGCACGCCATCGGCTCCACCGGGTCGCCGCTCAGCCCCGAGGCGTTCGACTGGTGCTACGCCGAGTTCGGCGGCGACCTGTGGCTCTTCTCCACCAGCGGCGGCACCGACGTGTGCAGCTGCCTGGTCGGCGGCGTGCCCACGCTGCCGGTGTACGAGGGCGAGATCCAGGCGCGCTCGCTGGGCATGGCCGTCGCCTCCTGGGACCCGGACGGCAAGCCGCACACCGGCGAGGTCGGCGAGCTCGTGGTCACCGAGCCGGCGCCGTCGATGCCGCTGTTCTTCTGGGGCGACGAGGACGGCGAGCGGCTCCGGGACAGCTACTTCGCCGTCTATCCGGGGATCTGGCGGCACGGGGACTGGATCGAGATCACCGAGCGCGGCACGGCGGTCATCTACGGCCGCTCCGACTCCACCATCAACCGCGGCGGCATCCGGATGGGGACCAGCGAGATCTACCGCGCCGTGCTCGCGCTGGATGCTGTCGCCGACGCGCTCGTGGTGGACGTGCCGCAGCAGGACGGCGGATCGCGCATCGAGCTGTTCGTGGTGCTCGCCGAGGGCGCCGAGCTCGACGGTGCGCTGACCAAGGCGCTGGCCCGGAGGATCCGCGAAGACTGCTCGCCGCGGCACGTGCCCGACGCGGTCCGCGCCATCCGGCAGGTGCCGCGCACGCTGTCCGGCAAGGTCCTGGAGGTGCCGGTCAAGCGCATCCTGATGGGCGAGTCCGCCGACAAGGTCGCCAGCCGGGACGCGCTGGCCGACCCGGAGGCGCTCGACTACTTCACTGAGCTCGCCCGCGGGAACTGACGGCGCACTGCGCGGCCGGCCCGCTCCGCTCTCCGGCGGCCGCGGGCCGGCCGCGCAGCGTGCGCCGGTGCGCGCTGCGCGGGGCGTCTCCCGCGGGCACTCCGCACGTGCCGGTGCCCCGAGGCGGGCACGGCGCCTCCGCCCTCGGGCTCCCCCTCCAGGAGGGCGGAAGAGCAGCTCGGCGGCGGCTTCGCGGTCCCTCCGCCGCAGCCGTTGCGGCGGCCCGTGCCGGCATGCAGCTCTGGGCTGGGCCGCAGAAGGCCCGGCAGCCGGTGCTCTGCACCTCGGCCGGTGGTGCGCTCGCAGCGCTGGCCGGCTCCGGTGGCGCGGCTCGGCACCCGCGGCCCCTGGACCCGGGCCGGCAGCGCTGCAGCCGGTGTACTCCTGGGCCCCGGGGGAGCGGCACGGCTGGCCGCCCGGGGCCCAGGAGGTCCGGTGCTCGCCGATCGGTGGGCCCTGCCTGCTGCCGGTGCATGCGGTGGCGGTGCTGGCTGGGACCGGCACGCCCCTCGCTGCGTTCTCCTCTCCTCGACAGGGAAAACCCGCCCTGACTCCCTCGCCGGCCGTGCGATGGGCGCACCGCCGACACCGCTCGCGACCAACGCCACCCACCGAACCCGCCCTCGGGCGGAGGAGGACCCAAGGGGGGCAGCCCTGGCAGTGCAGGGTGGGTGTGTCCCGCCGGACCGCCCGTTCGGCCGCGGTTCCGTGGGGCGGCCCCCGGGGGGCAGGGGGCGTGCACCGGCCAGAGGGGTTCGGCCGGGCGGGCATAACGGGCGAACGCGTACGGGTCCGGCGGGCCGTAGGCTGTCGAACGTGACGCAGCACCCGACGGAACCCCCCGCGTCCGGCGCAGCGGGAGGCGGCAGCACGGCCGTCCGGCCCGCAGCGCCGGCCGGCCGCATCGGCGGAGTCGACGCCGCCCGCGCCCTCGCCGTCTTCGGCATGATCGCGGTCCACCTCGGCGCAGGCGCTCTCGGCTTCGCCCAGCTGGCCGACGGCGGCACCGCCGCCCTGGCCACCGCACCGCCGTCCGACGGCGGTGACGGCGGCTGGACCGGCACGCTGCACGCGCTGGCACGCGGCCGCTCCTCCGCCCTGTTCGCGTTCCTCGCCGGGGTGTCGCTGGCCCTCATGTCCGGCGGGACCCAGCCCAGGCGCGGCACCGCGCTGCGCCGCACCGTCGCCCGCATCCTCGTCCGGGCGCTGGCGCTGGCCGTTCTCGGCGCCTTCCTCGACCTGCTCGGCGCGCCGATCGCCATCATCCTCACCTACTACGGCGGCTTCTTCCTGCTGGCGCTGCCGCTGCTCGGCCTGCGCGCCGGGCCGCTGGCCGGCGCTGCCGCGGCCATCGCGGTGGTCGGGCCGCAGGCGTCGTTCCTGCTCCGCTCCGCGATCGGCGACGACGGGCTGCGGGAGAACTCGATCGGCGGGATCACCGACCTGCTGCTGACCGGCTACTATCCGGCGTTCACGTTCATGGCCTTCGTCGTCGCCGGCATGGCGGTCGGCCGGCTGGACCTCCGTGCGCCGCGGGTGCGCGCCTGGCTGGCCGGCACCGGCGCCGCTGCGGCCGCGGCCGGCTACGGCGGGTCGTGGCTGCTGCTCCACCCGCTCGGCGCCCTGGACCGGCTGGCCCTGTCGACGACCCCCTTCCCGGGCGGTGCGTCCGGCTCGGCCGCGCTCCCCGCTGAGCTGCTCGCCTCGGTGCGGGCCGGCGTCGAGCAGGAGATGGGCGACCTGCACGGCCAGGTGCCCACCGACTCGCCGCTGTGGCTGCTCGCCGCCTCGCCGCACAGCGGCACCTCGTTCGAGGCGGTGGGGGCGGTCGGCACCTCGCTGCTGGCCCTGGCCGCCTGCCTGGTGCTGGCGGACCGGCTGGCCGTTCCGATGTACCCGCTGTGCGCGGCCGGCTCGATGGCGCTGTCGGTCTATGTCGGCCACATCCTGGTCATCGCGGCTGAAGGCATGTCCGCCACCGACTTCGCGCCGTTCCGGTGGGAGCTCTTCGTGCTCAGCGCGCTGGTGCTGTGCACGCTGTGGAAGCTGCTGCTGGGCCGCGGGCCGCTGGAGCGCGCCCTGGGGGCGATGGCCGACTCGGGCGCCTCCCTCGTTCCGGACGAGCCCGCCGCGGCCCGCCGCGGTTAGGGCGTGTCGGGTGGGCAACTGTCCGAACGCCACCCGCCAAAACGCGCCCTCAGGACGCCCGGCGCGCCGCGCCGCGTCGTCCCGGTACCCGCATGCGCCTGCGCTCGCCGCACCCTCAGCGCTCAGCGGCCCCCGGCGCTTCCCGGCCCGCCGGCGCCGGCTGCTCCGGCCACTGCGGTGCGCGCTTCTCCAGGAAGGCCGCCATGCCCTCGCGCGCCTCCGGCGTCTGGCTGCTGGCCGCCATCACTTCCAGTGCGATGGCGTAGGCGTCGTCCTCAGGCCGGTCGAACTGCGCGTACAGCGTCTGCTTGCCCAGCGCGGTACTGCGCGGCGCGCCGCGGGTGGCCCGGGCCAGCAGGTCGCGGGTGGCATCGACGAGGTCGGCCTCTGGCACGGCGCTGTTGATCAGCCCCCACTCGGCGGCGGTCCCGGCGTCCACCACGTCCCCGGTCAGCGCCATCTCCATGGCGCGCTTGCGGCTGACGGCGCGGGCCACCGGCACCATCGGCGTGTGGCAGAACCAGCCGCCCTTGCCGCCCGGAGCGGCGAAGCCCGCGTTGTAGCTGGCGACGGCCAGGTCGCAGGAGGCCACCAGCTGGCAGCCGGCCGCGGTCGCCAGCCCGTGCACCTGTGCGATCACCACCTGCGGGACGCTCTGGATGGTACGCATCAGCCGGGTGCAGACGGTGAGCAGGTCGCGGACGCCGTCCAGGTCGGCGGCAGCGACGTCGGCGAAGTCGTGCCCGGCGGAGAACACCGGGCCCGCGCCCGCCAGCACGATGCCGGTCGCGTCGGAGGCGCCGACCTCTTCGAAGGCGGCGGTGAGGTCGAGCATGTGGGCGCGGGACAGGGCGTTGCGGCGCTCCGGAACGTTCATCGTGATCTGCGCGCGGGCGCCGGAGCGGTCGACGAGGACGCGGTCGTGGCTCATGCCGCCGACGCTACGCCGCCCCGCGCCGCCCGTCATGTGTCCCTGCGCCGTGCCGTGCGCTCCCTACCCCTTCTTCCCGCCGCCCTGCTCCTCGTCTGACCCGGCTTCCTCCTGCAGCGCCGCGGTGCGCCGGGCGGCCGGGTCCCAGCCGCCGCCGACCACGCGCAGCTGCACCCACACCGCCGCGCCGAACAGCAGCGCCGCAGCGATGAGCACCAGCACGGCGCCGAGCACGTCGCCCGCGCCGAACGAGTAGCCGATCAGGATGCCGAACCAGCCGAAGTCGGCGTCGCCGAACGTGGTGTTGGCGGACCCGAAGTCGCCCAGCACGCCCAGCAGCAGCGCCGGCAGCACGGTGATGATGACGCCGTTGACGAACGCACCGCACACCGCACCGCGCCGCCCGCCGGTCGCGTTGCCGTAGACGCCGGCCGCCCCGCCGGTGAAGAAGTGCGGCACCAGGCCGGGCAGGATCAGCGCCAGCCCGAACGCCGGATTGACCGCGCTGGCCATCACCGCCAGCGTCACCAGGCCGCCGGCGAAGCTGGACAGGAAGCCGACGAGCACGGCGTTCTGCGCGAACGGGAACACGATCGGGGCGTCCAGCGCCGGGACCGCACCGGGCACCACCCGCTCGGCGATGCCCTGGAAGGCCGGCACGAGCTCGCCCAGGATGGTGCGGACGCCGTAGAGGATGACCGCCACCCCGATGCCGAACTGCAGGCCCTGCATCACCGACTGCATCAGGAAGTGGCCGACGGTCGGGTCGACGCCCTCGGCCGGCGGGAACATGTCCAGCGCCGCGCCGGTGCCCTGGCGCGCCCAGAACAGCAGGGCCACCACGACGTAGATGAGGACCATCGACAGCGCGGTCGCCACCATCGAGTCGCGCAGGAACCGCAGCCCCTCGGGCAGCTTCATGTCCTCGGTGCTGCGGCTGCGGCCGCCCACCAGCTGGCCCGTCGCGCCGGAGGCGATGTAGCCGAGGGTGCCGAAATGGCCGATCGCGATCTTGCCGTCACCGCCCACCGCCCGGGTCCACGGCTGGGCCAGCGCCGGCAGCGCCACCATGAGCACCGCGAGCAGCACCGCACCGAGGGCGACCGCCAGCACCGTGTTGAGCGCAGTGGTGGCCAGGACCATGGTCAGCAGCGTCGCCATGAACAGCGTGTGGTGGCCGGTGAGGAACACGTACCGCAGCGGCGTGAACCGCGCCAGCACCAGGCTCAGCGCGAAGCCCGCGATCATGGTCCAGGCCACCTGCGCGCCGAACTCCTCCTGGGCGATGGCGACGATCGCCTCGTTGGTGGGCACCACGCCCTGCGCGCCCGCGGCGCCCTGGATCATGGCGCCCAGCGGATCGAGCGCCGCGGTGACCAGCCCGGCACCGGCGCCGATCAGCAGGAAGCCGAGGACGGCCTTGAGACCGCCGCCGACGATCTGGCCCACCGAGCGGCGCAGCGCGATCAGCCCGACCGCGGTGATGAGGCCGACCATGTAGGCCGGCACGCTCAGGATCTCGTTGACGATGAACTGGGCGATCGCGAACAGCGCGTCCATGGGCCGCTCCTCGTGTCCGGTCGGATGTCACACGGGTGGGGGAGCCGCCGCGCCCGGCGGCGGGCGGCAGTGGTGCGACGAGGGGCGCACCCTGCGGGCGGACCGGCCGCCGGTCAGGCGGTGGCGTCGGCCAGCGCCCGCTTGACCTCTTCGGCGTCGACGAAGTTGGTGATGATGGCGACCTGCGCGCCGACCGGGCCCAGCTCGTCGGCGAGCTCGGCCGAGGTGAGCACCAGGTCCGCGGTTGCCGCGGCGCCGCGGGCGGTGCCGATGTCGGCGACCTCCACATCGGCGTCGATGCCGAGGTCCTGCGCTGCCCGCTCGGCGTTGGACTTGAGCAGCACGCTGGTGCCGATGCCCATTCCGCACACGGCGAGGATCTTCATACGACGCCCCTTCCAGGTCCGTCAGGTGGGTGCCGGGCCGGCACCGCGGTGGGGTGGGCGGCGGTGCCGCGGATCGGCCGCCGGCGGCGGTGCGGCAGCGGTGCCGCACCGCGGGAGGCCGCTCCCGCGGTGGTCAGGCGCCGGCCTCGGCCTTCTCGTAGCCCTCGATGAGGCGGTGGATCTGCGCCGGGTCGCGGGACTCCTTCAGCGCCCGCAGCCGGTCCTGGTCGCCCAGCATCCGGGCGAGCCGGGAGAGCGCGCCGGAGTGGCCGTCGTGGTCGACGGCGGCGAGCCCGATGACGAGCTCCACCGGGTCGTTCTGCGGGTGCCCGAACAGCACCGGCCGGGCCAGGCCCGCCCACGACATGCCGGTGCGCAGCACCGCGGCCGACGGGCGCCCGTGCGCCAGCGCCAGGCCCGGCGCGATCACGATGTAGGGCCCGTACTCCTCGATGGCGCCGAGCATCTGGCCGATGTAGGCGTCCGTGGCGGCGCCGTCGGCGACGAGCAGCTCGCCGGACGCCCGGACCGCCGCCCGCCAGTCCTCGGCATCGATACCGGTGACGATGGCCTCCACCGGCAGCAGCTGGGACAGGGACGTTTCGGCCATGGGTCCTCCCGCCATCGGAACGCGTGCGCGGCCCGACGGGCGGGCCGCATGAACACGGTATGCCGGGACTGCCGGATTGCAACGGATTCCGGGGGGTGGTTTCGGGCCCTTAGCCGGTGCTTTGCCCCCGCATGGCCGACAGTGCGGCCGCCGCTACCCCTCCGACCGGGGGATCCGGTCGGCGGTGCGCTCCTGGTGGGCGAGGCCGTCGCCGGTCGTGCGCGCCGCGGCGCGGATGTAGCGGCGGGCGTCGTCGGCCGCGGCCCGGACCTCCGCGGGCGCCGCAGCGCCGCGCGGCGCAGCCGCGCCCTCCTCCGGCTCCGGGGGCAGGCCGATGCCGTCCGGCAGACCGGCGCGGCTCACCACCCGCATCTGCACCGACTCCTGCGACACCGACGGCCGGATGTCGCCGGACGGCGTGCGCCAGGCGCGCAGCCGGTGGCGGAGCCAGTCGATGCCCTCGTAGCCCTCGCCGCGCGGCCACGGCACCGAGTCGGGCCGGTGGCTGAGCGCGTGCAGCAGGTCGGCGACCGACCAGCCGGCTGAGAAGAACCGGGCGGCCTCGGAGCGCAGTTCGGCGAAGTCGACGCCGCGCAGCGAGGAGTCGCGGGTGCGGATCAGCTCGCAGGCGCGGTGCACGTCCCGGCCGGTGTGCATGGGCAGCGTCAGCGGATCGGGCTCGCTGGGCGGGGCGAGCAGGCCGTCCTCGAGGGTGATCGTCACGTAGCCCTCGCGCCGGTTCTCCCAGATGCCGATCCGGTCCCGCGGCCAGCCCTGCGCCTCGGCCAGCGACCACGCCAGCCGCCGCAGGTCGACCCCGTCGGATGAGGCGATCCGGATCTCCGCCATGGCGTCCCCCTCCTCCGGTGCCGCGGCCGGCCCGGCCGCCACTGGTCCGCTCCACTCTACGGCGGCCGCCGGGGGAGTCGCCGCCGGCGGCACGGGCGCCCGGGCGGGCCCGTGCCTGCGGGGGTGCGGGGCGTGCGGGAGCCGCAATCCGGGGAATGATCTCCAGCGGGCGCGGCCCGGTAGGGTGGCGCGGGCGATTGTGACCTACACCCCAAATGTGGTCCAGACTCCAACCGGTTGAGGTGACCGTGTGACCGAGGTGCGTGAGGACGGCGGGACGGCGACGGCGCGGTCGCTCCGCGAGGAGCTGCACGGCCTGCCCGGGGTGGACGCGGTCGGTGCGGCCCGCCGCGCCGCTGACCTGGCCACCCGCTCGATCAAGACGACGGCGAAGGCCGCGGCGCTCGACCTGGCGATCCGGATGATCGACCTCACGACGCTGGAGGGCGCCGACACCCCCGGCAAGGTGCGGGCGCTGGCCGCCAAGGCCCGCCGGCCCGACGCCGACGACCCGTCCGCGCCGCCCGTCGCGGCCGTCTGCGTCTACTCCGACCTGGTCGCCGACGCCGTCGCGGCGCTCGGCGGCAGCGGGGTGGCGGTCGCGTCGGTGGCCACCGCGTTCCCGTCCGGGCGTGCGCCGCTGGAGGCCAAGCTTGCCGACACCCGCCGCGCGATCGCCGACGGCGCGGCCGAGGTCGACATGGTCATCGACCGCGGCGCCTTCCTCGCCGGCGACTACCTCAAGGTCGACGAGGAGATCCGCGCGGTGAAGGCGGAGTGCGCCGCAGGCGGCGCCCACCTCAAGGTGATCTTGGAGACCGGCGAGCTCGCCACGCTGGACAACGTGCGGCGCGCGTCCTGGCTGGCGATGCGGGCCGGCGCCGACTTCATCAAGACCTCCACCGGAAAGGTCGCGCCCGCGGCCACCCCGGTGGCCGTCCTCGTCATGCTGGAGGCCGTGCGCGACCTGTACGCCGCCACCGGGCGCCGCGTGGGGGTCAAGCCGGCCGGCGGGATCCGCACCGCCAAGGAGGCCATCCGCAACCTGGTGCTCGTCCAGGAGGTCGCCGGACCCGCCTGGCTCGACCCGGCGTACTTCCGCATCGGCGCCTCCAGCCTGCTCAACGACCTGCTCATGCAGCGCACCCGGCAGCGCACCGGCGTCTACTCCGGGCCGGACCGGTTCTCCCTCGACTGAGCCGGCCCGAGCCCGGGCGCACCGCGCCCACCGAACCCGCCGCACACGACTGAGACCACCGGCCGATCGCAGGCCCTGTTCAGAGGAAGGGGGACGCCGTGGACGGGCAGTCGCCCGCAGCGGGAGCCCCGCTGGAGTACGCGCCGGCGCCGGAGTCCCGCTCCGCCGCCGCCCTGCGCGCGGTCTACGAGCCCTTCATCGACGGCGCGTTCACGCCGGCGAAGAGCGGCGCCTACCGGACCACCGTGAACCCGGCCGACGAGGAGCCGCTCGCCGACGTCGCCGAGTGCGGCGCCGAGGACGTCGACCGCGCCGTCGCGGCCGCACGGCGCGCCTTCGCGGGGGAGTGGCGGCGGCTGTCCGGCGCCGAGCGGGGCAAGTACCTCTTCCGCATCGCGCGCATCCTGCAGGAGCGCTCCCGCGAGCTCGCGGTCCTGGAGACGCTGGACAACGGCAAGCCGATCAAGGAGACGCGCGACACCGACATCCCGCTCGCCGCCGCGCACTTCTTCTACCACGCGGGCTGGGCCGACAAGCTGGCCTACGCCGGTGCCGGGCCCGACCCTCAGCCGGTGGGGGTGTGCGCCCAGGTCGTGCCGTGGAACTTCCCGCTGCTGATGCTGGCGTGGAAGATCGCGCCGGCGCTGGCCACGGGCAACACCGTCGTGCTCAAGCCGGCCGAGACGACTCCGCTGAGCGCCTTGGTCTTCGCCGAGATCTGCGCCGAGGCGGGGCTGCCGGCCGGTGTCGTCAACATCGTTCCCGGCGACGGCGCGACCGGCCGGCTCCTCGTCGAGCACCCGGACGTGGACAAGGTCGCCTTCACCGGGTCGACAGCGGTGGGCCGCGGCATTGCGCGCGCCGTCGCCGGCACCGGCAAGCGGCTCAGTCTGGAACTCGGCGGCAAGGGCGCCAACATCGTCTACGAGGACGCCGCCCTCGACCAGGCCGTGGAAGGGGTCGTGACCGGCGTCTTCTTCAACCAGGGCCACGTGTGCTGCGCGGGATCGCGGCTGCTGGTGCAGGAGTCGATCGCCGAGGACTTCCTGGAGCGGCTGCGCCGGCGCGCGGCGCTGCTGCGCATGGGCGACCCGCTGGACAAGAACACCGACATCGGCGCGATCAACTCCGCCGAGCAGCTGGAGCGGATCCGGACGCTGGCCGGGGCCGGCACAGCCGAGGGCGCCGAGGCGTGGACCGCGCCCTGCCGGCTGCCCGACCGCGGCTTCTGGTTCCCGCCGACGGTGTTCACCGGGGTGACCCAGGCGCACCGGATCGCGCGGGAGGAGGTCTTCGGCCCGGTGCTGAGCGTGCTGACCTTCCGCACGCCGGAAGAGGCCGTCGCCAAGGCCAACAACACGCCCTACGGGCTGTCCGCGGGCGTGTGGACGGAGAAGGGCTCCCGCATGCTGTGGACCGCCGAGCGCCTGCGCGCCGGCGTCGTCTGGTCGAACACGTTCAACCTCTTCGACCCGGCCAGCCCCTTCGGCGGCTACAAGGAGTCGGGCTACGGCCGCGAGGGCGGCCGGCACGGACTGGAGGGCTACCTTGCCTGAGCGCAGCAGCACGCCCGGCAGCAGCGGCCGGAAGGACACCGGCGGCGCCGGCGCAAGCGCAGCTCCCGGGAGCGGCGCCGGTGGCGGGGCCGCTCCGGAGCCTGCTGCACCGGCGCCCCCCGAGAGCGGCGGTACCGCCGCGGGCAGCGGCAAGGCATCGGCGGTGGCCCGCGCCGCGGTTGCGGCGCTGGGGACGCGCCTGGCCAGTGCGGCGGGGCCGGGCCGGCTGCCGGTGCTCAAGACCCGGAAGCTCTATGTGGGCGGGGCGTTCCCGCGGTCCGAATCGGGAAGGTCCTACCCCGTGAGCGCCCACGACGGTACCCACCTGGCCAACGCCGCGCTCGGCTCGCGCAAGGACGCCCGCGACGCGGTGGCCGCCGCGCGCACGGCGTTCGCGGGCTGGTCGGGCAGGGCGGCCTACAACCGCGGGCAGATCCTCTACCGGGTCGCGGAGATGATGGAGGCCCGCCGGGCCGAGTTCGCCGACGAGGTCGCCGCGGCGACCGGCGCGGGCCGCGCGGCGGCCGAGGCGGAGACCGACTCCGCCGTGGACCGGTGGGTCTACTACGCCGGCTGGACGGACAAGGCCGCCCAGGTCATCGGCGGTACCAACCCGGTGTCGGGGCCCTACGACAACCGCTCCACCCCGGAGCCGGCCGGCGTGGTCGCGGTCCTGGCCCCCCGCGACGCCCCGCTGCTCGGCTTGGTGTCGGTGCTGGCTCCGGTGCTGGCGGCGGGCTGCACCGCGGTCGTGGCCGCCGCCGAAGAGCACCCGCTGCCGGCGGTGGCACTCGCCGAGGTGCTGGCCACCTCGGACGTGCCCGCCGGCGCGGTCAACGTGCTGACCGGACGGACGGCCGACCTGGCGCCGCCGCTGGCCTCGCACGCCGACATCGACGCGGTCGACCTCGCGGGCGCCGGGCCCCTCGCCGCGGATCTGGAGGAGGCCGCGGCCGACACCCTCACCCGCGTCGTCCGCCCCGCCCCGGAGGACTGGACCGCCGACCCGGGGCTGTCCCGCCTCGCCCGCTTCCTGGAGATCAAGACGGTCTGGCACCCGGTCGGCATCTGAGCCGCGGCCCGGTCCGCACACCGGCCGCCCGTCCTCCGCGGGTGCGTGCCCGCACGGCGGGGGCGCGGGCCCGGATGCGGGGCCGCGGTCCGCACTGCACGGGCGGCGTGTACGGCGGGGGCCGGACGGTCCCCGGCCCGCGCCGGAGGAGGGGCCGGGCGCCGGCTCCTCCGTTCGGCGGATCCTGCCGTCCGGAAGGCCGCGGGCCCCACCGGGGCGGCCCGGATGCGCCGCCGGAGCCGGAAGCGGTGGCGAGCCGGATCGGCGGGGCCGGCGCTGCCCGGTGCCCCCTTCGGTCCCGCGGTGGCCGTGCAGGTGCCGGGGCTGCGCCGCACGGGATCGGACCGGTGCTGCCGCTGCGGTGGCGCATCGGCGGGGCCGCCCGCCCCGGCGCACCTGCCGGCCGCGGCCCGCCGGCGCAGGCCGCTGCGAGGGGCGGCGCTCCGCCGGACAGGGTTTTGCCGGGGCTTGGCTGCCGGAAGCGGTGCCGCCGGGCATCGGGGCGGGCAGGGATGGGACGGTGGAGGGTCCGGGGTGCGCCCCGAACACGCCCAGGAGGAACGTTGAACCCGCCCAGGAGGAACGTTGAACCCGCCCATCCCCCGCGCGGCAGGCGTCGAACTGGTCCGGCTGGACCAGCCGGGGGCGCGCGCCGAGCGGGCGCGGGCGGCGGTCGGCGGACTGCGGCTGGCGCCGGGCCAGCGCCGGTTCGTCCAGCCCGCGGCCGCCACGCTCCCCGCCGCCGACGCCGACCCCGACCAGTACCCCTTCGCGGTGCTCGCCGAGGGCCGCACCATCGGCTTCGGCATCCTCGACGCGGCCCAGCCCGCGGCGGGCGGCATCGTCCCCGGCGGCGTCGGCGAACTGGCCCGGGACGGCGCCGTGCTGCTGCGGTCGTTCCTGATCACCGTGGCCCGGCAGGGCGAGGGGGCCGCCCGCGCCGCCTGCCGCGCCCTGCCCGGCCTGGCGCGGGAGGTCGCGCCCGCCGCCCGCGAAGTCCTGCTCACGGTGAACGAGGCCAACCCCGCCGCGCTGCGCGCCTACACCGCCGGGGGCTTCGCCGACACCGGCCGCCGCTACCTCGGCGGCCCCGCCGGACCGCAGCAGATCCTGCGGATGGAGCTCCCGTAGCGGTCCTCCTGCGCGGCGGACTCCGCCCGCAGACGAGGGCGTTCTGGGTGGGCAACCGCCTGCTGCGCGGCGCCCTGGCACGCCCCTCGCGGCGTTCTCCTCAATCGAGGAGGAAATAGCCCGGCCTGACTCATTCGTCGGCCGTGCGACGGGTGCACCGCCGACACCGCTCGCGGCAAAACGCCACCCACCCAACACGCCCGAGGCCCCGGCACCAGCGGTTCACCATTGCGGCGGGCAGCCTCTTGGGGGAAGGATCGCCCTGCACCGTGTTCCCGGCCGGCGCGGACTGCGCGGCACCGGCGGCACATCCGGCTGCGCGGCAGCGCCGCGGACCTCCCGTGCCGGGCAGTTGCCCGGCTCCGCGGCCGACCGGCCGCCGGCACCAGGGGCGGACCTGAACCGTCCCCCGTTCAAGAGAGGCGATCCGTGACGACCGACCCCACCGCCCTGGCCCGAGAAGCCGCCGACGAACTGCGCCGCCGCACCGGAAAGGACGGCTTCCGCGCCGCGGTCGTGCTGGGCTCCGGCTGGGGCCCGGCCGCCGAAGAGCTCGGCGACGTCCACGAGGAGTTCCCGGTCACCGAGCTGCCCGGCTTCCCCGCGCCGTCGGTGAGCGGCCACACCGGTGCCGTCCGCGCGGTCCGCTCCGGCGGCGCCGACCTGCTCGTCTTCCTCGGCCGCACGCACCTCTACGAGGGGCACGGCACCGACGCCGTCGTGCACGGAGTGCGGACTGCGGTCGCGGCCGGTGCGCAGAGCATCATCCTCACCAACGCGGCCGGCAGCCTCCGCCCCGAGACTCCGGTGGGCACGCCGGTACTGATCAGCGACCACATCAACATGACGTCCCGCTCGCCGCTGCACGGCGCCGACTTCGTCGACCTCACCGCCACCTACGACCCGCGGCTGCGCGCGCTGGCCCGCAGCGTCGACGAGTCCCTCACCGAGGGCGTCTACGCCGCCATGCACGGACCGCACTTCGAGACGCCCGCGGAGATCCGGATGCTGCGCGCCCTCGGCGCCGACCTGGTCGGCATGTCCACCGCCCTCGAGGCGATCGCCGCCCGCGCGCTCGGCGCGTCGGTGCTCGGCGTCTCCCTGGTCACCAACGTCGCCGCAGGGCTCGCCGAGGGCGGGCTCGACCACGCCGACGTGCTCGCGGCCGGCCGCGCGTCAGCCCCCGACCTGGGCCGCCTCCTCGCCGGCGTCGTCGCCAAGCTCTAGGCGTGCTGGGTGGGCACCTGTCCTGCTGCGCGACGAACGCCACCCACCACACACGCCCTAGCCGCCCGAACGGCGCCCGCTCCGCACGGGGCGGGCGCACCCCTCCGGCAGAAAGGCCGCACCCCCCATGGCGGACGCAGGTCACCCCGCAGCCGGCAGCCCCCCGGCCGGCGGCGCTCCCGAAGCCCCGGACGGCGCAGCGGCAGAGCTGCGCCGCCGCGCCCTCGACTGGGCCGCGCACGATCCCGATCCCCAGACCGCGGAGCAGGCCCGCGCGCTGGCAGCCGAGGGCGGCCCGGAAGCCCTGGCCGACCACTTCGGCGCCCGCCTGGAGTTCGGCACCGCCGGCCTGCGCGGCGAACTGGGGCCGGGTCCCAACCGGATGAACCGGGCGACGGCGATCCGCGCCGCAGCCGGGGTGGCCGCCTGGATCGGCCCGGGGGCGCGCGCCGTGATCGGCTATGACGCCCGGCACCGCTCCGCGGACTTCGCCCGCGACACGGCGGAGGTCCTGGCCGGCGCCGGATGCGAGGCGGTGCTGCTGCCGTCCGCCCTTCCCACGCCGGTGCTCGCCTATGCGGTGCGGGCGCTGGAGGCCGACGCCGGCGTGATGGTGACGGCGAGCCATAACCCCGCCCGCGACAGCGGCTACAAGGTCTACCAGGGCGGCGCGATGGGCCCGGGGGGCGGCGGGGCGGAGCGCGGCGCGCAGATCGTCGCGCCGGCGGACGCCGCCATATCCGCCGCCATCGACGCCGCGCCGGCCGCTGACGCCGTGCCCCGCTCGGCGGACTGGCGGTGGGCGCCGGACAGCATCACCGGCGACTACGTCGCGGCCCTGGGCGCGCTGCCGCTCGGCACGGAGCGCGGACTGTCGGTCTGCTACACGCCGCTGCACGGCGTCGGCGGCGCCGTGCTGCCCCGCGCGCTGGCGGCCTTCGGGTTCGCGCCCCCGCACACCGTCGCCGAGCAGGCCGCACCCGACCCGGACTTCCCGACCACGCCGTTCCCCAACCCCGAGGAGCCCGGCGTCATGGACGCGGCGATGCGCGCGGCCGAGCGCATCGGCGCCGACCTGGTGGTCGCCAACGATCCCGACGCCGACCGGGCCGCGATCGGCGTCCCCGGCCGGCGGATGCTCACCGGCGACGAGCTCGGCGGGCTGCTCGCCGACTGGGTCCTGGCCCGCACGTCGGGGCCGCGCTCGGTGGCCACGACGATCGTGTCGGCAGGGCTGCTGCCGAAGATCGCGGCGCGTTACGGGGTGCGCTGCGCCGAGACGCTGACCGGCTTCAAGTGGCTGGTCCGCGCCGAGCGGCCGGGGGAGCGGCAGGTGTTCAGCTATGAGGAGGCGCTCGGCTACTGCGTCGGCGGGGACGCCGGGCGCCCAGTGCACGACAAGGACGGGATCGGCGCGGTGCTGGCCGCCGCGGCCCTCGCCGCCGAGGCCAAGGGCCGCGGCCGCACGGTGCTGGACCTCGTCGACGACCAGGCGCGCACCTACGGACTGCACGCCACCGGGCAGGTGTCGCTGCGTACCCGGGACGCCGGACGCATCGCGGCGGTGATGCGCCGGCTGCGGGCGGCGCCGCCCGCAGCACTCGGCGCACTGGCGGTGGACGGCGCGGAGGACTTCGCCCCGGGCCTCCGCGGCCTGCCGCCCACCGACGCCCTGAGGCTGCTGCTCAGCGGCGACGCGGAGGGGCACCCCGTGCAGGGGCGGGCCACCTTGCGCCCGTCGGGTACCGAACCCAAGCTCAAGGCCTACGTCGAGGTGTCCCTCCCGCCGGTCGCCGACCCCGCCGCCGCCCGGCCGGCCGCCGACCGCGCCCTCCGAGCGCTGCGCACGGCTGTCAGCGAGCTGCTCGGCACCTGAGCGGTGCGGCCGGCTCCGCTGCGAGAGGAAGGCGGGGAGGCGCGGCGCCGGGACGCCGCCGGTGGGGAGGGGCTCCCGGACACCGGCGGGGCCGGCGGCGGAGCGCTACTGGGGCCGGACGACGGGGCGGTGCACCACCTCGTCGATGACGGTGAGGGTCTGGGTGGCGGTGACGCCCGGGAGCGACTGGAGGCGGGTGAGGATCAGGTCGCGCAGCTGGTCGGTGTCGGAGACGCGGACCAGCAGGACGATGTCGGCGGACCCGACGACGTACCAGCAGTACTCGACCTCTTCGTAGGAGGAGAGCACCTCGCGGTTGGCGCGCCAGTCCGGCTGGCTGCCCGAGATCAGCACCAGCGCGGTGACGCCGAGGCCCATCCGCGCGTGGTCGGCGATCACCGAGTAGCCGCGGATGATGCCGTCGTCGGTGAGGCGCTTGATGCGGTTGTAGGCGGTGGCCCGGGACACGTTCGCCGTCGCCGCGATCTCGGTGATGCCGGTCCGCGCATCGTCGGCGAGCGCGGAGATGATGACGTCGTCGGTCGCGTCCGGCAGCCGCGCGCCGCGGCGGCCGCGGCGCCCGTCGGTCCCGTCCGCTGGGCGGTGTGCATCCGCCCGGTCGCGTGCCGGGTCCGCGGACGACGCGTCCGTTCCGGGTCGGGGGTCCCCGTGAGCCATGCGGCGTCTCCTGGTTCTGCTGGCGGCAAGTAATGGATTACCAGTACTGCAGTGTTACAAGGGTGAACCGCAGGGGTCCATTTTCATTGTGGACGGCGGGACGGAAGGCGGCGCGGAGCAGCCCGGCGCCGCCGGTCTAGGATGAGGCCCCCGGATCCGCCGGGCCACCGCGCGCGGTGCGGCCGGCGCCAGCGGGAGGAGGCGCCGATGCCGGTCGAAGAGGCGGTCCGCAGACGGGTCCGCGGCTTCCTGCCCGCCGGCGAGGAGATCCGCTACCTCTTCCCCGCCTCCTGGAACGAGACGGTGTTCTTCCTGGTCGCGGTGACCGACTCCGCGATCACCGTCATCTCCAACCGCTTCTGGAGCCGCACCCGGCCGCGCGGCATCTGGCACGTGTTCCCGCGCTCGGTCCGGATCGGACCCGTGGAGACCGGGCTGATCCCGGTGTTCGAGCTGGGCGGGCACGCCTTCGAGGTCGACGACGAGTACGTTCCGGTGATCAACGCCTGCGACGCCGAGTGCCACGGCGGTTTGCCCGAGGACCCGTTCCCGGACCTGTAGCCGCGGCGCCGGACGCGCGGGGGTGCGGCGGGCGGTGCGCTCCACCATCGGTCCACCGCCCTCCCACCCGGTGCGGGTGTCCGGACCCGGGCTCTGTTCTGCCGGGAAAACCGCTGAGTTAATTAGACGAACACGGACATCATTCCACGTGCGGTGCTCGAATGTATCGTCTTTTCTCCGATATCTAGCGCAATTGTCCATCTCCTGTCCAGAATCGGGGCGAGACGACTGCGCAGCGGGGTTCCGGTCCGGATGGCGGGATCCTCCTGTTTGGTCCGGAGCGGCTCGGCAACGGCGCCGTGCCGCTCCGCTCAGCCGCAGCCGGCTCCGGAGCCCCGTCGGCTCCGGGCCCCCGCCGCGCTTGGAGAACGGAGTCGATCCGCATGGCGATCACGAGCCCCGGGCCCCGTCCCGCGGAGCCCCCGGCGCACGGTGCGGCCGTGCCGCCCGCGCCGAACGGCCGCGTGCCGGATGGGACGGGCGAACCGTCCGGTTTCGGCCGGAAGGCGGCGCCGCGCACCCCCGAGAGCTCCGGCGCCGACTGGCTCCGCCGCTGCTACCGGCTGATGCTGGCCGCGCGCCGCATCGACGAGCGCGCCATCGCCCTGCAGCGCCAGGGCACCTTTCCCGCCTACGTCTCGCTGCGCGGCCAGGAGGCGGCGCAGGTGGGCTGCGCTTTGGCGATGGACGCCGAGCGCGACTTCGCCTTCCCGACCTACCGGGAGATGGCCGTCGCCCTGGCGCTGGGGGTCGACATGCCGGGCTACATGGCGAGCCACCGGGCGCTCTGGCACGGCGGCCTGTACGACGCGGCTGCCGCGCGCTTCGCCCCGGTCAACGCCGTGGTCGGCGGACCGGTGCCGCACGCCGTCGGCTGGGCCGTCGCCGAGCAGCTGCGCGGCGGCACCGGCGCGGCCGTCGCGTTCTTCGGCGACGGTGCCAGTTCGCAGGGCGACGTGCACGAGGCGATGAACTTCGCCGGCGTCTACGGCGCCCCGGTCGTCTTCTTCTGCCAGAACAACCGGTGGGCGCTGTCGGTCCCCAACGGCAGGCAGGTCGCCGGCGGCTCCGTCGCCGCCCGCGCCGCCGGCTACGGGATGCCCGGTGCGGCGGTCGACGGCGACGACCCCGCCGCAGTGCACGCGGCTGTCTCCGAGGCGCTGGAGCGGGCCCGCGCCGGAGGCGGCCCCACCCTGATCGAGGCGCTCACCTACCGGCTGGAGCCGCACTCCACCTCCGACGACCCGCGCCGCTATCGGGACGCCGCCGAAGAGGACGCGGCCCGGGCCCGCGACCCGCTGCCCGCGCTGCGCGACCGGATGGCGGCCGGCGGCGCCGGCGACACCGCCTTCTTCGAGGCCGCCGAGCGCGCTGCGGCCGAACAGGCCGAGGCGGTGCGGGACGCGGTGGCCGCGCTGCCCGAGCCGGGCGGCGCCGAGCTGTTCACCCACGTCTTCCGCGAGCCCACCGAGGAGCTCGCCCGGCAGCGCCGCCAGTGGCGCGAGGAGGTGGAGCAGCCGTGAGCGGAACCGCCACCGCGACCGGACCGGGCGCCGGGAGCCCGCAGCCGCAGCCCCCCGGCCCGCAGGAGATGACGCTGCAGCAGGCCGTCAACGCCGCGCTGCGCACCGCGCTCGCCGAGGACCCCGCGGTCACCGTCTTCGGCGAGGACGTGGGCCGGCTCGGCGGCGTCTTCCGCGTCACCGACGGCCTGCAGGACGCGTTCGGTGCCCATCGCGTGTTCGACACCCCGCTGGCGGAGTCGGCGATCGTCGGCATGGCGGTGGGCATGGCGATGAACGGCCTGCGGCCCGTTCCGGAACTGCAGTTCGACGGGTTCGCCTACCCGGCCGTCGACCAGATCATCGACCAGCTGGCCCGGATGAACTACCGCAGCCGCGGTGCCCTGCCCATGCCGGTGACGCTGCGGCTGCCCAGCTTCGGCGGGATCCAGGCGCCCGAGCACCACGGCGAGAGCCTGGAGGCGCTCTTCGCCCACGTGCCCGGGCTGAAGGTCGCCGCGCCGTCCGACCCGGGCGACGCCTACCGCCTGCTGCTGCAGTCGGTGCGCAGCGATGACCCGGTCGTCTTCATGGAGCCCAAGGCCCGCTACTGGGCGCGCGGCCCAGTCCGCACTGGCACCGGCGCCGACGCCGCCGGCGACACGCCGGAAGGGCGCAGCAGGGTGGTCCGCGAGGGCCGGCACGGCACCCTGGTGGCCTGGGGGGCGATGGTGCACCGCTGTGTACAGGCGGCCGAGCTCGCCGCCGAGGACGGCGTGGAGCTGGAGGTGCTCGACCTGCGCTGGCTGAAGCCGATCGACGCCGACGGCCTGGCCGCTTCGGCGGAGCGGACCCGCCGGGTGGTGGTGGTGCACGAGGCGCCGCGCACCGCCGGCCTCGGAGCGGAGATCGCGGCGCTGGTCACCGAGCGCGCCTTCGGGGCGCTGGCCGCTCCGGTCGAGCGGGTCGCCGGGTTCGACGTGCCCTACCCGGCCGGACCGCTGGAGCCGCAGTACCTGCCCTCCGCCGACCGCATCCTGTCCGCCGTCCAGAGGACCCTGGAGTACCGACGCCGATGAGCCGCGAGCAGACCTTCCTCCTCCCCGACCTCGGCGAGGGACTCACCGAGGCGACCGTCCTCGACTGGCGCGTGGCGCCGGGCGACCGGATCGCCCGGGACGAGCCGCTGGTCGAGCTGGAGACCGCGAAGTCGGCCGTCGAGGTGCCGTCGCCGTTCACCGGCACCGTTGCCCGGCTGCACGCCGAGCTCGACGAGGTCGTCGCCGTCGGCGCGCCCCTGGTGACGGTCACGGCGGACGGCAGCCCGGACGGGGCCGGGGGCGCCGCCGCGGCAGGCGCACCTGCCGCCGGGATTGTGGGGACCGTGCCCGACGACGGGGCGCAGCCGGCGCGGCGCGTGCGGCTGCGGCCTCCGGAGGACCTCGGCTGAGCGGCGCAGGCGCGGAGCACGGCCGGAGCGGAGCGGTTGCGGCGGCCCGCCGGCTGTGCGGAGTGCGGACCGCGCTGCCCGCAAGAAACCGACACGGAGTCGTAAACCAGTCATTGGGCGAAAGAGAGCCAGAAAAGGGCGCAATCCTGTCGGCTGTCCGGCCGGCCGCGGGCCGCATTTCCCGCGCCCCGGACGGTTCCGCATCGAACCAGTGGGAATCACGGCCGCGCCTGCCGCGGTTTGGCCGCGGAAGGCCGCCGGGAAATTCCGCCGCAATGCGCCGGGAACCGCCCCGCAATGGGCGACGGATTCCCCGGTCCGGTGCCGGGGCCGCCCGGTCCGCTATTCGCGGTCGGCTCCGCCCTCCCGGCAGGGGTTCTGCCGGGGCGCCCCGCGGGCGGTGCGGCAGGGAACGGAGTGCCCGGCAGTGTTTCTCTCCGTTTGCACGCGGGACATAGTCCGGAACCCGAGTGAACGACCGAAACTGACGGACGCACCCCCACGGAATCGGTGGACCATGGAACGCCTCAGCGAACGCATCCGCACCGAGCGCGCCATCGGCTCGCTCCCCCTCCACTGCACGCTGCTCACCCCCGGCGAGGACGGTCCTGCCGCGCCTGCCGCGCCCCCGGTGCTCTTCCTGCACGGCTTCGGCTCCGACCACGCGGCCACCTGGGAGCAGTCCGGCTGGCCGGCCGCCCTGCCCGGCCGCACCCTCATCGGCGCCGACCTCCCCGGACACGGCGGAAGCGGCGGTGCCGCCGAGGCCGCCTGCACGCCCAGCGCCGTCTGCGCCCGCCTCACCGAACTGCTCGACGCACTCGGCGCGGGCGCGGTGGACGTGGTCGGCTACTCCATGGGCGCCCGCAACGCCTGGGAACTCGCCCTGCGCGCACCGTCCCGGGTGCGCAGCGCGGTGCTCGGCGGGTTCGGGCCGCGGGACCCGTTCGCGGGCGCCGACCTGCGCCGGCTCGACACCGACCCGTCCCCCTTCGGGGAGCTCTACCGCGCTGCGGCAGGCCGGCCCGGCGCCGACCCGGAGGCGCTGGCGGCCTGCGCACGGGGCCAGGCCGCCGAGCCCTTCGCGCCCGAGCCCGTCCCGGCGGCGCCGCTCCTCTTCGCGGCGGGGGAGCGCGACACCATCGCGGAGGGGGCCGATTCCCTCGCCCGCGCCTGCGGTGCGCGGCTCGTCCGCATCCCGCGCCGCTCCCACGTGTCGGCGCCCGCGGCGCGCGCATTCAAGGAGGCTGCGGCGGCATTCCTCGGGTTCGGCCCGCCCTAAGGCCCGAACCGGCTCCCTCGCCGCGGGCGGCGGGCGCACCTGCCGACACCGCTGCGCGCCCCGGGGCGCGCTGCGCGCCGCGCTCGGGGCGGCGGAGCGATGGGCGCGGCCTGCCGCCCGCAGGGCGGGCTGCGGTTATAGCGGGACCGAATCTGAAATCCGGCGCGGAGGTAAACGCGGCCCCGTGTCCGAATATCGGGTCCTGCCGCGAATACGGCGCGTGTCCGCCGCGCTGCGGTGTGCCGCCCCGGCGTGTCGCGGCCGGGTCGGGGAATCACCGAATCAGCGGGAATGCCGCGCCGCAGGGAAGTGCCCGGACCGGAGAGTCCGACAACGGTCGCCTCTCGCCTTCATAACAACCTTTCCCCGGGCATTGGTGGCAATTCTCCCGCACGGATATCGTCCCGCTGGATAACCCCGGCCTCCGCCGACCGCGGACCGCGCCGGTTCTCGAAGGGGAGATGCCAGTGAGAAGCAGAATCGCGGCCCGGATCACCGCCGCGGCCTGTGTCGGAGTGCTCGCGCTGACCGCGTGCGACAACCCCGACGGCGCCGGCGGCGAGGAAGGGGAGGGCGGTGCCGCGAGCACCGAGGACCTCCGCGTCGGGATCGCCTACGACATCGGCGGGCGCGGCGACAAGTCGTTCAACGACTCCGCGTACCGCGGGCTGCAGCAGGTGGAGGAGGAGCTCGGCGTGGCCGAGGTCCGCGACCTGGAGCCCAACCCCGACGAGCCGGACAGCGCCAAGGTCGACCGGCTGCGGCTGATGGCCGACGACGGCTTCGACGTGGTCATCGGCGTCGGCTTCGCCTACGCCGAGCCGCTCCGCGAAGTCGCCGAGGAGTTCCCCGACACGCACTTCGCCATCGTCGACGAGGAGATCGACGACGTCGACAACATCACCAGCCTCGTCTTCGCCGAGGAGCAGGCGTCCTTCCTGGTCGGCGTCGCCGCCGCGCTGAAGACCGAGGAGGACCACGTCGGCTTCGTCGGCGGCGTGGAGAGCCCGCTGATCCGCAAGTTCGAGGCCGGCTACGCGGCCGGGGTCGAGCACGTCGACCCCGACATCGAGATCGAGTCCCAGTACCTCAGCCAGCAGGGCGACACCTCCGGATTCCAGGACCCGGCCGGCGGCAAGGCGGCCGCCGAGAGCCAGTACGACAAGGGCGCCGACGTCGTCTTCCACGCTGCGGGCGGCTCGGGTGCCGGCGTCCTCGAGGCCGCCATGGCCGAAGAGGCGATGTTCATCGGCGTCGACAGCGACCAGTACGAGGGCGCCGACGACGAGGAGAAGCCGTACATCATCACCTCGGCGACCAAGGGCGTCGACACCGCGGTCTTCGAGTTCGTCAAGTCCGTCGGGGAGGGCGGAGCCGAAGCCGGGATCCAGCGCTTCGACCTCACCGACGGCGGCGTCGACTACGCGACCTCCAACGAGGAGGAGATCGCCGACGTCACCGACGAGGTCGACGAGGCCAAGCAGCAGATCATCGACGGCGAGATCGAGGTGCCGACCGAGCCTTAGGACATGTTCGGCGGGCAGCTGCCCTGCCGTGGCACGCCCCCGCGGCGCTCGCCTCGGCCGACCGGGAGACCCCCTGTCGCGCACGGGGCACCGCCCGCTGCGGGGGGCCCGCCGAACACGCCCGAGTGCAGAAGTCCCCGGCGGCTGCCCGGATTCCCCCACCGGGCAGCCGCCGGACCCGGCCGCGGGGCCGGGGGCGCCGCGCCGGACGACCCCGGCGCGGCGCCGCGCGTGCACCGCCGCCCTGCCGGCGGGCATGGCACGACCAGCGGCGCGGCACCCACCGGCGCCGTGCGCACGCTGCGCGGATGCGGACAGGAGCGAGATGGACAACGAGCCGACGCCCGGCGGGGGAGACCCTCCCCGCCCCGGGGGTCCGCCGGCGGTCGAACTGCAGGGGATCACCAAGCGGTTCCCCGGCGTCGTCGCCAACCACGACATCGACATCACCGTCGCGGCCGGGACGGTCCACGCGATCGTCGGCGAGAACGGCGCCGGCAAGTCGACCCTGATGAAGACGGTGTACGGGCTGCACCGGCCGGACGAGGGCACCATCGCCGTCAGCGGCGCCGAGGTCGCGCTCTCCTCGCCGGCCGACGCCATCCGGCACGGCATCGGAATGGTCCACCAGCACTTCATGCTGGCCGACAACCTCACCGTGCTGGAGAACATCGTGCTGGGTGCCGAGCGCGCCCACGGCATCGGCGGGCGCGCCCGCGCCCGGGTGCGCGAGCTGTCCGACACCTACGGCCTGGGGGTGCAGCCCGACCTGCTGATGGAGGACCTCGGCGTCGGCGACCGCCAGCGCGTGGAGATCCTCAAGGTGCTCTACCGGGGCGCCCGCGTCATCATCCTCGACGAGCCGACCGCGGTGCTGGTGCCCCAGGAGGTCGAGGAGCTCTTCGCCAACCTGCGCGAGCTCAAGCGCGAGGGGCTCACCGTCATCTTCATCTCGCACAAGCTCGACGAGGTGCTGCGGGTCGCCGACACCATCACGGTGATCCGCCGCGGCACCACCGTCGCCACCGTCGACCCGGCCGGAACCAGTGCGAGCGAGCTCGCCACCCTGATGGTGGGCGGCACGCTGCCCGTGCCGGAGCTGCGCGAGTCCACCGCGACCGACGAGGTGGCCCTGGAGATCGACGGCTTGCGCGTGCTCTCCGGGGGGCGCGCCGCCGTCGACGGGGTGTCGCTGAGCATCCGCCGCGGCGAGATCGTCGGCATCGCCGGCGTCGAGGGCAACGGGCAGGCGGAGCTGATCGAGGCCGTCATGGGCATGCGGACCGCCGCCGAGGGCCGCGTCCTGCTGTCCGGAACCGACATCACCGGGTCCGGCACCCGCGCCATCCGCCGGTCCGGCGTCGGCTACATCCCCGAGGACCGGCACCGGCACGGCCTGCTCCTGGAGTCCCCGCTGTGGGAGAACCGGGTCCTCGGCCACCAGTGGGGGCCGCCCAACGCGCGCGGGGCGGTGATCGACGAGTCCGGAGCGCGCGCCGACACCGAGCGCATCGTGGCCGCCTACGACGTGCGCACCCCCGGGGTCGACGTGCTCGCCGACGCGCTGAGCGGCGGCAACCAGCAGAAGCTGATCGTCGGCCGGGAGATGAGCGGCGACCCGGCGGTGCTCCTGGCGGCGCACCCCACCCGCGGGGTCGACGTCGGCGCGCAGTCCGCCATCTGGGAGCACCTGCGCGCGGCCCGCGCCAGCGGGCTGGCAGTACTGCTCGTCTCGGCCGACCTGGACGAGCTCATCGGCATGTCCGACCGGCTGCTGGTGATCCTGCGCGGCCGGATCGTCGGCGAGGCCGACCCGCGCGAGGTGACCCCGGTCGGCCTCGGCTCGGCGATGACCGGCGCCGCGACCGACGACGACTGCGTCCGCCCGGTGGACCAGGGGCCCGCCGCGGCGCCCGGAACCGGCGGCCCCCGTACAGAGAACGGAGGGGCACCATGACGGACGGTCCCCCGACCCCCGGTCACCGGAAGGATCCGGCAGGCGCCGGCGGCCCGCCGGACGCCGCAGGCGGCAGCGGTCCCGGGGACGGCGCCGCCGGCCGCAGCGGACCGGGCGGTTCCGCTGGCGCGGGAGACGCCGGCATCGGAGGCGCTCCGCCCCCGGACCCGCCCGGCGCCGGCGGGAGCGGCGCGGTTCCGCTCACCGGGACGGCCTGGGCAGCGCTCGCCGCCACCGCTGCGGTGGCGGCCGGCGTCACGGTCCTCCTCGACCTGGGGCTGCTGGCCTGGGCGGCCTGTGCGCTGGGTGTGCTCGCCTCCTACGCCGTGCCGCTGTTCGCGCCGATCGGCGGGTCGCCGGTGGGCCGCCGCGCCCCCGAGCCGCCGCTGATCCGCGGCGCCGTCACGGTGATCGCCCCCGTCCTCGGCGCGGCCCTCGGCATCGTGACCGCCGCGGTCTGCGACCTGTGGCTGATCGAACCGGTCGCCTACGCCATCGGTGCCGCCGCCGGCGGCGCCATCGCCGCGCTGCTCCGCCGCGGCCTGGACCGGATGCTGGCACTGGCGATCACCGCCGTCGCCGCCGCCGTGGTGCTCGGCTTCACCGTCACCGCGACCGTGCTGCTGGTGACCGGCGTCAATCCGCTCTTCGCCTTCGGCGAGATGCTGAAGCACGGCGTCAAGCCGGACAGCATCGTCGCCATCGCCAACAACGGCGCGACGCTGTACCTGTCGGCGGTCGCGGTCGCGATCGGCTTCAAGATGCGGCTGTTCAACATCGGTGTGGACGGCCAGTACCGGCTCGCCGCGCTGTGCGCCGCCGCGTTCGGCGCGGCGGTGCCGCTGCCGCCGGTTCTGCACCAGGCGGCGATCCTGCTGGTCGCGGTCGCCGTCGGCGGGCTGTGGGCGGGCATCGCCGGCTACCTGAAGGTCGCCCGGGGCGTGTCCGAGGTGATCTCCACGATCATGCTCAACTCGATCGCCACCGGCATCATCGCCTACCTGCTCAGCACCGACCGGCTCGCCGTCTCGATCGGCACCAACAACATCGGCACCCCCGACATCGCGGAGTCGGGCTGGGTGCCGGGCATCCCGATGGAGTTCATGGGCGCCCGGGTCGACCTGTTCGGCCTGGTCTTCCTCGCCGCCGCGGTCGGCGTCGGCTACTGGTGGGTGCTCAACCGCAGCAGGTTCGGGTTCGAGCTGCGCGCGACCGGGCAGGCGCCCAGCGCCGCCACCGCGGGCGGCGTCGACGTCAAGCGCATGGTGCTGTTCGCCATGGTGCTCAGCGGCATGGTGGCCGGCCTGGTCGGCATGCCGCAGCTGCTCGGTGACTCGCACAACTACGCGCTCGACTTCCCGGTCGGGCTCGGCTTCACCGGCATCGCGATCGCCCTGCTCGGCCGCAACCACCCCGCGGGGATCGCCCTTGCGGCCGTGTTCTGGTCCTTCCTCGACCAGTCCGCGCAGGTCCTCGACTTCCAGGGCATCCCCAAGGAGATGGCTGTCGTGACGCAGGCGACCGTGGTCCTCACCGTCGTCGTGGTCTACGAGGTCGTGCACCGCTGGGGGCGCAGGTACGAACAGCAGCAGGTCGGCCGTGAGCTGGGCCGCGCGGAGGTGTCGGCATGAGCCAGGAGATGACCGTGGCCCCGCCCGAGGCGGCGCCGCCCCCGGTCCGCCGGTCCCGCGCCCGGTGGCGCATCCTCAGCATCGTTGCCGCGGCCTTCGCGGCGCTGTCGGCGGTGCGCCTGTTCACCGGCCAGGACGCGCTCACCTCGGCCGGCACCGTGCAGACCACGCTCGCCTTCGCCGTTCCGATCGGACTGGCCGCCCTGGGCGGCCTGTGGGCGGAGCGGTCCGGCATCATCAACATCGGCCTCGAAGGCATGATGGTGTTCGGCACCTGGTTCGGCGCGTTCGCCGCCTGGTCGACCGGGAACCCGTGGGCCGGGCTGGCGGCGGGCATCCTCGGCGGCGTGATGGGCGGCCTGATCCACGCGGTCGCCACCGTCACCTTCGGCGTCGACCACATCGTGTCCGGCGTCGCCATCAACATCCTGTCGGTGGGCGCGATGCGCTACCTGTCGGTGCTGTACTTCATGGACGCGCCGGGCGGCGGCGCCGGCCAGTCGCCCCCGCTGCCGGAGTTCGGCCGGGTCGGGCTGCCCTACGTCGCCGACGTCCTGCAGCCGGTGCAGGAGAGCGGTGTCTTCCTTGCCGCCGACCTCGCCGGTATCGCCATCGGACTGACCACCGGCATGTCGGTGATCACCCTGCTCGCGCTCCTGCTCCTGCCCGCCTCGTACTGGATCCTCTGGAAGACCCCGTTCGGCCTGCGGCTGCGCTCCTGCGGCGAGAACCCGGACGCGGCCGAGTCCCTCGGCGTCAACGTGTACGGCTACAAGTACGCGGCGCTGCTGGTCTCCGGCGGCCTCGCCGGGATGGGCGGCGTGTTCCTCGCGATGGTGGCCTCCTCGGTCTACCAGGAGGGCCAGACCGGCGGCCGCGGCTACATCGGCCTCGCCGCGATGATCTTCGGCAACTGGCGCCCCGGCGGACTCGCCATGGGCGCCGGGCTGTTCGGCTTCACCGACGCCCTCCAGGTCCGCGGACAGGGCCCGGCCGTCCACGCGCTGCTCCTGCTCCTCGCGCTCGCCCTGGCGGTCCTCGCCGTGTGGCAGTGGCGCCGGGGCCGGATCGGCCCGGCCGCAGCGGCGCTCGGCACCGCCGTGGCCCTCGGGGTGTGGTTCGCCCTGGTCGACACGGTGCCGCGGGAAGTCGTGATCGCCAGCCCCTACATCGCTACGCTCCTGGTCCTGGCACTGGCGTCGCAGCGGTTGCGGGCGCCGGGGGCGGTGGGCGCCCAGTGGCGGAGGAGGAGCGGATGAGCGGAGCGCCGGCGGAACCGGGCGGCACCGCCGACTGGGCTGCGCTGCGGGAGGCGGCCCGCGCCGCGGCCGCCCGCGCCTATGCCCCCTACTCGGGGTTCCGGGTGGGTGCGGCGGCGCTCACCAGCGACGGCCGCACCGTCGTCGGCTGCAACGTGGAGAACGCGTCCTACGGCGTCACGCTGTGCGCCGAATGCGGACTGGTCTCCGCGCTGCACGCCACCGGCGGCGGCCGCCTGGAGGCGTTCGCCTGCGTCGACGGCGCAGGGGCGCCGCTCATGCCGTGCGGCCGCTGCCGCCAGCTGCTGTACGAGCACGGCGGCCCCGGTCTGCTGCTGGCGACGCCCGAAGGGGTACTGCCGCTGTCGGCGGTGCTGCCGCAGCCGTTCGGGCCGGAGCACCTCGGCACGGCGCCCGGCGAAGCAGGCTGACCGGCACCTCCGGCGGCAGCCGCGGCCGCCCCGGTCCGCGGGACACATTCGAGTACCGGCACCCCCGGGAGGCGCCATGGACGTCATCGACATCATCACCGCCAAGCGCGACGGCGCTGAGCTCACCGGCGACCAGATCGACTGGCTGATCGGCGCTTACGCCCTCGGCCCGGAGGGCGGCATCGCCGACGAGCAGATGGCGGCGCTGGCCATGGCCGTCGTGTGGCGCGGCATGACCCGGGCCGAGGTGGCGGCGTGGACCGGCGCGATGCTCGCCTCCGGTGAGCGGCTCGACCTGTCCGGACTGGACCGGCCCACCACCGACAAGCACTCCACGGGCGGCGTCGGCGACAAGACCACCCTGCCGCTGACGCCCGCGGTGATGGCGTGCGGCGCCGCGGTGCCGCAGCTGTCCGGCCGCGGCCTCGGCCACACCGGCGGCACCCTGGACAAGCTGGAGTCGATCCCGGGCTGGCGGGCCGACCTGGCGCCCGCGGCGCTGATCCGCCAGCTGCGCGAGACCGGCGGGGCCGTGTGTGCGGCGGGGCCCGGACTCGCGCCGGCCGACCGGCGGCTGTATGCGCTGCGCGACGTCACCGGCACGGTCGAGTCGATCCCGCTGATCGCGGGGTCCATCATGTCCAAGAAGCTCGCTGAAGGCACCGGCGCGCTGGTCCTCGACGTGAAGGCCGGTGCCGGCGCGTTCATGAAGGACGCCGGCTCCGCCCGCGAGCTGGCCCGCACCATGGTCGACATCGGTACCGACCACGGCGTCGCCACCCGCGCGCTCATCACGGCGATGGACGCCCCGCTGGGCCGCGCCGTCGGCAACGCGCTGGAGGTGGCCGAGGCGCTGGAGGTGCTGGCCGGCGGGGGCCCCGCCGACCTGGTGCGGCTCACCGTCGAGCTGGGCCGGGAGATGCTCGCGGCGGCCGGGATGGGGGGCGCGAAAGATCCCGCGGACGCACTCGCCGACGGCACGGCGATGGACGCGTGGCGCGCGCTGGTGCGCGCCCAGGGCGGCGACCCGGACGCGCCGCTGCCGCGTGCCGCGGAGCGGCGCGAGGTGCTCGCGACCGAGACCGGCACCCTGGCCGGCCTGGACGCCTACCGCATCGGTGTGGCGGCCCGGCGCCTCGGCGCGGGCCGGGTCCGCAAGGAGGACCCGGTGTCGGCGGGCGCCGGCATCACCCTGCACGCCAAGCCGGGCGACGAGATGCGCGCCGGCCGGCCGCTGTTCACCCTGCACGCCGACGACCCCGACCGCTTCGACGCCGCGGCGGAGGCCCTGGCCGGGGCCGCTACGACCGCATCCCCGTCGGCGCCGCTGCCGCTGATCATCGACCGGGTCTCCTGAGCGCACCCCCGGCCGCCAGCGTGCGAGGGGGCATCGGGGCGGTGCGGTCGGCCGCGCGGCATGGCCCGCGCCCTGCCGGCGGCCGGTTCGCGCGGTGCGGCCGGCTGGAGTGGAGGCCGGGGACGGAACGGTGCGGCCAGCGTGCCGCCGCCACCGCGGCCGCCGGTCCCGCCCGCCCTCCCGGCACCGCGCCCGCCGGTCCGGCGCGGACGGTCCGGCGCTCGGCGGCCGCGCAGCCCGGTCCGGCGCTGCCCGCCTCCGTGGCTGCACCCGCGGGGGCGGCACCGCATCCGCTCCGCGCCTCCGACCGGACGCTGCAGAGCTCGCCGGGATCGCCGAGACGGCGCGCCGCAGCGGCCTCCGCCGCCGGATCGGTGCACGCCGCCGAGAGCCGGGCATCCCGCGGCACCGGGGGAGCGGGCCGCTGACTTCGGCCATGCCGCCTGGCGGCCGCGGTGCCGCGGCGGGACGGGGCGTCCGGGTGCAGGTCCGCGGCCCCGCCCGGAGCCGCCGAACCTGCCCGGCTGCGCGGCGGGCCGGCGTCCGCGCCGGCGCGCTCACTGCCCCGAAGCCCCCGGGTCCGGCGCCCCGCTGACGTGCCGGACGGGGGAACGCCGGCCGTGCCCGCCGCATGGTCCCCGATTCCAGCAGCGCGTTCGGACCCCGTCTCGGCGCGCCTTCGCTGCGAGGTGCGGTCCAGCCGCGACCCTCGACGTGGTGGCGCCGTGGTCCGCTGCGCCGCCCTCCCCCGACCCCCAGGACCGAGGAGCCCCCGATGGACTTCGCCGAACCGGCCGAACGCACCGAGCTGCGGGCCGCGGTGGCCCGCCTCGGTGCGGAGTACGGGCCCGAGTACTACCGCGGCCGCGCCCGCGAGGGCGCCTACCTCAGCGAACTCTGGGAGCGGGCTGGCGCGCTCGGCTACCTCGGGGTGAACCTGCCCGCCGAGTACGGCGGCGGAGGCGGCGGCATCGCCGACCTTGCGGCCGTCCTCGAAGAGCTGGGCGCCGCGGGCTGCCCCACGCTGATGATGGTGGCCTCACCCGCCATCTGCGGCACCGTCCTCGCGCGCTTCGGCACCGCGGAGCAGAAGAAGGGGTGGCTGCCGGGGATCGCCTCCGGACAGGTGATCCTCGCGTTCGCCATCACTGAGCCCGACGCCGGCTCGAACGCGCACAACATCACCACCACGGCGCGCCGCGACGGCGGCGGGTGGGTGCTGCACGGGCAGAAGACCTTCATCTCCGGCGCCGACGTTGCCGATGCGGTGCTGGTCGTCGGCCGCACCGAGGACGCCGCCACCGGCCGGCTCCGCCCGGCCCTCTTCCTCGTGCCGACCGGCGCTCCCGGCTTCGAAGCGCGCCGCATCGAGATGGACCTGATCAGCCCCGACCGCCAGTTCGGGCTGTTCTTCGACGGGGTCCGGCTGCCCGCTGAAGCCCTCGTCGGCGACCCGGGATCCGGCCTGCCCCAGCTGTTCGCCGGCCTCAACCCGGAGCGGATCATGGTGGCGTCGCTGTCCACCGGATCGGCCCGCAACGCACTGGACACCGCGGTGCGCTACGCCCGCGAGCGCGCGGTGTGGGGCCGCCCGATCGGCGCGCACCAGGGGCTGGCGCACCCGCTGGCACAGGTCAAGGTGGAGATCGAACTGGCACGGCTGATGACGCAGAAGGCCGCGGCGCTCTACGACGCCGGGGACGACGAGGCGGCTGGCGAAGCCGCGAACATGGCGAAGTACGCCGCGGCCGAGGCCGGTGTGCGCGCCGTCGACCAGGCCGTGCAGACGCTCGGCGGCAACGGGCTGGCGTCCGGGTTCGGTCTGGGGGCGGCCGTTGCCAACGCGCGCCTGGCCCGGATCGCGCCGGTCAGCCGCGAAATGGTCCTCAACTACGTGGCGCAGCACTCGCTCGGCCTGCCCAAGTCCTACTGACCCGGCCGCGCCAGGGGGCGGACACGGGAGCGGCGGGCGCCCGAAGGCGCCCGCCGCGCAGGTCAGAGTCGGATCCGGGCCGCAGCCCGGGCAGATCAGCCGCCCATGCCGGGCACCATCGGCTGCGGCGGCGCCGGCGGCGGCACCAGCAGGTAGGTGGCCGCGGCGGTCGCGACGAGCAGCACGCCGACGAGCAGCACGGCCCCGGCCAGCCAGCGGGTCCAGGTGCGGGTGCCGGAACCGGCCGCGATCAGGGATGCACCGGACAGCACAACGGCGACCAGGGCGAACACCCCGTCGCCGGCGGCCATCGTCTTGATCATGCCCTCCTGCGAGGCGGCGGTGACCGAGGCGGCCAGCTCCACCACCCGGGTGCCGATCAGCGAGCCGAGCAGCGCGAACGCGCCGGCGATGGAGAACATCTCGGCGGACAGCACCCCCGGGGTGCGGCGGGCGGCGGACGCCGGAGCGGAGACGGCGCCCTCCTCTGCTCCTTCGGCCGCTGCGGAAGCGTCGCCGTCGGCGGCGGAGTCCTCGGGGGCGAGCCGGCTCTCGGCCGGCGGGTCGTCGACCGCGGTGGCGGGGCCGGCGAACGACGGCGAGCCGTTCGCTGCCGAGCCCGCGGCGGTCGATCCGCCGGCGGTCGGGGCTGCGGTGTCGCCGCTGCCGGGCGCGGCGCCGTCCACGTCGGTTGCGGCGGCGCTGCCGTTGGCGCGGGTGTCGTTGGATTCGGGATCGGTACTCATCCCCCGCCAACCTACCCCCGCAGGTGTGTGCTCCGGGTCAAGCGGCACGGCGCGGTGCCGGCGGCGGAATTCGGCCCGGGTCTGGCGCCGGTGCGGGGCGCCGGGCGTGTCGCGTCCGCCCGTTGGTCGAAAGGCGGCAATTCCAACATCTCGGGCCGGTGATGCGATGACCTTCGGCCGACCATACGCGCGCGGTCGTGCGGGTAGGACAGCGGGAGCCGCGACGCCGATGCCGCGAGCGAAGGGGGAGCAATGACCACGATCGAGGTTCCGGCCCAGGACCCGCTGAGTGAGGCGGACCTCCGGGCGGTCGACCTCTACTGGCGGGCCGCGAACTACCTGTCGGTGGGGCAGATCTATCTGCTGGACAACCCGCTGCTGCGCGAGCCGCTGCGGCCGGAGAACATCAAGCCGCGGCTGCTCGGCCACTGGGGTACCACGCCCGGTCTCAACTTCATCTACGCGCACCTGTCACGCCAGGTGGCACGGCGCGGCACCGACCTGATCTGGATCATGGGGCCCGGCCACGGCGGCCCGGCCGGCGTCGCCGCCGCCTGGCTCGACGGCACCTACACCGAGGTCTACCCGCAGGTCACCCAGGACGCCGAGGGCATGCGGCGGCTCTTCCGCCAGTTCTCCTTCCCCGGCGGAGTGCCCAGCCACTACGCGCCCGAGACGCCGGGCTCCCTGCACGAGGGCGGCGAACTCGGCTACGCGCTCTCGCACGCCTACGGCGCCGCGTTCGACAACCCCGACCTGGTGGTCGCCGCCGTCGTCGGCGACGGCGAGGCCGAGACCGGCCCGCTCGCGGCCAGCTGGACCTCCAACAAGTTCCTCGACCCGGTGACCGACGGGGCCGTCCTGCCGATCCTGCAGCTCAACGGCTACAAGATCGCCAACCCGACGGTCCTTGCGCGGATGTCGGACCGCGAACTCACGTCCCTGATGGAGGGCTACGGCTACCGCCCCTACTTCCTGTCCGGCAGCGAGCCCGGCGTCCTGCACCGGGAGGCCGCCGAGGTATTCGGCCGCGCCCTCACCGAGATCGCCGAGATCCAGCGCCGCGCCCGCTCCGACGGCGAGGCCGGCGGCGTCCGCTGGCCGATGATCGTGTTCCGCACACCCAAGGGCTGGACCGGGCCCCAGGAGGTCGACGGCCTGCCGGTGGAGGGCACCTGGCGCGCACACCAGGTGCCGCTGGCCGAGGTGCGCACCAACCCCGGCCACCTCGCCCAGCTGGAGGAGTGGATGCGCTCCTACCGGCCCGAGGAGCTGTTCGACTCCGACGGCGCGCCGCGCCCCGAATGCCTGGAGCTCGTGCCCGAGGGCGACCGCCGGATCAGCGCCAACCCGCACACCAACGGCGGGCTGCTGCTCAAGGAGCTCACCCTGCCCGACTTCCGGGACTACGCCGTCGACGTGCCCGAGCCCGCAGCGGTGCAGCACGAGGCGACGCGCGTCCTCGGCGGGTTCCTGCGCGACGTCGTCCGCGCCAACGGCAGCAACTTCCGCATCTTCGGGCCGGACGAAACCAAGTCCAACCGGCTCAACGCCGTCTTCGAGGCCACCGACCGGGCCTGGGACATGCCGGTGCTGCCGACCGACGAGGACCTCGCGCCCGGCGGCCGCGTCATGGAGGTGCTCAGCGAGCACCAGTGCCAGGGCTGGCTGGAGGGGTACCTGCTCAGCGGCAGGCACGGGCTCTTCAACAGCTACGAGGCGTTCATCCACATCGTCGACTCCATGGTCAACCAGCACGCCAAGTGGCTGAAGACCTGCCGCGACATTCCGTGGCGCCGGCCGCTGGCGTCGCTCAACTACCTGCTGAGCTCGCACGTGTGGCGCCAGGACCACAACGGGTTCAGCCACCAGGACCCCGGCTTCATCGACCACGTGATGAACAAGGACCCCGAGATCATCCGGGTCTACCTGCCGCCGGACGCCAACACGCTGCTGTCCACCTACGACCACTGCCTCCGCTCGCGCGACTACATCAACGTCGTCGTCGCGGGCAAGCAGCCGCAGCTGAGCTACCTGCCCATGCAGCAGGCCATCGCGCACTGCACGCGCGGCGCCGGCATCTGGGAGTGGGCCAGCACCGACGGCGGCGACGACCCCGACGTCGTACTCGCCTGCGCCGGCGACGTGCCGACGCTGGAGACCCTCGCCGCCGCCGACCTGCTCCGCACCCACTTGCCGGAGCTGCGGGTGCGCGTGGTCAACGTCGTCGACCTGATGCGGCTGCAGCCCGCCGAAGAGCACCCGCACGGTATGACCGAGCGCGCCTACGACGCGCTGTTCACCACCGACAAGCCGGTGATCTTCGCGTTCCACGGCTACCCGTGGCTCATCCACCGCCTCACCTACCGGCGCAACGGCCACGGCAACCTGCATGTCCGCGGCTACAAGGAGGAGGGCACCACCACCACGCCGTTCGACATGGTGATGCTCAACGACCTCGACCGGTTCCACCTGGTCATGGACGTCATCGACCGCGTTCCCGGGCTGGCGGCGAAGGCGGCGCACCTGTCCCAGCGCATGCATGACGAGCGGTTGCGGTGCCGGGCCTACACCCGGGAGTTCGGTGAGGATGCTCCGGATGTGCGTGACTGGACGTGGCGGGGCTAGGGGGCGAAGGCGGCGCGGTGTCTCTGTTCCAGCGCATGCGTGACGAGCGGTTGCGGTGCCGGGGCCTATGCCCGGGAGTTCGGTGAGGATGCTCCGGATGTGCGTGACTGGACGTGGCGGGGCTAGGGGGCGGAGGCGGCGCGGTGTCTCTGTTCAGCGCATGCGTGATGTGCGTGGCTGCATCCGGCAGCGCTAGCCCGGACTTCGGGCAGTGGGGGAGCGGTGGGGCGGGTCCGGGCGGGGCCGCCCCACCGCGGTGCGTGCGGGGCGCACGTCCCGGAGGGGAAGCGCGGGGCTCGGGGGGACTGCGCACCGGCCGGGGAGCCCTGGGCAGGGCGGCCGGGGTCGGCTATCAGGGGATGGGGGCGCACCGGCGCGTCCCTCGCCCGGACGGCCCCGCCCGTGCAACGTAGGGACGGCGCGGGAGCAGCGGCACCGCAGCGCCCGCCTCGCGGACGCGGCAGGGGTGCCGCAGCAGCAGGGGAGCGCCAGGGCGGCACGGGCACGGAAGCGGAGGCCAACGGTATGGGACTGCAGGTGCTGATCATCAACACCGGGTCGAGCAGCGTGAAGCTGTCCGTCCTGGACCCGCGGGACGAGGAGATCGGCCGCCAGACCGTCGAACTGAGCGGCGGCAACCTGACCGAGGAGCAGCTGCACGCGGCGCTGTCCGACCTGCCGCACGTCGACGCCGTGGGACACCGCGTCGTGCACGGCGGCCCCGACTACCAGGGGCCCACCCTGATCGACAGCGCGGTGGTCGGCCGGCTGCGGGAGCTGTCGGTCCTGGCGCCGCTGCACCTGCCCAAGTCGCTCGCCGGAATCGAGGCGGCCCGCGCAGTGCTGCCGGACGTGCCGCACGTCGCCGCGTTCGACACCTCCTTCCACGCGACGCTGCCGGAGGCCGCCCGCAGCTATGCCGTGCCGGCCGCCTGGAGCGAGCGGTTCGGACTCCGCCGGTACGGCTTCCACGGCCTCTCGCACGCCTACTCGGCGCGGCACTCCGCCGAACTGCTCGGCCGGCCCAGCGCGGGCCGGCTCGTCGTGGCCCACCTCGGCGCGGGGGCCTCGCTGGCGGCGGTGCGCGACGGCATCAGCACCGACACCACCATGGGCTTCACGCCGACCGAAGGGCTCGTCATGGCGACCCGGTCCGGCGACGCCGACCCGGGAATGCTGCTGTGGCTGCTGGAGTACGGCGGCCTGGACGCCGCCGAAGTGTCGGAGGGCCTCAACCGCGGCGGCGGCCTGCGCGGGCTGACCGGCGACTCCGACATGCGCGCGGTCGCCGAGCGGATCGACGCCGGCGACGCCGACGCCCGCTTCGGCCTCGACGTCTACCTGCACCGGCTGCGCGCCAAGATCGCCGCGATGGCCGCGGCGCTGGGCGGCCTGGACACCCTGGTGTTCACCGCGGGCGTCGGCGAGCACCACCCGCGGGTCCGCGCCGGCGCGGCCGACTCCCTCGGCTTCCTCGGCGTGCACCTAGACACCGCCGCCAACGAGGCCGCCCAGGGCGACGCCGACATCACCGCTCCGGGGGCCGCCGTGCGCACCCTCGTCATCACCGCCCGCGAAGACCTGGAGATCGCCCGCGGTGTCCGCACCGTGCTGGAGGGCTGACGGAGGCCGGCGGCGAGCCCCGGTGCGCTGAGCGGTGCGCCGGGGCGAACGGCGCCGCAGCCGGAGCGCATCCGCTGAGGGGGCGCGCCGCCGGCGGGTGCCGGGGCCGGGCGCCTCCCGGCCGGGCTGCGGCACCTGCGGGCCTTCGGCCGGAGGCGGCGCGGCGGGCAAGAACCTCCAGTCGTACAGGGAGGCGGAGCCCCCGGCCGCCCCCGGGCCAGCGGCGGCGGCATGCCCACCGCGGTCCCCCGCGGCGGGTCCGCAGGCGGGGCGGTCCGCGCAGCGCCCAGTGGCGCTGCCGGCCCCGTGGCACGGCCGGTCGCCGCGGGGGAGGAGCGGTCCTGCGATCGCTGGCGTGCCCGGGGGCGGCCGGGTCGGGAGCCGTCCGGCCGCGAGGCGTTTCCGCGGCGGGCTGAGTGGGCTGGGGTCGGCCGGGCGGCCGGGTGGCGCGCGCCTGGACCGCTGCGCGGCCCGCCGCAGTCCAGGTGGCGGACCGGGGCTGTCCCGCTCCGTGCGGCGGTGCTGCCGGCTCGCCGCGCACGAGCGGCTGAGCAGGCAGGCCTGTCGTCCGTGCGCCGGGAGAGCGGGCCGGTGCGGCCCTCTGAGCCCGGCCGGGGAGCGGGCGTCGCGGGCGGCCCGGCCGCCGCGGGGCCCGCCGCCGCGAAGGCGGGCGGCGGGCCGGGACGTGCGGTGGGTCAGGAAGTGCCGAGCGGGTCAGCGGCGTTGTTGGCGCGCTGGACGCGCTGGCGCTCGGCTTCGTCGCCGAGGATGATCGGCGCCGCGAGCCAGGCGTCGGGCAGCCCGAACCCGTCGACGAGGGTGCGCGCGTGCGGGCGCAGCCCGCGGCAGAGCTCGTCCACCGCCGCCGAGACCGCCTTGGCGCGGGTGCCCGACAGCCGCTCGTGCTCGAGGAACCAGGCGCGGTCCTCCTCGACGATGCTCAGCACGTACAGGTCGCAGACGCGCGCCATGAGCTTGGCCGTGGTCGGGTCGGTGCACCGGTCGATCGCCGCGACGAACGCCTCCAGCACCACCCGGTCCACGTGCACCCGCGCCGCCTTGAGCACGTGCTCCTGCGCCTCGTTGAACACGTCGAACGCCTGCTGCTCGCCGCCGCCGGACGCGCGGCGCAGGCGGCGCGCGAGTCCGGAGACGGTGTGCTCCTCGCGGTCCTCCAGCAGCCGCAGCTGCCACCCGCGGTCGTACAGGTCGGCCTCGTCGCCGCGGCCCGGCGCCGCCGCGACCAGCCGCTCGATCAGCGACCGCGCCGCGGTGCGCTCCACGACGCCCTCCAGCACCTGGCCGGCCACGTACCGGGCCATCCGCAGCGTGTTCAGGTCGCCGAACGCGTCCCGGTAGTCCGTGAGCAGGCCCTTGGCGAGCTGCTGCAGCAGCACCACGTTGTCGCCCTCGAACGTCGCGAAGACGTCGGTGTCGGCGTGCAGGCCGGTCAGCCGGTTCTCCGCCAGGTAGCCGGCGCCGCCGCACGCCTCGCGGCAGGTCTGGAGGGTGTCCAGCGCCTGCCAGGTGGCGACCGCCTTCAGGCCGGCCGCGCGCGACTCCAGCTCGCGCCGGTCGTGCTCGGACAGCGGACGGGCGCCGGTGGAGTGGTCGTGCAGCGCCGCGACCAGCTCCTCCTGGGCGAAGCCGAGCGCGTAGGAGCGGGCCAGCCGGGGCAGCAGCCGGCGCTGGTGCGCCCGGTAGTCGAGCAGCGGGACTTCGCCGCCGGGCCCGTCGAACTGGCGCCGCTCCTCGGCGTAGCGGACCGCGATCGCCAGCGCCGTACGGGCGGCCGTGCCGGCGCCGCCGGCCACGCTGATGCGGCCGCGCACGAGGGTGCCGAGCATGGTGAAGAAGCGGCGGCTGGGGTTCTCGATCGGGCTGGAGTAGGTGCCGTCCGCCGCCACCGCGCCGTAGCGGTCGAGCAGATCGGCGCGCGGAACACGCACCCGGTCGAAGGAGAGCCGTCCGTTGTCGACGCCGTTGAGGCCGCCCTTGGGCCCGCAGTCGCCGATGGCGACCCCGGGCAGCGGAGCGCCGCCGGCGTCGCGGATCGGCACGTAGAAGGCGTGCACGCCGTGGTCCTCGCCGCGGGTGCGCAGCCGCGCGAAGACGACCGCGGCGCGTCCGTCGCGGGCGGCATTGCCGATGTAGTCCTTGCGGGCCGCGTCATCCGGCGTATGCAGGACGAACTCTTCGGTGTCCGGGTCGTAGTCGGCGGTGGTGCGCAGCCCCTGCACGTCCGACCCGTGCCCGGTCTCGGTCATCGCGAAGCAGCCGGGCGTCTCCAGTGAGATGGCGCCGGGGAGGTAGGCGTCGTGGTGGCGGTCCGAGCCGAGGGCGGTGATGGCGCCGCCGAACAGGCCCCACTGCACGCCGACCTTGACCATCAGCGACAGGTCGCACACCAGCATCTCGAACGCCACGACGGAGGCGCCGACGTCGTCCTTCCCGCCGACGCGCTCGGGGAAGCCGAAGGCGGGCATCTCCGTCTGCGCGAGCGCCGCCAACTGCCCGGACACGCGTTCCCGGTGCTCCGCCATCCCGAGCCCGGCGACCGGAGCGAACTCCTCGCCGGTGAGCGCCTCCCGCGCCCACGCCCGCACGCCGCCCCAGCGGCCGTCCACCAGTGCCCGCAGTGCCGCGCCTCCGTCGCGCGGCTCCAGCCCCTCCGACATCGCCCCTCCGTAAGTAGTCCGGTGACGCGCCCCAGTCTGCACGTGCGGCACCCGAGACCCATTCTCCCCGTGCCCCGCCTCCCGCCGTTCCCGCCTGCCCCAGGGCGTGTTTGGTGAGCAGCTGTCCTGCTGCGCGGAGCCCTGGCACGCCCCTCGCGGCGTTCTCCTCTCCTCGGCAGGAAAACCCGCCCTGACTCCCTTCGCCGGCCTTGGTTCACCGGTGTCCCCGTGGCTCGGCTCCGGCGCGTGGAGGTGACGGCCGCTCGGCAGCGCAGCGGCAGGCGGAGTGCTGGGCGGGGGCCGCGGAGCGGAGCGAGCGCGCGGACGACGGAGTGCAAGGCTGCGTGGGGGCGGCGGATCGGTCCGCAGCGTGCGGGGCCGGTCCTTCCGGAGCGTCGCGGCGGGGCCGGCGCCATCCGGCCCGGGTGTCCGCGGGATCTGAGCGCAGCGGCGTTGTCCGGTGTGACCTGGCCTCCGAGGCCGGGGCAGTGCCTGCGGCGGGTGCACCATCCGGTGCGGGGGGTGCTGGACGAGGACGCCGGGGTCGCCCTGCCGCCGGAGTCCGGTCGGCAGGCGGACGCTCGGGCTGGCCTTTCGCCGCTGGCAGCAGGACGGCGGTGGTCGGTGCGGCGGACGAGAAGTCCCGTGGAAGATCCGGCCGAAGCGCGGCGCGTGCCGCCGTTCTGAAGCATCACGGCAGGTTCGGCGTGAAGCCCGGGCGGCGCGCCGCGGGCGCGGGTCTGCGCTGGTCCGGGCGCGGCGGGTCGGGGAGGCGCCGGCAGCCGGAGGGGTGAAAGACGCCCCATTGGGGGACAAACCGGACTGTATGTGGTTCGGCTGGGAGAAACGGGGTCGACGATGACGACCGAAACCCGGATCACCGTGCGGCGGGCGAGCGCGGGCGACACCGGGGCGCTGGCGCGCCTCGCACTGCACGGGACCGCGCTCGCCGACGGAGCCGAAACCTGGCGTTCGCGCATCTCCGCGCAGGTCGCCGACGCCTCGGTGCTGGTCCTGCTGGCCCTCTACCGCGGCGCCGTCGGCGGCTACCTCAGCGCCGGCATCGGCAGGCCGCCGGCCGGATACCCGGCACCCGGGCCCGTCGGCCGCATCGACGCGCTCGTGCTCGCCGACGACGCGCCCTGGGCGGGTGTCGGCTCCGCGCTGCTGCACAGCGCCCGCAGGAGGCTGCTCAAGGCAGGGGCGCAGCGGCTCGTCGTCAGCGTCGCGCCCGGCCACGCCCAGCAGCAGGCGTTCCTCTGGGGTTCGGGGTTCACGCTGGCTGCCGAGACCTACCACGCGCCGCTCGCGTAACAGAAGCGGACAGCGGCGGGCCGCCGCTCCGGCGGTTTCCGCCGCCGGCGAGGTTCTCGCCGGCCCGCGCCCGGGCATGGACGTTTCCGGCGCAAGCGGGGGACCCGGCGCAGCGAATCCGTCCGCGCAGGCAGCGCGCGCGGCACTCCAGCGAAGGGAGTCGGTCATGCACCGGCTGACCGAGAGCGACGTCCACGACTACATCAAGGGCATCTGCTTCAAGAACGGCCCTCCGGGGCTCGTCGGAGCCGAGGCCGAATGGCTGGTCAGAGACCCCGGCGCACCCGAACGCCCCGTTCCGCTCACCCTGCTCCGCACCCTCGTCGAGGCGGCCGGACCACCTCCGGCCGGGAGCACCGTCACCTTCGAACCCGGCGGCCAGGTCGAGCTCAGCTCCCCGCCGCTGCAGGGGCCCGCCGCGGCGCACGCCGCCCTCGACGCGGACCTCGCCCATCTCACCGCAGCGCTCACCGGAGCCGGCCTGCGCCTCGAAGGCTGCGGCCTCGACCCGCTGCGCCCGCCGCACCGCCAGCTCCAGGTCGAGCGCTACACCGCCATGGAGCGCTACTTCGACGCCGGCGGCCCCAGCGGCCGCACCATGATGTGCTCCACCGCGTCCCTGCAGGTCTGCCTCGATATCGGCGCCGACCCGGCGGACGCCGCGCGGCGCTGGCGGCTGCTGCACCGCCTCGGGCCGGTGCTCACCGCAGCATTCGCCAACTCCCCGGTCTGGCGCGGCGGCCCGACCGGCTGGCGCTCCGCGCGGTGGGCGGTGTGGGCCGGCATCGACGCGGACCGCACCCGCCCCGTCGGCGGCACCGATCCGGTGGCGGCCTGGACCGACTACGCGCTGCGCGCCCGCGTCATGGCGGTCCGCAGCGACGACGGCCCGTGGCTGCCCGGCGGCATGACGCTCGCCGAGTGGATCGCCGGCGGCGGCCCCCGGCCGCCCGGCACCGACGACCTGGAACTGCACCTGAGCATGCTCTTCCCGCCGGTTCGGCCGCGCGGCTGGTACGAGCTGCGCATGATCGACGCCCTGCCGGCGCCCTGGTGGCCGGTGCCGCTGGCCGTCGCCGCGGCCCTGCTCGACGACGCTGCAGCCGCTGAAGAGGCCGAGCGGGCCGTACACCTGCTGCACGGCCCGGGGGCGGCGGACGGCAGCACCGGCCTATGGCTGCGGGCCGCCCGAGACGCACTCGGCGACCCGCCGCTGGCCGCTGCCGCCCGCACCTGCTTCGCTGCCGCGTCCGCCGCCCTGTCCCGCGCGGGAGCCCTGCCACTGGCCGCCCTCGTCGACGCCTACCGGGACCGCTACACCGAGCGGTCCCGCTGCCCGGCCGACGACGCGGACCGCGTGCCCGCGCCCAGCGTTCTGGGTGCCAGCTGACCGGCGCACTCCGCCGCCCCGCACTCCGCCGAGGAGCCCCATGGCTAACCAGCTTCACCGCCTGCCCCATCCGCCGCAGCGGCCCGCTTGCGCTGCCCGAAGATCCCCGGACCGGCCGACGCTCCGCGGCCCGGCAGCCGGGACCCCCGCCACCGCGGGCATCCGGGCGCGGACCGGCGGGCCGGCGGTGCCGCGGCTGCGCGGCCAGCGGCCCCGCCTGGCCGCCGATCCCGCGTGCCGGGCGCGTCCCGCGGTTCCCGCAGCCGCCTGCGGCGGCCGGAGCAGGAGCGGCCCCGCCGTCCGCGGCGTGCGCAACGAACCCGCCGGCGGTTACCGCCACGGGCCGCCCGTGGATCCGGCCGCGCCGAACCCGACCCGTGCGTGCGGTGGACGGAAATCCGTCCGCCCATCGAGGAGGAGCCGATGACTGAACCGTCCGAACAGCTGCTCGGCGCGATCGCGCCGGCCGAGGATCCCGAACAGCTGCGAGCGCGGCTGGCCGAGGAACTGGAGGGCGTCCGCCGCCGCAGCGAGGGCCTCACCGTGCACGCGCTCGACGAGGACGAGCTCACCGCGCAGCACTCGCCGCTCATGTCGCCGCTGGTGTGGGACTACGCCCACGTCGGCAACTACGAGGAGCAGTGGCTGCTGCGCGCCGCCGCGGGCCGGGACGCGCTCCGGCCGGACATCGACGTCCTCTACGACGCCTTCGAGAACCCGCGTGCCGACCGGGTCCAGCTGCCGCTGCTGCGGCCCGGCGAGGCGAGCGAGTACAACGCGCGGGTGCGCCGCGAAGTCCTCGGCACCCTGGAGCGGGCGCCGCTCGCCGAACGCGGCGGCCTCAGCGCCGGCGGCTTCGTCTATGCGATGGTGATCCAGCACGAGCACCAGCACGACGAGACCATGCTCGCCACCCACCAGCTGCGCAGGGGCGCACCCGTCCTGGACGAGGCCGCCCCCGGGCCGGCGCCCGGCCAGGCAGACCCGGCCGGCCCCGGTGAAGTCCTCGTGCCGGGCGGGCCGTTCACCATGGGCACCACCGCCGACCCGTGGGCCTACGACAACGAGCGGCCCGCCCACACCGTGCATGTGCCGGCGTTCTACCTGGCCGTCCGCCCGGTCACCAACGCCGAACACGCCGCCTTCATCGCCGACGGCGGCTACACCGACCGCCGCTGGTGGAGCACCGCCGGCTGGGCCTGGCGGTGCGAGCGGGGGGCCGAGGCCCCCGCGTTCTGGCGCCGCGACGGCGGCGGCTGGCTCCGCCGCCGCTTCGGCCGCATTGAACCGCTGCCGCCCGGCGAGCCCGTCCAGCACGTGAGCTTCTACGAGGCCGAGGCCCACGCCCGCTGGGCCGGCCGCCGCCTGCCCACCGAGGCCGAATGGGAGAAGGCGGCGCGCTGGGACCCCGCTGCCGGCCGGTCCCGCCGCTACCCGTGGGGCGACACCGACCCGGGGCCCGACCAGGCCAACCTCGGTCAGCGGCGGCTCCGCCCCGCACCGGCCGGCTGCTACCCGGACGGCGCCTCGCCGCTCGGCGTCCGCCAGCTCATCGGCGATGTCTGGGAGTGGACCGCGACCGCGTTCGACGGCTACCCGGGCTTCGCCGCGTTCCCCTACCGCGAGTACTCCGAAGTGTTCTTCGGCGACGGCTACCGGGTGCTGCGCGGCGGCTCCTGGGCCACCGATCCCACCGCGGTGCGGGGCACCTTCCGCAATTGGGACCTGCCGATCCGCCGCCAGATCTTCAGCGGCTTCCGGCTCGCCCGCACGGCACCGCCGGGTGCGGGCGCTCCGGGCGAAGCGGAGGCGGGCTGATGTGCCGCCACCTGGCCTACCTCGGCCCGCCGGCGTCCCTGGCCGCACTGCTGTACGGCCGGCCGCACGCGCTGGAGCACCAGGCGTACGCGCCGCGCGAGCAGCGGAACGGCACCGTCAACGCCGACGGCTTCGGCGCCGGCTGGTACCCCGGTCCGCCGCCGGCCCCCGGCGCCCCGCTCCGGTACCGCCGGTCGCTTCCGATCTGGGGGGACGCGTCGTTCGCCGACGCGGCTAGCGCGCTGACCGCGCAGTGTGCGGTGGCGGCCGTCCGCGACGCCACCCCCGGGTTCGGCTCCGACGAGTCCGGAGCGCAGCCGTTCCGCGGCGCCGGCCGGCTCTTCAGCCACAACGGCGCGGCCGACGACGACGCCGCGCTGTTCGCCGCACTCGGCGCTCCGGTGCCGGACGTGCTGGATACCCGCGCGCCGGTCGACTCGGCTGCGGTGTTCGCCGAGGCGGTCCGGTGCTGGCTGGCGGGCGCGGACACGGCGGCCGGGCTGGCGCGCGCAGCGGTGCGCGCCGCGGCCGCGGCGCGCGGCCGGTACACCCTGCTCGCCGCGGACGGCGCCCGCCTCGCCGCGGTGGTCAGCGGCGACACGCTCTACGCCGGCCGGCTGGAGCCCTCCGGCGTGGAGTCCCGGGCGGCCGCGTCCGGACCAGGCGGTCTCCCCTCCGGCGACGGAGCCGGCGGCACCGTGCTCTCCTCGGAGCCGCTCGACAACCACTCGGCCTGGCGTCGGCTGCCCGAGGGCTCGGTGGTCGTCGCCGACGCCGGCGGCGTGCGCTGGGCGCCGCTGTCCGCGCTGGCCGCCGGCGCCGCGCCCCCGTGGACAGCGGTCGGTCTGGAACCTCCCAGCGCACCGGAACATCCCGCCGGCGGCAGCGGTACAGCGCAGCGCACGGAACAGCTGGACGGACAGCCGGCGGACACCGAGCACCCGCACCCGACATCGGAGGACCCGTGGCCGACATCGCGCGCCATCTGACCCCGGACGATCTCGGCCGGGCACTCCGCCGCGACGTCGCGGCCGGCCTGGCAGCGGAGCCGAAGGAGCTGCCGCCGAAGTGGTTCTACGACGAGCGGGGCAGCGTCCTGTTCGACGAGATCACCCGGCTGCCCGAGTACTACCCGACCCGCGCTGAGGCGGGGATCCTGCGCGAGCGCGCAGCGGAGATCATGGCGGCGGCCGGCAACCGGGTCCTGGTCGAGCTGGGCGCCGGCTCCGGCGAGAAGACCCGGCTGCTGCTGGACGCCCTCACCGCCGCCGGCCCGGGCGCCCGCTACCTGCCGGTCGACGTCAGCGGCGACTTCCTCGCCGACGCGGCCGCCCGGATCGCGGCCGACTATCCGGGCCTGGAGGTTTCCGGCCACGCCGCCGACTTCGAGACGCAGCTGGACGTGCTCCCGCCCGGAGCGCAGACGGTGGCCATCCTCGGGTCGACCATCGGCAACCTGCCGCCGCAGCCGCGGATCGCCTTCCTGTCCCGGCTCCGGCGCCTCATCACCCCTGGATCCGGCGGCCGGGGCGCCCTGCTCCTCGGTGCCGACCTGGTCAAGGACCCGGCGCGGCTGGTCGCCGCCTACGACGACGCGCGCGGCGTCACCGCGGAGTTCAACCGGAACGTGCTGCGGGTGGTCAACCGCGAGCTGGAAGCCGACTTCGAACCGGACCGGTTCGACCACGTCGCCGTCTGGGACGCCGAGCGCGAGTGGATCGAAATGCGCCTACGCGCCCGCGGCGCCCAGCGCGTCCGGGTCAAGGACCTCGACCTGGAGGCCGCCTTCGCCGACGGCGAGGAGATGCGCACCGAAATCTCCGCCAAGTTCCGCCGCACCACCCTGTCCGCCGACCTCGCCGCCGCCGGCCTCGCCCTCACCCACTGGTGGACCGACCCCGACGGCGACTTCGCCCTCCTCCTCGCCCGCCCCGCGGTGGAGTGACGGCTGCATCAAGGCAACGGAGGCTGCGCCGGTAGTCCCTCTCACTCCGTCCCGCCGCTGCGGGACCGGTGTGCGGCCTGGTGTGCTGCTGGTCGCGGGGCATCGGCTGAGACCGAGGGCTCCCGCCCCTCGGTAGCCGGCTGTCCGCTGGTCAGCGCGTCGCAGAGGCGAAAGGCGGCAGCGACGGTGCGGGGACCCGGGCCCTCGGTCGGCGGCCGGGCGCGGGCGTGTCGCGGGGCGGGTGTGCTTGCAGAGGCGGGAGAGGTTGCGGCCTCCCGTGCGAGGGAGGCCGGGTGCCAGTCGGGGCTGGTGTGACGGGTGTGAACAGTGGGGGGCCGCAGGGGCTGCAGGCGCCGCGGCTGGCGGGCCGGGTGCGGGTGGGTGGTCCGCGAACCGCTGGTAGCACCGCACCGGGGCCACGACTCCCGCCTTTTCGAGGGCGGATGCGCGGAATCCGGGGGCGTGACCGCTCCGCGGCCCATTCACCGGGCCATCTTCACTCTGCGTGGCGAGATATCGGCCCCAACCGGTCGCCGATCACTGACGGATCCCGGGTGTCCGGCGTGGGAGCCCACGCGCAGGAGGGCATCGCGTTCCTTTGTGCGGGGCGGTGCAGCCTCTCCCGCCCCATATCGCCCAAAAGCGGCCAATGCGACGCCACGGCCCGCGCCTTCGCGTCGACCGGGCGCGGAAAAGGCGGGTGGGCGGGAACCGGGCAGCGCCGCGCTGTGTGGCTCCGTGTTTGTGCAGGTCGGCGTGGCGCTAGATCGGGCTCGCCGCGCAGGGCCTGTAGGGGCAGGGCGTCTTCTGACTGGGCGGTGTTTTGCAGGCCCCCGTTGCGGTGTTCGTTTTCCTGGCATTTGCCCCCGCGCCCGCCACGCGGCCCGCCCGGGCCCCAGCTGTGCCGCGCCGTTGCTGTCGTTTCTACGCTTGTCCGACGCACTGATCATCGGTGGCCGGCTACCGAGAAGCGGGAGCCTGCGGTCTCAGCCGTCCGAGCCCGCGACCAGAAGGAACTCTGGCCGCGCACCCATCCTGAAGCGCCGGGACATCGCGGAAAGGCGGCCGGCGAAGCCGTCCATTTCTTTATGTCGCGAGTTCGTTCTCCCGGGGCCCTGCGCCGCCTCTCTACTGCCCGGCCGCGATGCCGGCCGCCGGGGCGGCCAGAGCGGTGATGCCGCCGCCGGTCAGGGTGCCGTCGGGGTTGACGGCGTAGGTGTGGATGCCGTCGTCGGCGAGGGCGTAGACGGAGCCGGCCTCTTCGTTGAGGGCGACGTCGAAGGTGTTCGGACCCGCTTCGACGGGGTCGCCCATCGGCTCGGGGCCGCTTGCGGTGACCTCCATCGGGGCCAGCGTTCCGCTGCCGTGGCCTGCCACGTAGACGTGCCCGTCCGAGGAGAGGGCGGCACCGCGCGGGTCGCGCACGCCTGCGCCGATCGCCTCGCCCTGCGACTCCAGCGAGCCGGCCCGGACCGTGTAGGCCGCAGCGGTGCCGTCACCGGCTCCGGCCGTGGACACCAGCAGTTCCGGGTCGGAGGGCGAGAACGCCAGGCCGAAGGGCTCGCTGCCGCTGGAGGGCAGCGTCCGGGGAGCGGACAGTTCGCCGTTCTCCGCCACGTCGTAGGTCGTCAGCGTATCCGTGGCGCGCTCGGCGACCACCGCGCTGCGCCCGTCCGAGGAGAGCGCCACCTGCGTCGGCTCGGCGTCGGCCGCGTTGATCGGCTGCGGCTGGCCGGCGGGTGCGGGCTTGCCCTCACCGTCCACGGCATAGGAGTGCACCGCTGGGTCCGCACCGCCGCCCGCGGTCAGCACCACCAGCCGGCTCGCCGTCGCGTCGATGCTGACCGGGGTGCCCTCGTCCATCCGCACCCGGTGTACCGCCTCCGGCGCTCCGTCGCCGGTGCGCAGCACCGACACCTCGCGGCTGCCCGCGTCGACGGCGAACAGCCACTTCCCGTCCGGCGACAGCTGCAGCGCGCCCTGCGACTCGGCCGGCTCGCCCGTTCCGGCGCCGCCGGTCGGCGTGCTGCCCGCCGGCCGCAGGCTGCCGTCGTTGGTGGGCTTGTACGCCGTCACCGTGTTCTCCTCGGCGTTGTCCAGGACGTAGACCATCCCGCTTCCGCCGCCCGCGGAAGGGGACGCGTCCATCGCGGCGTCCTGCGCGCCCCCGGCGCTTCCGCCGCCCGCGCCCGAACAGCCCGCGGCGGCCAGAACCAGCGCGCCGGCCACCGCCGCGGTCGGACCGGACCGCAGCGCCCCGTGCCCCTGCAGCATCGACACTCCTCCGTTCGCTCGCCTGCCGCGGGCCGCCCCCGCATGCCTCCACCTGGGATCTTGTCAGCGGGACCGGCCGGAACGGGTGCCGCCGCGCCCAAGCCGGCCCCGGCTGCGCCGCCGGGGCCGCCGCAGCCGAGTGGGAGGAGGGCAACAGGGCACGCGCCCGGCGGAGCCGCTGAGCAGAGCGGGCCGGTCCTCTAGGCTGGGCGCGTGATCAAGGTAGGAGTATTCGGCGCCCGCGGGCGCATGGGGTCTGAAATCGTCCGGGCGGTCGACGAGGCCGCCGACACCGAGCTCGCCGGCATGGCCGACGCGGCCGGCGAGCGCGACGCGGTCCGCGGAGCCGAGGTCGTCGTCGACTTCACCCACCCCGACGCGGTGATGGGCAACCTCCGCTGGCTCGCTGAGAACGGCATCCACGCCGTCGTCGGCACCAGCGGCTTCGACGAGGAGCGGATCAGCGAGGTGCGTGACATCCTCGCCGCGCACCCCGGCGTGCATGTGCTGATCGCGCCGAACTTCGGCATCGCCGCGGTGCTGATGATGAACTTCGCGGCCAAGGCGGCCCCCTACTTCGAGTCCGCCGAGATCGTGGAGCTGCACCACCCGAACAAGGCGGACGCGCCCAGCGGAACCGCCTACCGCACGGCGCAGCTGGTCGCCCAGGCGCGCGCCGACGCCGGGGCGGAACCGATGCCCGACGCCACCACCTCCGAGATCGCCGGCGCCCGCGGCGCCGACGTCGACGGCGTGCGGGTGCACGCGCTGCGGATGACCGGCCTGATCGCGCACCAGGAAGTGGTGTTCGGCACGCACGGCGAGACGCTGAAGATCCGCCACGATTCGATGAACCGGGCCTCGTTCATGCCCGGTGTCCTGCTCGGCGTGCGCCGCGTGGCCGACCTGCCCGAGCAGCTCACCCTCGGCCTGGAGCCGCTGCTCGGCCTGGACTGAGACGACCCGCCCGAACCCGGCCACGGCGCCCCGCACCGGTGTGCGGGGCGCCGTCGTGTGTGGCCGGCGCCGTGTCACACACGGTCAGGGGCGCGCACGCGCGGGCGTCATGCTATCTTCCGTATCAGCCGATGATCCGATGACCCGCGTGCCCGCTGTGACGTGGCCGTTCGCGCGCCGATCTGTGCCGCCGCCGCCACTACGCCCGCACGCCTCGGACGAGCCGTACCCGTGCTCCGACGAGTCTTCACACCGCTGTCATCGGCTCGAAACGCCGTATCGCCTCCGTCGGCCATCCTGGCCGACGGCTGCCTTCGTTGTGCGCTGTGTCGTTGTGCGCTATTCGTGCGCTGTGGAGGATCGATGTTCTTGACCCCGTCAGATCGGGAGAAACTGCTACTGAGCGTGGCCGGAATGGTTGCGCGGGACCGGATGGAGCGCGGGGTGCTGCTCAACTACCCCGAAGCCGTCGCCCTGCTGTCCTGCTGGGCGGTGGAGCGCGCCCGCGAGGGCGCGACCGTCGAGCAGCTGATGGCCGACGGCCAGCACGTGCTGACCGCCGACCGCGTCATGCCCGGGGTGCCCGAGATGGTGGACCACGTCCAGGTGGAGGCCACCTTCCCGGACGGCCGCAAGCTCGTGACGCTCAGCCACGCCATCCGCCCGGCGGACGGCACGGAGGCGGGGGACCCCGCCGACGCCCCCGGCGCCCTGCACCTCGGCGAGGGCGACGTGCCCATCAACACCGGGCGCGAGGTGCGCACGGTGGTCCTGCGCAACGACGGAGACCGGCCGGTGCAGATCGGGTCGCACATCCACCTCGCCGACATCAACGGCGCCGTCGCCGTCACCAGCACCGACGGGGCAGGGTCGGACGGCGACCGCTCGCTGGCCACCGGCTTCCGGTTGGACATCCCGGCCGGCACCTCGCTGCGCCTCCAGCCCGGCGACGAGCGCATGGTCCAGGCGGTCCGCCTGGGCGGCCGCGGCATGGTGCCCGGCATCCGGGTGCGCAGCGCCGGAGAGGTGATCGCCGCCGACGGCGCAGTCGCCGCCGCAGCAGCGGAAGGCGGCAGCCTGTGACCGGCATCCCCCGCACCGAGTATGCGGCGCTGTACGGCCCCACCACCGGCGACCGGGTGCGCTTGGGCGACACCGACCTGTGGATCGAGGTCGAGGAGGACCGCTGCGCCGGCGGCGACGAAGCCGTCTTCGGCGGCGGCAAGTCGATCCGCGAATCCATGCTGCAGTCCGCCGCCACCCGCGCCGAGGGCGCCCTCGACATGGTCATCACCAACGTCGTGGTGCTCGACCACTGGGGCATCGTCCGCGCCGACGTGGGGGTGCGCGGCGGCCGCATCACCGCGGTCGGCAAGGCCGGCAACCCCGACACCGCCGACGGCATCCACCCCGACCTGGTGATCGGCCCCGGCACCGAGGTTCTGGCCGGCGAAGGCCGGATCCTCACCGCCGGCGGCATCGACTCCCACGTGCACTTCCTCAACCCCGAGGCGCTCATCGAGGGCCTCGCGAGCGGCGTCACCACCGTGATCGGCGGCGGTACCGGACCGGCCGAAGGCAGCAAGGCCACCACCGTCACCCCGGGGCCGTGGAACCTGGAGCTGGTGCACCGCGCCCTGGACGACGTGCCGGTCAACGCGGTCATCCTCGGCAAGGGCAACACCGTCGGCTTCCCGGCGCTGCGCGAGCAGGTCATGGCCGGCGCCGGCGGATTCAAGGTGCACGAGGACTGGGGCGCCACGCCCGCCGCGATCGACGCAGCGCTCCGCGCCGCCGACGCCTTCGGCATCCAGGTCTCGCTGCACGCCGACAGCCTCAACGAGGCCGGCTACGTCGGCGACACCCTCGGGGCGATCCGCGGCCGCGGCATCCACATCTTCCACTCCGAGGGCGCCGGCGGCGGGCACGCACCGGACATGATCGTCGTGGCGGGCGAGGACAACATCCTGCCCTCTTCGACCAACCCCACCCTGCCGTTCACCGTGAACACCGTGGCCGAGCACCACGACATGCTCATGGTCTGCCACCACCTCAACCCCGACGTCGAGGCCGACGTCCAGTTCGCCGACTCCCGAATCCGGGACACGACCATGGCCGCCGAAGACCTTCTCCAGGACCTCGGCGCGATCTCCATGACCTCCTCCGACGCCCTGGCGATGGGCCGGTCCGGCGAGGTCGTGACCCGCACCTGGCAGGTCGCCCACGTGATGAAGGCGCGGCACGGCCGGGCCGGCTCGCCGCTGCCGGCCGACAACGAGCGGGCCCGCCGCTACGTCGCCAAGTACACCGTCTGCCCGGCCGTGGCAGCGGGCATCGGCGACGAGGTCGGCTCGATCGAGCCGGGCAAGCTCGCCGACCTGGTGCTGTGGGACCGCGCCTACTTCGGCATCCGCCCGGCCGCGGTGGTGAAGGGCGGTGCGGTGCTCATCGCCCCCCAGGGCGACCTCAACGCCTCCATCCCCACCGGCCAGCCGATGCTGCTGCGGCCCGGCATCGCCGCCGGTGCCGCAGCCGACCTGTCGGTCTCCTTCGCGGCGCCCGCCGCCCTGGACGCGGGCCTCGCCGACCGGCTCGGGCTGCGCCGGCGGCTCGTTCCGCTGGCCGACACCCGCGGCCTGACCAAGGCGGACATGCCCAACAACACGGCGTGCCCGGAGATCACGGTGGACCCGGAGACCTTCCGGGTGGCCATCGACGGCCGCGATGTCGACCCGGACGGCGCCGACGGGCCCGTCTCCGAGCTGCCGCTGGCGCAGCGCTACTCGCTGTTCTGACCGGGGCCGCGCCCCGCACCGGCAGCCCCCTGCCGCGCACGGAACCCGCCCGGCACGACGGCGCGGGGCCGCCCCCGCGCCGCGGTTTCCGCGCAGCCTCGCCCGCTCGGCCCGGGGGACAGCCGCCATCGGCGGCACCCGGGCCGGGGCTGTGCGCCCGCCGACCGAAGAGAAAGGAGCACCCGTGGGCACCGACGGCACGGCCCGCCCCGCCGATACCGGAGCGCTCGGCACCCTGCTGCTGGCCGACGCGCGGCTGCCCACGGGCGGCCACGCGCACTCCGCGACGCTGGAGGCCGCCCTGGAGGCGGGCCTGTCCGAAGAGCGGATCCCGGAGTACCTGCGGGGTCGGCTCGCCTCGATCGCGGTCACCGAGGCGGCCGCCGCGGTCGCCGCGCTCCATGCGGCCCGCTCCGCCCCCGCCGACTACGGCCCGGTGCAGGCCGCGCTCGCCGCGCGCACGCCCAGCCCGGCCCTTCGCGAGGCGTCGGCGGCGCTCGGCCGCGGGCCGGCCCGGCTCGCCTGGCGGCTCGCCGCCGAGCACC